>PMPX01000031.1 GCA_003169235.1 Acidimicrobiaceae bacterium | reverse complement strand
TCGGTGCACGCCAACTACTGGCTGTCGGGTCTCTCGGGCCACGTGATCAAGCACGAGTTGAACCTGCCGCTCGTGTGCACGTTCCACACCCTCGACCGGGTCAAGGCCGAGTCGATGCCCGAGGAGGTCGAGGCGGACATGCCGCACCGCCGGGCCGAGGCCGAGGCGTCCGTCATCAACTGCTCCGACGCCGTGCTGGCGTCGTGCACCGTCGAGGCCGACCAGATCGTGTCGCTCTACGGCGGCGACCCCGGTCGCGTCCGGATCGTGCCGCCCGGGGTGGACCATGCGTTCTTCGGCCCGGGCCACCGGCCCCAGGCCCGCCGCGCCCTCGGCCTCCCCCTCGACGGCCGCCTGCTGCTCTTCGTCGGCCGCATCCAGCCGCTCAAGGGGGCCGACGTGGCGATCGAGACGCTCGCCGAGCTGCTCGAGGACGGCGGGGAGCCCTACCGGCTGGTGGTCGTGGGCGGGCCCAGCGGGCCCCACGGGGAGAAGTCGCTCCAGGGGCTGCACGACGCGGCCGACGCCCGCGGCGTGCGCGACCACGTCCACTTCGTCGACCCCCAGCCCCACGAGCTGCTGTCGTCGTACTACCGCGCCGCCGACGTGTGCATCGTCCCCAGCCGCTCCGAGTCGTTCGGGCTCGTGGCGCTCGAGGCGTCGGCCTGCGGGACGCCCGTGGTGGCCTCCGCCGTCGGCGGGCTCACGACGCTGGTCGACCACGGCCACACCGGCTTCCTGGTCGACGACCCCGACCCGCGCGCCTACGCCGCCGCGGTGCGCCGGGCCTTCGCCGAGCCGCTGGCCGCCGAGCGCTTCAGCACCGCATCGGTGCTGCGGGCCCGCCTCTACACCTGGCGGGCCGCGGCCGCCGAGCTGGTGGCGTTGCACGACGAGCTGGCCTCGGGCCGCCTCGTCGAGTGCAGCTGAGCGCGCCCGGCCGGAGACCCGGGACCGACCGGTGCCGATCGTCGACCTCCCCGAGGAGGCGGAGATGGCGGCGGCCGTCGCCCGCATCGACGCCTGGGCCGAGCGCGAGCTGGCCGCCGGCGGGTTCCTGGTGGCCGCCGAGCGCCAGGAGGTCACCGACCGCACGGCGTCGCACCGCTGGTACCTGCGCTTCAAGGGCGACGAGAAGGACTTCATCACCGTCTGGTTCACCCTCAAGCAGCGCACCCTGCACTTCGAGGCCCAATTCATGCCGGCCCCCGAGACCAACCAGGCGGAGGTGTACGCCTACCTCCTGCGCCGCAACGCGCACCTCTTCGGCATGTGGTTCGCCCTGGGGCCCGAGGACGCCGTCTACCTGGTCGGCCGGGTCCCGGCGCGGCAGGTCGACGACGACGAGCTGGACCGGATCGCCGGGTCGTCGGTCCTCTACACCGACGACCACTTCCC
This sequence comes from Acidimicrobiaceae bacterium, assembly GCA_003169235.1. Taxonomy (GTDB): domain Bacteria; phylum Actinomycetota; class Acidimicrobiia; order Acidimicrobiales; family RAAP-2; genus Bog-473. The sequence continues at coordinate 12,009 of PMPX01000031.1, read as the reverse complement.
GACGGCCATGACGATGGCGCACCCCCAGAGCTACCGGCGGCGCCCCCGGCGCTCGTAGCGACGGCCGCCCCGGCCGCGCTCGGTTGCCGCGGCCCCCGCCCGCGCTCGGTATCGTCGGGCGGGTGTCGAGCCTGCTCATCGTCGGCGGCGGGAAGATGGGGGGCGCCCTGCTGGGCGGCCTGCTCCGCTCCGGGTGGGCGGGCACCGGTGACCTGACCGTCGTCGAGCCGGTCGCCGAGCGCCGCGACGAGCTCGAGTCGGAGTACCCGGGCCTGCGCACCGTGACCGCCCCCGAGCCCGGGCTGCTCGACGACGCGGGCGAGCGCATCGCGGGCGCGGTGCTCGCCGGCAAGCCCGACGCCGCCGAGGGGGCGTGCCGCGCCCTCGGCGTGACCGGCGTCACCCGGCTGCTCTCCATCGTGGCGGGCGTGTCCGCCCCGCGCCTGGAGGCGGCCCTCGGCGGGGAGCCCGCCGTGGTCCGCGCCATGCCCAACACCCCGGCCCTGGTCGGCGCGGGCGTGACGGCGATCTCGGGCGGGTCCTTCGCCACCTCCCACGACCTGGCCTGGGCGCAGGACGTGCTCTCGGCGGTCGGCACGGTCGTCCGCCTGCCCGAGCACCTGCTCAATGCGGTCACCGGGCTCTCGGGCTCAGGGCCGGCCTACTTCTTCCTGGTGGCCGAGGCGCTCATGGAGGCCGGGGTGCAGATGGGCCTGACCCGCGACGTCAGCCGGACGCTCGTCGTCGAGACCATGCTCGGCTCGGCGGCCCTCCTCAAGGAGACCGGCAGCGACCCCGAGGCGCTCCGGGCCATGGTCACCTCGCCGGCGGGCACCACCGCGGCCGGCATCCGGACGCTCGAGGCCCGGGCGGTGCGCTCGGCCTTCATGGAGGCGGTGGCGGCCGCCACGGAACGCTCGCGCAACCTGCAGCGCTGAGGGACCGAGCCCCGTGCCGAGCGAGCCCGTCCGCACCGTCTTCTTCCTGTCGGACTTCGGGACGCAGGACGAGTTCGTCGGCGTCGTGCACGCGGTGATTGAGCGGCGCGCCCCCGGGACGACGGTCATCGACCTCACCCACCACGTGCCACCCTTCGACGTCCGCGCCGGGAGCCACACCCTGGTGCGCGCCGTGCCGCATCTCGGTCCCGGCGTCGTGCTCGGCGTCGTCGACCCCGGGGTCGGCACGTCCCGCCGCGGCCTCGCCTTGGTCGTGACGCGGGCCGAGGCCGGCGGCACGTTGGGCTTCGTCGGGCCCGACAACGGGCTCCTCGTGGCGGCGGCGGAGGCGGCGGCGGAGGCGCCGATCACCCGCGTGGTGGAGCTGCGCCGCGACCAGCCGCTCGCGGACCGCGGCCCCACCTTCGACGGGCGGGACCTCTTCGCCCCCGCCGCGGCGGCGCTGTGCGCGGGTGCGGTGCCCGAGGACCTGGGGGAGGCGGTCGACCCGGCGTCACTGGTGCGCCTCGCCGGCGGGGTCGTCGAGCAGGGCCGCCTCGACGACGGCCGGACCTGCCTGCGCGCCGAGGTCACGTGGGTCGACCACTTCGGCAACCTCCAGCTGGCGGCGACCGTGGCCGACGCGCGCGTGGCCGGCATCCCGTCGGCGGGCAGCATCGACCTGGCCGCCCGCGTGGAGACGGGCGCGGCGTACCTCGACGGGCTCCCGCCGTCGCTCGTCCCCGACGGGGTCCGCCTGCGCTGCGTCGACGCCTTCGGCGACCTGGAGCACGGCGAGTTCGGGCTGCTCGTCGACGCCAACGGCCACCTGGCGGTGGTGGCCGGCGAGGCCTCGGCGGCGAGCTGGCTGAACGTCGGCGCGGGGGAGCTTCTCGTTCTCGCCTGGTGAGCGGGCCGGCGCCACCCGGTTTGGTGCCGCCGGGAGGCTCCTCGGTACCATCCGACGCAGTGAGCGACGAGAAGGCGGACGTTTCGGCATCCTCCGCTCCGGATGTGCAGGCGCCGCCTGCGCCGGCGAAGCGGATCCCCGAGGCCACGGTGCTGCGGCTCCCCGTGTACCAGCGCATCCTGGCCGAGCTGGTGCGCGCCGGCGCCCGGACCGTGTCCTCCGAGCAGCTGGCCGAGCTGGCGCGCCTCAACGCCGCCAAGGTGCGCAAGGACCTCTCGCTGCTGGGCTCGTTCGGCACCCGCGGCTCGGGCTACGACCCAGGGTTCCTCATCTCCCAGATCGACCGCGCCCTCGGCGTCGACGAGAACTGGTCGGTCGCCATCGTGGGGATCGGGAACCTGGGACGGGCCCTCACGAACTCCGCCGCGTTCGCTTCGCGCGGGTGCCAGGTCACCTCGCTCTTCGACATCGACCCGGCGGTGGTGGGTGAGGAGATCCGGGGCATGAAGGTGCGCCACATGGACGAGATCGCCACCCTGGGCGCCGAGGACCGGCCCGACATCGGGGTGATCACGACACCGGGCTGGTCGGCCCAGGGCGTGGCCGATCTGCTCGTGCGGGCCGGCGTGACCTCGCTGCTCAATTTCGCCCCCCGGGTGCTCGACGTCCCGCCCTCGGTGCACCTGCGCTACGTCGACCTGTCCATTGAGCTGCAGGTCCTGGGCTTCTACCGGGCCCGCCAGGAGGAGGACGGGCGGGCCGGCTCACACGGCGGTGAGCGGGGGCCCCTCATGCGCGCCGTGGGCCTCTCGGCCCGTTCCGACCTCGACTGAGGACTTTCGGCGGTACCCGGCCCCGCCCCTGACTGGCAGGCTGTGGGGTGGGACGGGCACCATTGTGAGCCGACCCAGGAAGGAACCGAGTGTCCGTCGTCGTCGTAGGGCTCCAGCACACGCAGGCCCCACTGCCCCTCCTGGAGGCGGCCGCCGTCAGCGATGCCGACCTGCACAAGCTGCTCAGCGAGCTGCGCCACTGCCGCAACGTCCAGGAGACGGTCGTGCTCTCGACCTGCCTGCGCACCGAGGTGTACGCCGTGGTGGACCGCTTCCACGACGCCGTGGCCGAGATCTACGAGGTCCTCTCCGAGCACTCCGGCGTCCCGGTGGAGGAGCTGTCGGCCCACGCCAGCATCCGCTTCGACGACGACGTCACCTCCCACCTGTTCTCGGTGACGTCGGGCCTCGAGTCCGTGGTGACCGGGGAGACCGAGGTCGTCGGCCAGGTGCGGCACGCCTTCGAACGGGCGCAGGAGGAGAGCACCAGCGGCCCGGTGCTCTCGGCCCTCTTCCGGCACGCGCTGCAGACGGGCAAGCGGGTGCGCACCGAGACGGGGATCAGCAAGGGAACGACGTCGTTCGCATACGCCGCGGTGACGGTCGCCCGCGGCACGGACCAGGCGGGCCTGCGCGGCGCGCGCGTCGTGGTTGTGGGGGCCGGCGAAATGGGCCTCGGCGTCTGCCGCGCCCTCTCGGACATCGCACCGGCCGACGCGCCCGAGCGCGTGGTGGTGGCCAACCGCTCCGTCACCCGCGCCAGGGATCTGGTGCACGAGTCCACCGGCGGGCCGTTCGAGATGCGGGCGGTGCCCCTCGACCACGTCGCCACCGAGCTGGCGGAGGCCGACGTGGTCCTCTCCGCGGTGGCGGCGGAGTCCCACGTGCTCGGCGTGGAGGACTTCGCGACGGTGGCCGGCCCCCTCCTCGTGATCGACCTCGGAGTGCCGCGCAACGTGGACCCGGCCGTGGCGGCCCTCGACGACGTCACCGTGCTCGACATGGACACGCTCGGCGCCTCCGTGGCCCGCGCGCTCGGTGACCGCCAGGAGGAGTCGGTGGCGGCGCGCCGCATCGTCGCGGCCGAGGTGGAGCGCTTCCGGACGGCCAGCCGCCAGCGCGGCGCGGCCCCGGTGATCGCGTCGCTGCGGTCGCGCCTCGAGTCGCTGCGCGTCGCCGAGCTCGAGCGGCACCGGGCCCAGCTGGCCGACCTGAGCGAGGAGGAGTGGGAGCACGTGGACGCCGCCACCCGCGCCGCGCTGGCCAAGATGCTCCACGAGCCGACCATGCTCTTGAAGGAGACGGCCGGCTCCCCACGCGGCGAGCGGCTCGTCGAGGCGTTGCGCATCCTCTTCGACCTGTAGCCGCCGCCATGGGATAGTCACGGCCATGGGATCCATCCGCCTGGCCACCCGCGGCTCCCCGCTCGCCCGGCGCCAGACCGAGATCGTCTCCCAGCTGCTCCGGCGCGCCCACCCGGGCCTCGAGGTGGAGCCCGTCGTGGTGCGCACGCGCGGCGACCAGGACGCGTCGTCGCCCCTCGACCAGATCGGGGGCCAGGGCGTCTTCGTCGCCGAGGTCGAGCTGGCGGTGACCGACGGGCGGGCCGACGCCGCCGTGCACTCGGCCAAGGACATACCCTCGACGATGGGGGACCACCTGGTCCTCGGCGCGGTGCCACCGCGGGCGGACCCCCGTGACGGCCTCGTCGGCTGCACGCTGGCGGACCTCCCGGCGGGTGGCCTCGTCGCCACGGGCTCGGCCCGGCGGCGGGCCCAGCTGGCCTACCTCCGGCCCGATCTCGTCTTCACGCAGGTGCGGGGCAACATGGCGCGGCGGGTGGCCGTCGGCGAGGACGGCAGCGTCTCGGCGGTCGTGGTCGCCGTCGCCGCCATGGAGCGCCTCGGCTGGGAGGACCGGCTGAGCGACGTGCTCGACCCGCTCGACGTGCTGCCCCAGGCCATCCATCGGCGGTCGATCACCCTCAACACAGGCACCGTAGGACGGGCCCTCCGTCCCTTCGACGCGGCGACTGACGAGTTCTACCGATCGCCACCGGTACCCCTGGTCGACCTTGGCCGGCTGGCACTCCATCACCAGGAGATGCCCCGGGACGCGTCCAGACTCATTCGGAGCGCAGGCGAGCTCGGCGGCCCGCTGGAGGATGCCGGCCAGGAAATCTGGGATGCGCCGAAACTGGAGCTCTGCGCGCTGGGTAGGGCGGCTCGCTGGGGAGTGGGCAAGGACGACGATCTCCGAGGCGCGGCTGCCGGCGTCCTCATCGACGCGCTGACCTGTGCCGAGACGGTGTCGGGATGGGTGCTTCCCGACTGGAGAGATGGGATCGCTGCCAACGAAGGGGTCTACCGGAAATGGCTGGGCGAGAGCCGAGGCGGGAGCGAGATCCTGGCCCGGGTCGATCGAGGTCGCCGGGAGCGACTGGGCGCCGAGCGAAGCGCGGTCGTGGCCAGGCGCCAGGCGACGACGACCGATCTAGACACCCTCCGGTTCCGCGCCGAGCTCGTCGAGAGTCTCGCCCAAGTGTCCCGGTCGATTGAGCGAGTACCCGAGCGACACCGCGTCAAGGCACGGGGGATCCGGGAAGTGGCCAGGCGCCTCCGAGAGCGGGCGGGCGACGTCCGGTCCATGGCCGACCTCGTAGAGCTGGCCGAGCTGGCTCGGCCGACCATCGTCGAAGCCGAGGAGCTCCGACAGCGGATCGAGCTGGAGCGAGAGCAAGAGGCGCGCAACGCTCAGGTCAAGAGGGACCGGGAGACTGAGCGTCGCCGAGCTGACGCCCAAATCAAGTCGCAAGCGAAACAGGCCGCAGCGGAGGCAGGGAGACAACGGAAGGCCAACCTCTCGACTCTCCGGACCATGCGCGGCGAACTGGTCAGATTGAAAGGTCGCCGGCAGGCGACGTCGCCGGGCGAAGTCCTCAACAAGCTCATTGAGTACCGAGTCGTAGCGCACTACTTCGAGGATCGAACTGAGGAGCTCCCGGTCAACCCGTTTGACGAGCTCGTCGCCAAGGTTCGAAAGCGGGAGATCGTGCCAGTTCACAGGGCGGTGCGCTACGAGTGGATCGAGACTCTCGATGGCCGACGTTGGCCCGTGACGGCATTCGGCCAGTGGACCGACTCTGGGCCTCAGGCGGCGCTCGCCGTCGCCATCGCCGAATCCGATCAACACATCGCCCTCGTCCGCTCGGGTGCCTCTGGGTTTGCCCCAGGTGCCCTGATGGCCCTCAGTGCGGACCCCCGATGACCGGGCGGGCGGCGGGCCCGGGATGGCGGTACTCTTCCGCCGCCGAAAATAGAGGCCCGGGCGATGCGGAAACATCCCCGGGCCGTGGCCGACACCCCAAGGAGGTGGCGACAGTGAGCCAGGATATTGGCCAGCCGACCGGATCCGGTGCTTCGGCGCCCGTACCGGTTCGAGAGCGAACCGACGACGAGCTGCGGGGGCTGTTCCTCCGGCAGGGACTCGCTCCGAGGACGGCCGCTATGTACGTCGGGACCATCGTCCGAGCCGAGACGTTCTGTCGCAGCGAGGGAGTCTCGCTCGACGAGCTCAGCGCCGAGGACCTCGCCCGGTTTGCGGCGACCCTGCCGCAGAGCCGGACGACGCTCGGCAATACCCGGGCCGCGCTCGGTCACTTCTGGGAGGGCACCGGTCGGCGAAGCTTCCCGCGGCTCGACCTCGCCGAGCTCCTAGGCGTCCCCTCGAAGGATCCGCTGGAGGGTCTCGCGGCCAGGGAAATGGCCCGAGCCATGCAAGACCGGTCCGCCGTTTCTGAGCAACCGACGTGGTCGGAGATGGGCTACGACCGGGAGTGGCTCATCGCCCGACTCCGGGCTCGGCACCTGGCGCCTAAGACGGCCTACGTCTATGCCACGCAGCTCGCTGCCCTGGCCAAGTGGTGCATCGAGCGCGGCGCCACCATCGACACTGTCTCCGGTGGGCTCTTGGAGGAATTTGCGGAAGAGCTACCCAGGTCTCGGTCGACCCGGGGCTCGCTCCGATCGGCCCTGACGCACTATTTCGCCATGACCCTCCATCCGGAGCCACCGCTGTGGGCCGTCCGGGTGCCCAAGGCGCGCCGGATGGTCTGTCGAGCTCTAGAGGACGACGACGCTCGCACCCTGGAGGCAGCGGCCCTGGCCAGGAACGACCGGAAAGGCTTGGCCGTGATCATCGGTCTCTATCTCGGGCTGCGCCGTTTCGAGATCGCCAAACTGCGCTGGGCGGACTTCTCCGACGGATGGCTGCACATCGTGGGCAAGGGAGACGTCGAAGCCTCGATCCCAGTCCACCAGGTGGTCGCCGACTACCTCGACCGGGTCTCCAATCGATCGGTGTTTGTCTTCCCAGGTCGGGCCGGTGGATCGCTCAATCCGACGACGCTTTGGGGATGGGTACGGGAGGTGGCCACCGAGGCAGGGATCGGCCAGGTCTCGACGCATATCCTCCGGCACACCGCACTTGCCACGGCAAACGACGAGACAGGTGACCTCCGATCGGTCCAGGACTTCGCCCGCCATGCTGAGCCGACCACGACCTCGGGATACACGCGGACAACGAAACGCCGAATGGTCGCGGTGTCGCAGGCAATCGGCGCCTTCTACGAGTGCCCGGAGGGGTCCGAAGCCGAGCTCGCTCCGACACGTCCTGGCCATCCCGGGCTCCCACTCGCCGACCTGGTGGCGCTGGTGGAGGGTCCCCATGCCGTCGAGGCCTGGTCGGATCTGGCCGACACACTCGGACAGCGGCCGGGATGGCGGCTCAGGGGGAGCGGCGACGGCGGTGGGACCATTGCTTTCGCCTACAGTGCCGGCAAACTCTCGGCCCACGCGAGTACGTGGACGAATGGCCGGCCACCGACGTTCATCATCGAGTGCGAGGTCGGCCCGACGGCCGAGGACGTCGTCTGGTGGGACCTCCCCGACGTGAACAGCCTCGGGGCGCTCCTGGCCACATTTGAGGCCGGGGGAGTGCCGTTCCCGCCGACCGGCGAGTCCGTCATCGCCGACGACGGCCAGGACGCCGAGTCCGAGCATGTCTGATAGTCCCAGTTATCAGACGCCTGGGACCCGTCCGGTGTCCGATAACGGAGTCGCCGGGCCTGTCGATCGCGGTCCGCAGGTGTCCGATAACAGTGGAGACTGTGTCGATCCGTCGATCCCGGTCGCCGAGCTGCTCGCCACCTACGCGGCCAAGCTCGATCGCTCGGCGATCTCCGAGCACACCCGTCGGGCCTACCGCGGCAGTGTCCGGCGTTACCTGACGTGGCTCCAGGTGCGCCCCAATGCCGCCGAGGCGCTCGCCGACCCGATGGCCCGGGACTTCTCCGTCCGGGACTTCCGACGGGAGCTGAAGGACGGCAAGCGCGCTCCGGCGACGGTGAATGCCACGCTCGCCGCAGTGGACGATTTCTACCGGTCTGTCGGGCTCGGGCCGGCCGACGTCGGTCGGGACCGACTCCCGGCCCGGGCGCCGAGGGCGCTGTCGGACCAGGAGCTCCGAACGGTCATCCGGGCGGCGCTCCAGGCCCGGGACGACCGGGCCACCGCGGCGATCGCTCTCATGGCCTTCGCCGGACTTCGAGTCGGCGAGCTCGTCCGGCTCGACGTCGACGACGTCACCATCTCGGCCCGCGGGGGATCGGTGGTCGTCCACCGGGGGAAGGGCGACTCCGGTCGCCTGGTGCCGCTCGGAGCCGAGGCGCGTCGTCTGATTAGCCCGTGGCAGAGCTACGCGATCGCCCGGAGCACCGGGCCACTGTTTCCCGGGCCCGGCGGACGGCTTTCCACCCGCGGCGTCGATCGGATGGTCGTTCGGCTCGGCGCCGGAGTGGGCGTGAGCTTGTCGCCCCACGTCCTTCGGCACACCTTCGTGACCCGTCTCGTCCGATCGGGCGTCGACGTCGTCCTGGTGGCCGAGCTCGCCGGCCATGGGTCCCTGGAGACGACTCGCCGCTACGCATTGCCGACTCAAGAGGACCGGGAATCGGCCGTCGAGGCGCTCGGAGTGGATCCGTGAACGCCGCCCAGAGCCGACCTCTTGAGGCGCCACCAGATCGCGCAGGAGCCGGGCAAGGCGCCCTCTCGGCCGTCGTACCGGCGCCGCCGAGAACGGCCGTCAGGCCGGTGCCTGTGGGGAGATTTTCGAGCCATCTGGCCGGACAGGTCCGAAGGTCGCCTGTCGAGCCGATCCGAGACGTCGGTGCGGATTTGTGCTCGCACTTTCAGAGGGGAGCGCCCACCAGTGGCTAAGCGAAGAGGTCACAACGAGGGAGGCATCCGGCACCGGGCCGACGGCCGCTGGGAAGGGTCCATCGACCTCGGCTGGGTCGATGGGAAGCGCCGCCGCAAGTTCGTCTACGGCGCTACCCGGACTGAGGTCGTCGAGAAGCTTCGACAGCGACGGACCGCGCTGGCCAGTGGGCTCCCGATGGTCGACGAGCGCCTCACGGTGGAGAAGTGGCTGGAACACTGGCTCGACAACGTCCTGCCCGGATCGGTGAAAGAGACGACCGCGGCCAACTACTCGAATCTGGCTCGCCGGCACCTGATCCCCGCGCTCGGGAGGCACCGGCTGGCTCGGCTCGACGTCCGCCACGTCGAGGCGCACCTGGCCACAATGGCCCGGGAGGGCTACAAGCCAAACACCATCCGGCTCGTCCGGTCGGTGCTCCGGCGGTCGATCGGCCATGCCGAGCGCCAGGGGCTCGTCGTCCGGAACGTGGCTGCTCTGGCCCAGGGTCCGAGGATCCCACGGGGGCACGCCCGAGCCCTGACGATCGACGAGGTTCGGGCACTGCTCGGCCAGGCGAAGGGCGACCGACATGAGGTCGCCTTCGTCCTCCTGGTGGAGACCGGGATGCGGTTGGGCGAGCTCCTCGGGCTCCGGTGGGAGGACGTCGATCTCGATGGGCGACAGCTCCAGATCCGACAGACGCTCTCGTCACTCGGCGGGCGCATAATCCTGAGCGAGCCGAAGACAGCGTCCTCACGGCGTCCGTATGAGCTCAGTCCCCAGGCGATCGAAGCCCTCCGAGCGCACTGGGTTCGGCAGGCTTCAGAAAGGCTCGCCGCAGGTGAGGTATGGGTCGCAAGCGGACAGGTGATCGCCACGGAGATCGGGACTCCGGTCGATCCCTCGAACTTCCGTCGCCGATTCGCCAAGGTCTCTGCGGCCGCAGGGATCGAGAAGTGCCATCCCCATGAGCTCCGCCACACCGCAGCATCCCTGATGCTTTCCCGGGATGTGCCCCTTCACATCGTCGCCGACGTCCTCGGCCACTCGTCGATCTCCGTCACGAAGGACGTGTACGGGCACCTGGTGGCCGGTGAACGGCGGAAGGCCACCGACGCGATCGGGGAAGCGCTCTACGGCGTGAGCTGATCGTCGGCAATCGGACTCGGCAGACCCTGTCGCACCCAGGGCGTACGGTCGACGGATGACACAGGATCCAGGCGCCCCCCGCATCACCCTCGTCATGCCGTCAGTGGACTCATTCGAGCCCCCTGTTGCCATGGTCAGGGCCACTGGTGCCCGCGTGGAAGGCGCTCACCGATTCGTAATCGACGGACCGAGCACACGTTTGAAGCTCTTCCTCAACTCGGAGAGGTCGACGGCCTGGCCCGCGAGCTGGGTGAGGAACTCTCCGAGACTCCAGGTGATTGTCTTTCCAAATCTTGCGTAGTAGAACCCGACGGAATCGATGGAGTATCGATCGTCGAAATCACTCAGCGCATATCCCGCCAGCTGCCACAGGGTTGGCCGATCCGGCCGGGCCTTCTTCGTCGTTTTCAGGTCCAGCAACGTCCGACCCAGGATCAGGTCTGCGTCTGCTCCACCGAGGGCGGCGCTTGCTGCGAAGGTCGGATTCAAGATCGCCGGAGATCCCCGAAGCACCGGCTCCGGAGACTGCCTGTAGAGCTCGGAAAGTGCGACGAGGTCGTCGACGATGCGGGGTTCCGCCAGCTTGGCGACCTCGGCAAGTGACGCTTTCGGCCCAAGCCTGAGAAGCGGCCAGTCCGGACTGGCCAATGTTCGGAAGCACTGCTCATAGAGCGCGAGGACATAGCAAAGCTGATTCAATCGGCGCTCTTCCGCTTGGGGGCGCTTGGCCCACAAATCCGATTGACTGCGGATGAGCGGCTCGATCTCCTCCCTCAGCTCTCCGAATGCAACGGGACCGGCTCGACTGCTTCGATCGCCGATCCTGAGTGCGCCGAGTGCTGCAACCAGTTCGTCGACCGGCGTCACGCTATAGAAGAAGCGAACCCTGTAGTCGAATGCGGTTCCGACCCCGCCCCACGGGAAGCCGTCGGGAGCATCTGGAAACACCTGGATGTCGCCCGGCCTCCAGATTTGGTGCGTCGTAAATCGACTTTCCGACTGATCGGACGGCGAGGGCGGATCTGCCGGCAGGATGAGGAACGGAGCCGCCGGGGTGTTAGGGAGGCGCCGAGCGAAGAATTCCCGCACTGGGCTCGACGAGTTGGCGAGGTGGCTCGTCAGCGACATCGAGGTCTTTCCTGGAGGACCCGAGCCGCGTCGAAGGTCATGGGCTATTGCGGTGCCGCACCGCTGAATTTTGCGAACCGAGCAAATGCCTCGGGGTCCCTGACGACCTCCAAATATGCCACCTCTCGAGCGAGCTCCAGCCGTCTGATTTCCGGCGCAAGTTCTTCATTGTCGGACTTGGCGGACGAGATGAGCCGGGCGATCAAATGGGTCAGGGGTTCGCCGATTGCAGCCCTGAAGTTGAATCCGATCATCTGCAAGAGAGTGACGGACTCGATCGAGAGGATCGGTCGGATGCGGTCGATCATCTCCTCAGTCGCCGCAGCTTTCTTGTCGGTCTCATTGGCCGTTGCGGCTACCAGCTCTTTGAGCTTCGGGACGAGATTGGTGGTTATGTATTCGATGTCTGCGGCCGAGATTCGCTGAGCCACCAGCTCTTGCTGATAGGCCTGTGCAATCCGCACAAGCTCGGTTTTGTCGGCGAGCAGGTCGTTCACAATCTGATCGAGCTCAGCGATCGTCTCCTGGTCCTCCTTCCGAGCCTTGGAGGCACGAATCCGAGAGGTGACGGTGCTCGCCAGATTCCTCGCTCCCAACCTCGGCGAGTTGGAGGCCCATGGCCTGCGTCTCTGGATCCATTTCCGCCTCCCGACCTCAGGGTCAGAGTTGTCGGACCGCGGCGACCAGTGAGCGTTGGCGGTCAACTTGGCGGTCAAATCCGCCAGACGACCCGCTCCCGTGACCCCCGCGAGCCACTGACCTGCGAAATTTCGGTGGAGGCGATGGGACTCGA
>PMPX01000324.1 GCA_003169235.1 Acidimicrobiaceae bacterium | reverse complement strand
GAAACTTCCCGCTTCATCGTCCTGGTCCATCAGGCCACCGCAGTCCCTTGTCCGAGGCGAAAATCGACTGCCTCAGGCTAGCCGCTCCCCCACAAATGGCAATAGGGATTCTGCGGACCCGCCAGACTCGACCCGGCGTCGATACCCTTGTGTCACAGAACCGTCACGTTTGGTCCAATGTCCATCAGGATCGCCGTCGGATCACGGGCATTCGCTCTTGCGCGCCGGTTCCTCCACCGACTCCGGGCTGGAGCGGATCGGAACGGGTCTTTTATCCATTCAGGAAAGTTTACTTATGGCATTTCGCGTCGAGTTGTAGTTTGATTGCCGGGAGTACCATTGACCCGATCGGTCGCCAAGACTGATCGATTTCGCAGGAATGCCACTCATGACGCAGAAGACGAACCGGCCCTTCGCACGAAGAGCCACGACCAGCCAGCGATTGACGCCACGGGCCCCCGTGAGCCGGTTCTGGTCCGCCCTTCTCTCCATCGTCCCGGCGATCACCTTCGGCCTGGGTGCCGCCATCCCGTTCCTCTACTGGGGATTCCGACTCCGCAGCCGAAGACTGACAGCGGTCGGAGCTACGTACGCGGTCGTCGCTTGCGGATGCCTGGTGATGGTCAATTCTCCGAATGCCAATGGCTCCTGGCAGGCAGCCCTCGGCGGTGCCGTCGCCGTCGCCCTGGCGTGTGTCGGGACCGCCCACGCCTTCGTGGTCCGACACGAGATCCTGGGTCGCATCCTGCAGTTGCGGCCGGTGCACCTCGACACGGATCCGGAGCGCAAAGCCCTCGAACGAATCGATCGACGCGCCTACGCACGCGGAATCCTGGAAACCGACCCGCTCTTGGCCTACGAATTACGCATCGGCCGGCCGGATCTCCCCCGGGACTTCGACGACGGGGGCCTGATCGACGTCAACCACGTCTCGGCCGCCTCGATTGCACGATTGCCGGACGTCAGCGACGACATGGCATCGCGCATCGTCTCCGCACGCGAGTCCGTTGGTGGGTTCTCGTCGGTCGACGACATGAGCGTGGTCCTGGGTTGCCCTCCCCAGCAGTTGGATCGACTCCGAGACTTCTTCGTGTGCGTCCCATGAGCCGCTCTCGTTCAGAGAGCGACGAGGCACCACCCGGCGCCGACGGAATCGTGCTGGATGCCCGACACTCGGCCCCTCCCCGCACAGACCCTCCCCGGACCACCCGGCCCGGTCAGCCAGGAGCGGGGTCGGCCCTCTCGATCCAGACGTGTACCGGCTCGGTTAGGAGCTCGTCCTCGAGGTCGAGCACCGTGCCCTCCCCGGTGCCGGGCCCGCTGACGATCTCCACGGCCAGGACCTCGCGGGCGATGTAGTCGAAGTGCTCCGCGATCACGTCGAGCCCCACCACGTGGAGCCGGATGCGGTCGGAGACCTCGAGGCCGCTCTCCTTGCGCAGGTCCTGCACCAGGCGCACGACGTCGCGGGACAGGCCCCGCTTGCGCAGCCCGTCGTCGAGGTTGAGGTCCAGGGCCACGACCTCGCCGCCCTCGCGGGACACCACAAAGCCATGCTGGCCCCGGACGCGCAGCTGCACGTCGTCGGGTGACAGCTCGACGGGTTCTCCCCCGAGGACGACCGTGATGGACTCACCCGCCTCGAGTGCCGCGGCGGCGGTGGCGCCGTCGAGAGCAGCGAGCGCAGGCCGCAGCTCCTTGACGAGCTCACCGAGGCGAGGCCCGAGGGTACGGAAGTTCGGCACGAGCTCGAACTGGATCACGTCGCTCAGCTCGTCGGCCGTGTCGATCTCGTCGACGTTGAGCTCGTCGGCGACGATGTCGCGCAGGATGGCGGGCGCGTCGGCGGGCAGGAAGACCAGGGCACGCGACAACGGCTGGCGCACCTTGACCGAGGCCTCGCTGCGGGCGGCGCGGCCCAACGAGGTCAGCCGTCGGGCGAGCGCCATCTGCGCTTCGAGGTCGGGGTCGACGAGGGATGTGTCCGCCACGGGCCAGTCGGCCAGGTGCACCGAATCGCCGGGCCTCGTCTCGTCGGCGCCGGTCAGCTGCCGCCACATGGCGTCGGACACGAACGGGCACATGGGCGCGAGCAGGAGCGACACCGTCGTCAGCACCTCGTGCAGCGTCGCCTGCGCGGCCAGCGTGTCGCCGGCCGGCGCGTCGGGGTCGGTGCGCCAGAACCGCCTCCGGCTGCGCCGGACGTACCAGTTCGAGAGGTCGTCGACCAGGTCGCCGACCCCGGTGGCGGCGGTGAGGGGCTCGTAGCTGCGGAGGGCGTCGGTCACGGTGACGGTCGTGCTGGCCAGGCGGGACAGGATCCAGCGGTCGAGCGGGCCCCGGTCGGCGGCGGCGGGCACGGCCGGATCGGCGGGGTCGAAGCCGTTCAGCGACGCGTACGTCGAGAAGAAGCTGAACGTGTTCCACAGCGTCAGCAACATGTCGCGCATCGCCGTGTCGATGGCACCCAGCGTCGCCCGGGTCGGTGTCCACGGCGACCCCTGGCTGAACATCCACCACCGCATGGCGTCCGCGCCCCGCGTGTCGAGGATCTTCCAGGGGTCGATGATGTTGCCCAGCGACTTGGACATCTTGCGGCCGTCGGCGTCGACGATGTGGCCGAGGCAGACGACGTGGCGGTACGGGCTCTCGCCGAACACCAGGGTGTTGATGGCCAGCAGCGAGTAGAACCAGCCGCGGGTCTGGTCGATGGCCTCCGAGATGAAGTCGGCCGGGAAGGTGAACGCCTCCGCCGAGCCCGGCGCATGGGGGTAGCCGACCTGGGCCGCCGGCATCGACCCCGAGTCGAACCAGGCGTCGAT
>PMPX01000038.1 GCA_003169235.1 Acidimicrobiaceae bacterium | reverse complement strand
TGTCGCGGGTGATGACTTTGGTGGAGAAGCGTCCGGGGGTCCGATTGATCACCGTGCGGTCGACCAGCAAGGAGACGGGTTCAGGACGGCCGAGGTCGAGGTGGTCACCAATGGCCGCCTCGAACCAGGCCCGGGCTCGGCGCGGCTGGTCGAAGACCGCGGTGTCGGAGACTTCGAACTGAGCGAGGGAGAAAGACCACTCGAAGCCGGCGGCACGATCGTGGGCGGACAAAGGATCGGGAACGACGGCCAGCATGCGGGCCAGGAGGCCGCGCAGGTGGCCGGCACCGAGCCGGGCACAGATGCGATGGGCCACAGCCGGGTCCTCGACGGAGCGCAGTCCGTTGTCGAGGGCCTCGAAACCGACTCCGGCCTTGGCCAGCTGGCACTTGGCCCACTCGTGCCCGTTGGCGCAGCACCACAGTGGGTAGGGCGCGTAGGTGCAGACCTTGACGAAGGCAGGTCCCCACTCGGGGTCGGCGAAGTAGAAGTACCAGTGGTCGGGCACCGAGGACTGGCGACGCCAGGCCATGTGCGGGTGGCTGGGGCGATGCCCGGCGTGGGTGTCGTCGACGTAGCCCCGCCACACCGAGGTCCGCTCCTGGGCCTTGCCGATCAACACCAGTCCGGGTCGACCTGTCGCCGCTGCCTCATCTTGGAAAGGGCGCGCCAGGTTCTCTTTGGACTCTCCTGTCTTGAATCGCACGACCGGGACGCCGATCCTCTCCTCGAGTGCCTCGAGCTCGGCGACGAGCCGTTCGTGGTTGCGGTTGAGCAGGGCCGGAGACGGGATCGTCCCTCCCCGGTTGAGCAGGAACTTGACCAGTCCGAACTCGTATTGGATCCCCGGGATGTAGCCGCGGACGCCGATGCGGTCTACCGAGGTACAGCGAAAACTGACGTGCTCGTCCAGTAGCCTGGCCACGGTCCCCATGGCGGCCTCCTCTCCGACCGTTGGCGCGGTCGATCAGCAGTGATGTGTCAGGGGAGGACGTTATGGGGACCCTCGCGTCACTGGTGGAAGTGGGCACAGGGCCGGCTTGGCCGGCCCGGAACCGATTCGAGAAGGACCAGCCCGTCTCGCCGCGAGCGAACTCAGACCAATCTTGAGATCGACAATCGTGAGCTCACCGCGACAACGCTGCGGGGGTCTGAGATCGCTCGCTAAAAGTAGGGGAGGAGATTCCTGGCCCTCGAAAGGACCGTCATGAGGAACCGTTCTGGCGTACCCGCTATGAGCACCCTGCACCAACCTCCACTGCTCGACATCCACGCTGTCGCCCAGGCGCTGGGGATCACACCCCGGCACGTGCAGCGCCTGGTCGCCGAGCGCAGGATCCCGTTCTTGAAGGTGGGTCGCTTCGTCCGTTTCGACCCTGCAGTTCTCAATGTGTGGCTCGAGGAGCAGCGGGTGGACCCGGTACGCCCGTGTGGTCGTACAGCCAACCGATAACCTGGTGTCTGTCAATACCGGTGGCCTGGAGCTCGTGGATCTGATCGGCTCCGTCGGCGTTCACCCTCCAAGTCGTGCACGCACGACGNNCATTGCCAACCGCACCTTCAGGACGAAGGTCGACGGGTACATGTACCTCGACGCCATCTCGGCCACGATCACCCAGGGAAAGTGGATCGACCCGAACACCGGCCGTTGTCTCTTCGGGGAGTATGCGAAGGAGTGGCTCTCCCAGCGCACCGACCTCCGGCCGCTCAGCCGGGATCAGTATGCCTCGCTCATCGCCAACCACCTCGGTCCGGCATTTGGCGACACGGAGCTGGCTCGGATCAGCGCCGGGCAGGTCCGCGCTTGGTACGCCCTCACGTCGGCTCGCCGACCGGGCGCCGCCACCTCGGCCTACCGACTCCTCCGTGCCATCATCAACACGGCGGTCACCGACGAGCTCGTCTCGAAGAACCCCTGTCGTATTCGGGGCGCCGGAGCTGACCGCTCCAAGGAGCGCCAGATCCCGACCGTCGCCCAGGTCGAAGCGCTCATGCAGGCGATGCCCGCCAAGCTCCGGGCGGCCGTTGTCCTGGCGGCGTGGGGAACCTTGCGACGGGGTGAGGTGCTTGGGCTGCACAGGTGCGACATCGACGTCGCGTCTGGCACCGTCCGGGTGGAGAGGTCGCTGGGGGAGCGGCGCAACGGCGCGGTGATCGTCGGCCCGCCGAAGTCCTCCGCCGGCGTGCGAACTGTGCACATGCCGGCGAGCGCCATGGCACTGATTGAGGAGCACCTACAGACCTTCGTGGGGCCCGCTGCCGACGCTCCGCTGTTCACCGGCCGCACCGGGCTTCCGCAGCGCCCTCAGGGGCTCGAGGAGGCCTGGAGGAGCGCCCGTGAGGAGGTCGGCCTGCCGGAGCTCCGCTTCCACGACCTCCGTCACTTCGCCGGCACCATGGCAGCCGCTGCGGGAGCGTCGACGAGAGAGGTGATGGCCCGCGGCGGATGGTCCTCACCACAGATGGCACTCCGCTACGAGCACGCCACCCGCTAGCGCGACCGCTTCATCGCCCATGCCCTCGAGGCGCTGGCGCAGTCGGTCAGAGGAGCACCGGACCGCCCGGCGGTGACCGCCGACGACCGTGGGGATCGCGCACGTTCGCGCACGCAGCGCGCACGACGACCTTCAGTCGAAAATGACGCACATCAAGAAACGAATCCTGATCAGGATGGTTCAGCCCCTCGAGTGCG
>PMPX01000060.1 GCA_003169235.1 Acidimicrobiaceae bacterium | reverse complement strand
GTGTTGGCGTAGCTGGCCCGGTAGGGCACGAGGGCGGCGGCCACCCCCAGTGGCAGCACGATCGCGGCGACGAATGCGATCTGGTCTCGGTGGGCCCGGATTCTCTCCATGGCGACCTCGATTCACTCGGGTCCCCCCAGTGTCCCACGGCGTCGGCGTCTTCTCCATGCCCTCCCCGGGACGAGAGGTCGCCCCCGGGAGGCCCCGGTCAGGTCTTCTCGGCCGGGAGGCGCCACCCGACGAGGGCGGCGCGCAGGCGGGCCACGGGAGCCTTGGGGGTCCGGTCCATGCGCACCAGGCCGTTGGTCTCCTGGTACGTGTCGGTCAGCTGCGTCCAGCAGTAGCCGCTCAGCACGGGGCTGTACAACACGGCCCGGCAGAGGCCGCGGATCTGTTCGAGCCAGGCGTCGGTCGTCGGGGCGTTGCCGTAGCCGTAGGCGTCGGGCGCGTCCTCGGCCAGGCTGATGCCACCGAGCTCGGAGACCACCAGCGCCCGGGCCTGCGGGTCGAAGCCGTCGAGCGTGAGTGCATGGATGGCCGGCCCGAGGGGGCCGAACAGCTCGCGCACGCTCTCGGCCGACGCGTAGCGCGCGGTGAGCGTCGCCGCGTCCTGCCCGTAGTCGTGAATGCCGATCACGTCCCCGCCCGAGGTCTGCCAGCCGTCGTTCGCGCTGATGAGGCGGTCCGGATCGAGCGCCCTCGTCAGCTCCGTGAGCGCGCGCAACGCCGCTCGTTGCTGCTCGTCGTGCATCAGGTCGGGCAGCCCCCACCCCTCGTTCACCGGGACCCATCCGATGATCGACGGGTGACTGCGGTCGCGGGCGATGACGCGCATCCACTCGGTCGTCCAGGCGACGACCGCGCTGGGCGAGAACTCGTGCGTGCTCGGGAGCTCCTCCCAGACGAGGACCCCCAATTCGTCGCAGAAGGCCAGCCAGCGCGGGTCCTCGATCTTCTGGTGCTTGCGCACCCCGTTGAGGCCGAGCTCCTTGACCAGCTCGACGTCCCGGCGCAGCGCGGCGACGTCGGGCGCGGTGAGCCCGCTGTCGGGCCAATATCCCTGGTCGAGCGCCGTGCGCAGGGTCAACAGCTCGCCGTTCAACCAGAGGTGGCCGCCTTCGGACGCGACGGAGCGGATCCCGACGTAGCTCTCGACCGAGTCGGTCCCGTCCCCGCCGACGTAGTCGATGGTGGCGTCGAGCAGCGTCGGGCGCTCGGGGCTCCAGAAGAGCTCCCTGTGGTCCTCCTCCACCGCGAAGGCCAGATCGAACGTGCGGCGCACGCGGGCCCGGCGGTCGCTGACCTCGGTCACGGCGATCTGGTCGTCGACCAGCCGGCGTTCTCCCAGGAAGAGCTGGACCCGCAGATGGTCACCGGGACGCGGATCGCCCTCCACCTCGGCGCACAGGGTGACGGACGGGCCGTCGAGGTCCGACGTCCAGTCGAGCCGGGTGACGGAGGTCCTGGGGGTGTACTCCAACCAGACCGTCTGCCAGATGCCGGTCGTGCGGGTGTACCAGATCTCGTGGGGCGCCGACGTCCAGTCCTGCTTGCCGCGGGGAAGGTCCCGGCGCCGGGAGAAGTCGTCGGCCCGCACCACGATGTCGAGCTCTCCACCCTCGGGCACGGAGTGGGTGATGTCGACGGCGAACGGCGTGTAGCCCCCCTCGTGGGAGCCGACCATGTCCCCGTTGACCCAGACCCGGGCCGCCCAGTCGACGGCCCCGAAGTGCAGGATGACCCGTTGGCCGTTGCTCCGGTCGGGGTCGGATCGGCGGTCGGCCGGCACCCGCCACGCCCGGCGGTACCAGCACCGGTTGAGGTCTCCGGTCCACGCCACGCCGCTGCGCGCCGTCTCGGGGCTGAAGGGCACCTCGATGTGGGTGTCGAACTCGACCTGGGCGGGGTGCTCCCATTCGCTGCCCGGATCGGCCGCGAAGGCCCAGGACCCGTCGAGGCTCTCCCAGGCGGCACGCCGGAGAAGGGGCCGAGGAAATTGCTCATCTCGCATCGGAGGTCCTGTCGCTCGTGGTTCTTCGCCAAACGGAGCCCCTGTCTAGCAGGGGCCGACCGGTTCCGACCTGGGCGGACGACGCCGGAGCGACCGCTTGCTAGCTTCCTCCGCCCATGGTGCGCGCGTCGCTGAGCGGGGAGGAGGCGCGGCGGATCGCGCTCGGCGCCCAGGGCCTCCGGGGCGCCCGCACCACGGCCGGCGGCGTCCCCGCCATGCTCCGCCGTCTCGGCGCGGTGCAGCTCGACACGATCTCGGTGCTGGCCCGCTCGCACGAGCTCGTGGCGTACGCCCGCCAGGGGCCCATCGGGCGGAGCCGGGTGGAGCGGGCCTACTGGGGGCCGAGGAGCGCCACGTTCGAGTACTGGTCGCACGCGGCCTGCGTGGTGCCACTGGAGGACTGGCCGGCGTACGGGTTCAAGCGGCGGGCCCGCCTGGCCAAGGGCCGCCGCTGGCACGTGCTCGAGGACCACGAGAAGAGCTGTGGCGAGGTGCTCACCCGCCTGCGCGCCGACGGGCCGCTCACCGCCAACGAGCTGGGCGGCGCCAAGAAGGG
>PMPX01000008.1 GCA_003169235.1 Acidimicrobiaceae bacterium | reverse complement strand
GATCACATGTATAACCGGCGGACTGGGACACCCTCGGATGACAAAATGGTCCGGTGCCTGCGAAGAAGAAGGCCGGGCAGAAGCCCAAGAAGAATAGGAGCGACGATGTGACCAAACGGACCAAGCGTGTTCAGTCCCGGGGAGGTCGGCGCTAACTGCCCCGCCGATCCGGCAATGTACGGGGCGACCCTCAGGCGATAGCCAACGAATACCTCGGGCAAGATGGAGTTATGTCCGTGATCCGGCACGCACTTGGTCTGACATGCGGGGTGCGGCGCCGGAGGCAATCCGTGCCGGCGGGAACAGCACGCTCCTTGCGCACCTGAGCCAATGACTTCTCTGCTCGCGCTGACGACGGTGCTGACATGGGGCTTTTGGATACCGGTGGCGCAAGCGATACCGGGGGTGCCGCAACGCTCACGAGTGTTCTACGTGGCACTTGGCAACGCCGCCTTTGCCTTCAGCGCCTTCGCCATCGGTGGCGGTCACCTCTCGTTGGGATGGCGCGCATTCTGGTTGCCAATCGTCGGCGGCGTGGTCTGGATCGGCGGCAACTTTTTCGCCTTTCGGGCGACTGAGACCGTCGGCTTGGCTCGAGCCAGCGGATCTTGGACACCATTGAACATCATCGTCGCCTTCGTCTGGGGGGCGTTGCTCTTCGGAGAGCTCAGCAGCTTCACCACGGCGAACTTTGTCGTGCTTGGCGCTGGGCTCGTGTTGATTTTGGCGGGCATCCGGTTCATCGTCGGTTCGCAGAATGCTCAGGGTGGCGGTGCAACGGCAGTCGAGCTGCACGGCGAAGAAGTCGGTTCAGCGAAGAGATCTTCGGTGTCGGGAACACCTCGCGGCTACCGACTGGGGTATCTGTACGCCGGCGCAGCCGGCGTATTGTGGGGCAGCTACTTCGTGCCGGCCGAGTGGGCGAAAGTCCCGGCGCAGGTGAGCAACTTCCCCCTGGCTCTCGGCATCCTCGCTGCCGGTGTAGTGCTGGTCGCGACATCGGGTCGCCCGGCACAATTGAGCCCTCGGGTTACGGCGACGCAACTCTCGGCCGGCATCCTCTTCGGCATTGGCAACCTTGCCCTTCTTGGACTGGTCGCACGGGTGGGTACCGGCGTCGGTTTCACGATCGCTCAGCTCAGTCTGTTGGTCAACGCAAGCATTGGCATCTTCGTCTTCAAGGTCCCGAAACCGAGATCCAAGGCGGCGCGAATAGTCATCGTCGGCATCTGCCTTGCGGCCATAGGCGGGATCCTGATTGGCAACCTGAGATGACAGGTGATGAGGAAGACACTGCTCCAAGGAAAGGCGATCATTTGGAGCAGCGATAGTCACGCAAGCGGACACTTCTCAAAGCTGCCCGCAACCGGCGATCGGGGGCAGGTAAGGAACCCTAGCGCCCGAACATTTTGAGGCACCCATTGGACAGCAGAACCGGTCGGGCCGGCGGATTACAGCCTGTTCGGGCGGACAATCTGACGGAACCATTACAAACACTCGCGCCGAACAAGCAGCCAGCCGTCGGGGCTCTGAAAGTGCGCGCGTTACCCGGCCGATCTGGGGCCCCCTGAGCCGTCGTCGGCGACCGGGCCGTCACCAGCCGGCGAACCGGCAGACGATCACCCTGATTGCTGGCCCGGTTCGATGAGGCCACTCTCGTAGGCGAAGATGACTGCTTGCATTCGGTCACGTAGCCCCAACTTGGTGAGCACACTCGACACATGGGTCTTGATGGTCCCCTCCCCAACGAAGAGATGAGCGGCCAACTCGGAGTTACTTTTTCCGGTGGCGAGCAGCTGCAAGATCTCAGTTTCTCGCTCGGTGAGACGCCGAAGCTCAACTTCGTTGATTCGATGTGCCGGTCGGCGAATGAACCCTTCAATGACCTTACGGGTGACCGACGGTGCCAGAAGAGCATCGCCGGCAGCGACGACGCGCACCGCATGCACGAGCTCCTCGGAAGGGGCATTCTTGAGAAGGAACCCACTCGCCCCAGCACGAAGTGCTTCGAAGACGTAATCGTCGCGCTCGAAAGTGGTGAGGATGACGATCCGACTCGGGATATTTGCATCGCGCACGATGCGGCCGGTGGCCTCGAGACCGTCCATTGTCGGCATCTGGACGTCCATGAGCACGACGTCGGGTCGAACCGAACGCGTCATGGAAATCGCTTGTTCACCATCGCTTGCTTCGCCAACGACCTCGATGTCGTCTTCGGATTCGAGGATCATCTTGAAGCCCGTTCGGATCAATGCCTGATCGTCTACCAGCACGACCCTGACGCTCATGCGGCATCACTGTTCAGCGGGAAGGACGCATGCACTGCGAAGCCGCCTCCGGCTCGAGGGCCAGCACGGAGGTGCCCACCGTGGAGCGCCGCACGTTCACGCATCCCGATCAACCCATGACCGACCTGGCCCCCCGCTTGTTCTGCATCCCGTTCCGGTCCGTCGTCGAATACCTCCACTTCAAGTTCTGTTAGCCCGTAGTGGACACTAACGTTTGCTGTTGTTGCTCTCGAGTGTTTACGGGTGTTGGTCAGCGCCTCTTGAATAACCCGATAGGCAGACACTTCGAGGGTCGGAGAAAGAAGCCGCGCTTCGCCCTTGATCGTCAGGTCCACGATGAGCTCGCCTTGGCCAGCCTCAGCGATCAGGTCGCCGAGTTGGGCAAGGCCCGGCTGGGGAAAAAGCTCGTCGGTGTCACCGGCGCGGCGAAGGAACCCGAGGAGGCGATGAAGCTCGGTGACGGCCCGCCGGCTGGAGTTTTCGATCGAACTCAGTGCCTCGGCCGCCTGAGCCGGTTGGCGATCCATCACCCGTCGCGCGGCAGCCGCCTGTACGCCGATCACGCTCACGTGGTGAGCCACCACATCGTGCAGTTCGCGGGCGATCCGGACCCGTTCGGCGAACACTGCTTGACTGGCGTTCTCCTCGCGCTCGGCTTGGAGTTCGATGGTCTGATCGGCCAGCTTGCGTTGACGATCTCGCAACGACCATATGGCTACACCGAGAAGCCAGGGCAGGGCGAGCACGAGCATGTTGTAGAAGAGGCTGACGAAACGCGCGAGAAGAGGCCCGTGCAACCCGCTCGAAAAGCTAGCGAAGAAGTACTCGCGTACGAGCTCGGCCGCAATGGCGATGTAGCAAACAATAAGGACCGCCGTCCGAAATCGTTGTTGGCCGTGGACGGCGACGCTGTAGATCAGCAACCATCCCACGAGCAGCGAGACGTTTGCCTCGGGCACGTGAACGACGATCCGGGCGACCAGGAAGGCGCCAACGACCACGACGGCCACAGCGAACGGAAACCGTCGTCGCCATGCCAACGGGAGGGTAAGGGCGAGCATCGAGACCACGACGGCCACGGTCCATCCATGGCTAAATGGGGAACCAGTCGGGGGTAGCTCGTCATAGGTGGCCGCGAGTGAGACAAAGGCCGCCGCCGCCAGGGCGACGGCAAGCAGGGTGTCGGCCGCAAGCGGGTAGCGCCGATCCAACGCCTGAGTGCGTTTGGCCAGGTCGAGCGCAGTTCCCATGGGTCGATCGTATTCGCCGGGGGTCTCCGCCTCCTCCCCCATGAGACAGAGATCGGATGGATCCATCCCTGTCTGAGGACGGAGGGGCGAACCTGTCTCTAGGGCGAGGCAATTGCGACGCCACCAGCGCACAGTGGCGTCATGACATCCATCCAGATAGACGGCCTGACCAAACGATTCGGAAATGTCGTCGCTGTCGACAATCTCAGCTTCGAGGTTGCACAAGGCAGCGTCACGGGGTTCCTCGGACCAAACGGCGCGGGCAAGACCACGCT
>PMPX01000020.1 GCA_003169235.1 Acidimicrobiaceae bacterium | reverse complement strand
ACAACTGATAGGAGCGTCGCCGGCTATGTGCCATCTGACCTTTGGTCACGGCGCGCGCTCGGGTCGGACGGCGACGCTGGCCTCGTAGGAGGCTTGGAGATAGGCGAGCACGGATTCTGCACCGGCCGACCGGGTGAGGCCGAGGTGTCGCTCGCGTAGCTCGTCCATAAACCGATCCCACAGTTCGGGGCCGCCGGTCTCGAGAAGCTGAGCGCGGACGGCAAGCTCGCGGCTGACTGGTAGGTGCCGGTTTCCCCACGAGCCGAGGTGGGCCATGATCGGCACGAGCTGAATGGCCGGCTCGGTGAGGCTGTAGCGGATCTTCTGCTTGTGCGTCGGGTCGGGAGCGCGCGACACAAGCCCGTTGGTGACCAGCCGTTGGAGCCGGTCAGCGAGGATGTTCGACGCGATCCCCTCCAGGGAGTTGTGCAGCAACTCGCGGTAGTAGCGCTTGTTCCCGAACATCAGGTCGCGGAGAACGACCAACGTCCACTTGTCGCCCAGCACCTCGGTGGCGAGGTTGATCGGGCAGCCTGAACGGTGCTCTGGCATCAGTGTCCTCCGGTCCAAAAACCGATTGTAGCTTGCAATCGGATTTGCTAAGGTCTAACAGCCGCTTGCAAATGCAATCGGTTGGAAGGCGGCTCCGGATGGCCAATCTGACCTACTTGGCGATCGCCTCGCTCGACGGCTACATCGAGGACGAACGGGGCAAATTCGACTGGGCGGCGCCGGATGAGGAGGTGCACGGGTTCGTCAACGACATCGAACGACCCGTGGGCATCCATCTGTACGGGCGGCGCATGTACGAGACGATGGTCTGGTGGGAGACCGGCGATCACGAGGCGGTGTACCGGGACTACGCGGAGATCTGGCGTGCGGCCGAGAAGGTTGTCTACTCCCGGACTCTTCGGACCGTGTCCAGCGAGAGAACCCGAATCGAGGGCGAGTTCGACGCCGCGGCGATCAAGCAGCTGAAGGAGAGCTCGCGATCCGACATCTCGATCGGCGGGGCCGAGATCGCCGGCCAGGCGATCGCCGAGGGGTTGGTCGACGAGTGCCATCTCTTCCTCGGGCCCGTCCTAGTCGGCGGTGGAAAGCGCGCTCTGCCTGTCGGCGTACAGACGGAGCTCGAGTTGTTGGACGAGCGCCGCTTTCGCAACGGCGTCGTCTACCTCCATTACCGGCTATGAGCCGATAGGAGCACCATGTCGATCAGATCCGCCCGGACGACCGACCAACACCCAGAACCTACGGATCACCTGTATAACGCCGGCCTGGGGCGCACCTTTCTTCGATCCAGAGGTGCCCAGATCGGCCGGGTAAATGACACCTTCCCCGGACCAATATTTGGCCCTTTGCTAACTACCGCGAGCGATTGTGGGCCCGTGGTGTCTGGTTGCCCTTCGCGTCGTGGAGGGACGGCGGGGGCTACATCCCGAAGCCGCCACCGAGGTCGCGTCCCGAATCGCGGTCACGGCTCCGCGAGTAATGCGGCGGGTCCGGAATAGAAGTCACATCGAGGGCTGTGTCAGACCGTGCGGCATTGAGAGCGTGGACCCGATCCCACAGTGACGAGAGCCACCCCTCGTCCGACTCCCTGCCTGAACAACCAGGGTCAGAGAACCCGGCCGACCCGATGATGTCGGCCGCTCTTTGCCAGTGGTCACGCTGCTCGGGACCGGAGGGCTCAGGACCGAGCGCGTCCACGGCAGTGACATTCCAACGGTCTCGGTAGGCCTCGATGGCGCCGGCGGCACACTGCCAGCGCTCGGCGCGGCTGATGCGCTCGGGAAGCGGGCCCAAGACGGCCGCCGTGTGCCCCGGCGGGCTGTAGGCCGCGGCCTGGCCGAGCCGGTACTCGTGACGTGCCAGGTCGCCGTCGAGTCGGGTCCACGCTCTGATCTCGTTGGCGTGCGCGGAGACCCACTCGTCGCGCTGGCGCTGCTGAGCAACGAGAGCGGACCGGTCGCCCCCGGCCTCACCGCCCGAGAGCCTGGCCTGGTAGTCGCGCTCGGACGCTGCAGCAAGCTGCTCGGTGACGTCGGCCGGAGCATGCTCGGTGAGCCACTGCCCGAGGCTGGCGTGCTCGCGGGAGGCGGTGGCGATGGCGTCGGGGGACGCTGTGGGCCAGGTCGGGAGCCGTTCCTGGGCCATGGTCTGTTCCCGACTCTGGCGGAGAGCGTCGACGAGCGACTCGAGGGCGTCGCGCTGAGCCAGGTCGTGGGCGCCGTGGCCGATCTCCCACCTCGGGTTCTCCGGGGACGTGACGTAGAGATTGTTCGACAGCTGACCCCGCGACAGTGCCGTGTAAGCGGCCTCTTGGTAGAGGCTGTCGCCGCCGAGCACGAAGGTGTGGTCGACCGTGATCCCCTGGGAGCGGAACACGGTCAGCGCGTAGCCAAGACCGGTGGAGGCCTCGGCGTAGTTGCGGGGCAAGACGGCCCGGCGCCCGTCGTCGAGCTGGACGACCAGCGAGTCCATCTCTTGGCTGTGCACCTCTTCGGCGGTGCGACTGGCAACGTCACCCTGACTTCGGCGAACGTCACCCTCCCTGGCCACAGCGTTGCCGGTGTCGGCGAGCGCCACCACCGTGGCGAACGTGCCATTGCGGAGCCGGACCAGCTTGGGGTGGCCATTGTCATGAGCGAGGTCGGCGGAGGGCACCCGCTGGTTCTTCTCGAAGATGACCCGGTCACCGAGGCTGAAGGTCTTGGCGCCGATCTTGATCTCGGCTCCGAGCTCACCACCTGCCTGGCGGCGGGCCCGGACCATGGCGTTGAGGGCGGCGACATCTACCCGTCGCACGGCCAGGATGGCGGTGGTGTGGTCGCGATGGACGCCCCACCAGTCCTCCACGATGCGCTGGCGGGCCGCTTCGATCGTCCCGGTGATCGTCACCCTCCCGTGTTCCATGTAGGCGTGGACGGCAGGGGTGACGTCGCCGTGGCGGAGAGCGACCAGGGCGTCGCGTTCCCACTGCTGGTCCGGACCGCTCTGGCAGCGGTTGGTGGTGAGCGTCACGACGTGGGCCCCCAGTTCCCTCGAAAGGGAGCGCAGCGCCCCGCCTGCGTCGATGGAGGAGAGCTGGCGGTTGTCGCCGAGCAGGACGAGCTTGGCTCCTGTCACATCGACGTAGGAACGGAGTTGGTCCAGCGGTCGGCTGCCCACCATTGACGCCTCGTCGAGGACGATCACGTGGCGACTTGTCAGCCCACCGGCTTGGCGCAGATCGGCCAGGAGCTGGGTGAGCGAAGAGGACGGGATCCCCGTGCCTGCCTCGAGGTCGGCCGCCGTCCGAGCCGCCACCGCCGTGCCGATCACCCGGAATCCGGCCTCTTCCCAGCCGATCCGGGCCACCCCGAGCATGGTCGACTTCCCCGTGCCGGCCTGGCCGATCACCAGGTCGTAGCCGTTGCCCGAGGTCAGCAGTGCTCGCACGCCGTCGGCCTGTTCGCCGTCGAGGTGGGAGTGGAGTCCGAGGACGTGATCGACCACGTCGGGGGCGACCCGGGCGGTTCCTTCCCCGAGTCGTGTCACCGCGGAGCCGATGATGCGTTGCTCGGCGGCCAAGAGCTCGGCGGTCGTGTAGCGCCGGTCGCCACTGGTGGCCGGGACGACGTGGCCGCTGCGGGTCCGAACGTGCTCGGTGCCGGCATCGGGGTCGGCGATCACCCGGACGACTCCGTCCCTCTCGAGGAATCTTCCCGTGAGCGCAGCCGCCTCGTCGGGGGTGACGTCGAAGGCCCTGGCTACCG
The DNA here is from genome assembly GCA_003169235.1 of Acidimicrobiaceae bacterium. Lineage (GTDB taxonomy): Bacteria > Actinomycetota > Acidimicrobiia > Acidimicrobiales > RAAP-2 > Bog-473. The sequence goes on along the minus strand of PMPX01000020.1, from coordinate 3,799 downwards.
CACTGATGGCGTCGCGGCGAGTCAACGTCGATCCGAGCAGGGTGACGGGCAATGCCCTGCTGGCTGGGGCATTGGTGTCGGCGAGCTGGTGCTCGTCGATCTCCCAGTCGTCGAGGGACACACCTTTCTCACCGGCGAGGACACCGAAAACGTCCTCGACTTCCTGAGGGCCGGGTGTGACAGACGCCTCACGCCCGAGGGCAGCCGTCAGGTCGTCGACGCTGGCAGGTCGTCGACCGCCTGAGCCGTCTGGGACTTCGATGGCGCCGAGTTGCTCCACCCAGCCTTCGCGTAACAGTTCCGTCGCGGTGCTCCCGGCAGGTTTGCGTATCCGGGTGGCCAGCGCTGCCTTGGCTGCCGCGGCAGCCGAAGTGCTCCCTCGCTCCTCCATCGCCTGCTCGATGTCGACCCGGCGCGTCGAGAACGCCCGCAGCACGCTCTTGGGGACGTCTCGCAGCTCGCTCAAACCGTTGCGCCGGATGTCCCAGGCGAGGCCGAGCGGTGCCAGCTCGGCCCGGAGGGCGGAGCGGTAGAGCGTCCCGCCGGTCATCTTCCAGGTGAAGAGGTGCCTCCCGTCGGGGGCAGACCAACGACCGTCGGCGCTCTGGACCAGGTTGGGCACGACCACATGCGTGTGCAGCTGCGGATCGCCGGCCCGACTGGTGCGGTGCCGAAACGCGGCGCCGATGAAGCCGTTGGCTTCGACGAGGTGCTTCCCGTCACGTCCTCGGCGGGCGTAGCAGGCCTCGGTGGATAGGTGGTCGAGCACCGCGCCGACGGCCCGGTCGTGGGCGACCGAGATCGTCTGGCGGACCTCGTCGGATCCGAACGCCCACAGCAGAGAGACCCCCTTGGGGACAGAGAACGTCAAGTCGTAGCCGGGACGTCGCTCGGGACGGAGCTGGACCCCGAGACTGCCACCATCGGCTGCTTCGCCCGCGAGCAGGTTGCGGAGCATGTCGGCGTCGACTTGGCCGACCAGCCCAAGCCCTTCGGCGGTCGCGCCGATCCACTGGCCCGGCGCCTCGCCCCGGCCGAGGTAGTAGTCGTCGACGCTGTTGGCAACCTTGTCGAGGTAGTACTCGGCGCCGCCAGAGGTGCCGAGCCGCCCTATCGAGAGCATTGGAGAGCCCAGCAGTCAACGCATCGGGACCGATCCACGTTCGTATGGTCCCGATGAACGTCACCCTGAACGTCACCCTCGGACCCGATGGGGCGGTTGACCTGGAACAAGATCGACCCAGTAGCGACGGTGTATTCCGCCCGGAGGGCGGACCGCATCCGATGATGCACAGGTGTGGTGCTGATGATCCCCGTTTGGTGGAGCAGAGGGGAAGTCACAGTGATGCGACCGGTGCGGGCTTGATGCCCGCCTGGTCGCCGTGATCGCCCGCCGCACGATCGTGATCAGTGTCTGCGTGCTCGAGCTAGCGGCGCGACCAGACGGGCCGGCGCTGCGCTCAACGGCCCCCCAGTGCAGGCAGCCAACGCCTGGGAACTGGCCGCATGTGCCGCACCACCCCACAGCCCTCCGCAACGGCGCGAGAGCCAGCCCTGGGTTCGGCTCCGCCTCGGAGCAGGGCTTGCCCTTGCTCCGGATGGGCGCGTCCTTGCCGGCATCGTCAGACGGGGTCAAGGGACGGCCTCCGGCCGAGCGAGGAAGTGGAGCCCGCTGCCCGGGCCAGAGCAGGAGGAGACGGATGACCGACGGGCAGCGTGGCGGAGCCCCGTGGCGACCCTTGACGCCGGATGGCGGTGACGGCCACAACCGGTGGCGGGCGCCGATCGAACTGGATGTGGCGACATGAGGGATCAAGAGGCGAGCCTTCTCGAGGGTGGCCCGGGCGACTCCGGTGCATGAAAGTCCAGGGAACTGGGAAGGTGACGTCGCCGGCAAGTCCAAGGTGACATTCGAGAGTGGGTACTCGGCAACGTCACCCTCCGGAGCCGAATGCTTCGGACGACGGGGGTGACATTCCGGGTGACGTTCATCCGGAGGATGGCTCGCACCCAGGACAACTCGTTCTGGCCGCGAGCCAGGGAGATCCAGTGCATACAGAACGCCAGGTGAATCCTTCCGGAATCGGGGTGCTGTTCACCGAACCCGACACCGGTCATGGGTCTGTGAAAGTCGAGACAAGCCTCAGAGCCGGTCCCGGCGACCGTACGTTGGTTCCTGGGCCAAAACTCCTTCTGAGCCCAGCCGGGGCTGCTTCGGCCCTGAGCATCAGCCGGAGCAAGGTGTACCGGCTCCTCCGAGAAGGGCGGCTCGAGTCGGTGATGCTCGACGGGAACCGCAGGATTCCTGTGGCCTCCCTGGTGCGGCTCGTCGACGACCTCCTCGACGTCGCAGCCCTGGGGGACAATGGACGTACTCGGGCTTAGGGTCTGACACGGGGAGACGTCCATGAGCATCACGAAGCGCCAAACCAAGAATGGCTGGGTGTACGACGTACGCCTTCGCGATGCTGCGGGCCGCGTCTACACCCGTACGTTCCGCACGAAGAAAGAGGCGGACCGCTTCGAGTCCACGGAGAAGGCCGACCGCGCCCGCGGGGTCTGGATCGACCCGCGTCGCGCCTCGGACAAGGTCGCCGACGTCGTTGCCGAATGGCTGGAGTCGAATCCGAGGAAAAAGGGCTCATCGCTCGCCCGGGACAAATCGATCGTGAAGGTCCACATCCTCCCGCTCCTCGGCAAGTGCCCGATCGGCGACGTCACGCCGGCGGATGTGCAGCGAGTCGTGAACACGTGGTCAACCCGGCTTGGAGCCCGCTCGGTACGTCGCCACTACGCCGTCCTCAGCGCCATCATGACGTTCGCTCTGGACACCGACCGCATCGTGCGATCCCCGTGCCGGCGCATCCGGCTCCCCGAGCCCGAACCCGTCCGTCAGATGGCTGTAACGCCCGAACAACTCCACGGTCTGGCTGACGCCGTTGGCGCTGACACCGGCGGGATGGTCTATCTGGCCGCAGTGCTGGGCCTGCGGTGGGGTGAATGCGCCGGACTGCGCGTGGGCGCCATCGACTTCTTGAATCGGACCGTCACGGTCGAGTCGCAGCTCACCCGAGGGCTCAAGGGTCGGATGGTGACGGGATCGCCGAAGTGGAACAGCACGAGGACCATGGCGGCGCCCGAGGTACTGCTCGAGCAGCTGGCAACCCATCTGCGGCGACGCGGGATGACCGGCGCAGAGGGCGACTCCCTCGTCTTCTGCGCGCCCGACGGCCAGCCCCTGCACTACTCGAACTGGCGCCGTCGGATATGGGTGCCGGCGTGTCAGAGCGCTGGGCTGGACGGCCTCCAGTTCAAGATGCTCCGCACGGCCAACGCGACGGTGATGGTGGCCATGGCGATCGACGTGAAGACCGTGCAGACCCGGGTGGGTCACCGCCGGGCGACCACGACGCTGGACATCTATGCCCAGCCAACGGCGGCAGCCGACCGGGGAGCCGCAGAGGCGCTCGGGAACCACTTTCTCGGCTCACCGGAGGCCGAAGAGCCATCCGAGAGCACTCCGGCAAGCCCATCGCGCGCAACGCGCGCGATGAACGCGCGATGGATGCCTTCAGGGGACCCCAACGGGCACCCCGGAGAGACCGGAGAAACGGCCTCTGACCAGGGCGACGATGTTGGTGGGGCTAGCAAGAATCGAACTTGCGACCTCAGCATTATCAGTGCTGCGCTCTAACCGACTGAGCTATAGCCCCCGATGCCCGATGGCTCCTGAAAGGAAGATCGAGGCTACACCACGTCCCACGGCTCGCCGCCACCCCCGCCGGCCCGGCTCAACCGT
>PMPX01000177.1 GCA_003169235.1 Acidimicrobiaceae bacterium | reverse complement strand
GGCCTGAGCCGGCCCCGGGCTACATCCGGCCGAGGAGGAAGCCGGCCGCGGCCGTGGCCGGCGGGAACGACTCGGTGATGCCGGAGCTGATGTAGCCGACGTCGCTGATCAGGGTGATCCCCGAGATCGCCGCGGCGGCGTCGCTGCACAGGAACACGAGCGGGTAGGCCTGCTCGAGCGGCGTGGAGGCCTCGATGCCCGCCTCCTCGCGGAAGTCGGCACCGAACCCCAGCCACATCTCCTTGTTCGCCTGCGCCAGGGGCGTGTCGGTCGGCCCCGGGCAGATCGCGTTGATGCGGATGCCCTGCTTGAGCAGCGAGAAGGCCTGCCGGGCCACGTAGGCGCAGACCGCCTGCTTGGAGTGGAAGTAGTCGGCGTAGCCGTGCTCGATCGCCCAGGCCGAGCCCGACTCGAAATCGGGCGTGTCGAGGTAGTCGTTGATCTCGGCGAGGTTCGGCTCCCAGCCCAGGCCGGCGGCGGAGGAGATGAAGCCGATGGCCGAGCCGCGGGACAGCATGCCGCCCGCCAGCATGCGGTCGATGAGGTGGCGGTGCCCCACGAAGTTGATCTTCTCGATCCCGGGTGTCCCGTCGGCCACCCCGGCACAGGAGAACAGCGCGTGCACCGGGCCGCCGCACTCGTCGACGGCGGCGTCAATGGAGTCCTTGTCGGCCAGGTTCACGTGGATGGCCTTCGCTCCGGGGAGCTTGACGTCCGCGAAGTCCATCACCACGACCTCGGCGCCGGCGTCCTGCACCAGCTCGGCCGCGGCCGCGCCCATGCCCGTGGCGCCACCGACCACGAGGACCCGCTTCCCGTCGTAGCGGAATGCATCGAACAGTGTCATGTGTGTGTGTCCTCCTGAGGAAGATGGTGTCCTAGCCGACGACGGAGCGGACCTTCAGGTCCACGATGGTATCCCAGTCGATCCCGAGCTCCTCGAGGATCGCGTCCCCGTGCTCGTTGTACTCGGGCGCGCGCCGGACGGGCGAGGGCTCCCCGCCGAACTGCACCGGGGAGGCGACCAGCTTGAAGGGCACCCCCTCCGCGGTCTCGCATTCCTGCATGTACCCGTTGGCGATGCTCTGCGGGTCGACCGCGCACTCGAGCGTGTCCTGCACGACGCACCACTGGCCGGTGAAGTCGGCCAGGCGCTCGCGCCACTCGGCCACCGTGTGCTCGGCGAAGGCCGCCTCGAGGAGCTTCTGCCCCTCCAGGCTGTTCTCAATCAGGCCGGCGTGGTCGGCGAAGCGGGGGTCGGTGGCCAATTCCGGGTGCCCGACCACGGCCGCGAGCTCGGCCCAGTACCGGCTGGCCTGGAGACAGCAGAAGGACAGGGAACGCTCGTCCTTGGTCGTGTAGTTGCGCACCAGCGGGTTCAGCCGTGGCGCGTTGGACGGCGGGCCGCCCCACGGGGTGTTGCTCACGAGCGACAGCGCGAAGGCCTGACCCATGGCCCACATCCCGGTCCCGAGCAGCGAGACGTCGACCGTGGTGGCTTCACCCGTCCGCTCCCGGTGGAACAGCGCCCCCATGATGCCGCCGGCGATCGTCATGGCCCCGATGGAGTCGCCGAAGCCCGGCCCGGGTGGTCCCGGCAACCGATCGGAATCCGCCGGCTTCACCCCCATGGAGACGCCGGCGCGGAACCAGAAGGAGAGCGAGTCGTAGGAACCCTTGTCGGCGTCCGGGCCGCGCTCGCCCTGTCCCGTGCCGGCCACGTAAATGATGTTCGGGTTGTGCGCCCGGATGTCCTCGGGCTCGATCGTGAGCTTCTTGCGCACCCGCGGGAGCTTGTTGGTCAAGAACACGTCGGCGGTGGCCGCGAGCTTGTAGAGGATCTCGAGCCCTTCGGGTGTGCTGAGATCGAGAGCCAGGCTGCGCTTGCCGCGGTTGGAGTGCTCGAGCAGCGCATGCACGCCCCCACCGATCGACACCACGCCGGTGGCGGCGAGGCCGCGCATGGCGTCCCCGCGCTCAATCGGCTCGATCTTGATCACCGTGGCGCCCCAGTCGGCCAACAGCGCCGAGGCCGCCGGCACGAACGTGTGCTCGGCCACTTCGAGGACGACGACGCCCTCAAGGACAGCTGTCACTCCCGACCTCCCCTAGAGACTTTTCGGCTTGCTACGGTATCTTCACTCGCGCAATTCAGCAACGCGGTATCTCGCCAGAGGAAATACTGCTTTCGCACCCTCGGAGGAGGACATCATGGCCCGCTCTCAGACGCCGCAGCGCATCCACCTGCGCAGCGCTCGCATGCTCGACGTCGACCAGGGTGAGCTGGTGCCGGGGAGCCTTCTCGTCGACGGCGAGCGGATCACCGAGGTGGCGCCCAAGAACGTCCCCGACGATGCGACCGTGATCGACCTCGGCGACCTGACTCTCCTCCCCGGGCTGATGGACATGGAGGTGAACCTCCTCCTGGGCGGCCCCGACCACCGCAGCCCGCTCACCGCCGTGCAGGACGACCCCGCCGTGCGGACGCTGCGCGCCGTGGCCAACGCCCGCCGCACCCTGCGGGCCGGGTTCACGACCGTCCGCAACCTGGGGCTGTTCATTCAGACCGGTGGCCTCCTGCTCGACGTCGCGTTGAAGAAGGCGATCGACCTCGGGTGGATCGACGGGCCGCGGGTGGTGCCGGCGGGGCATGCCATCTGCCCGACGGGCGGCCACCTCGATCCGACGATGTTCCAGGCGTTCGCCCCGCACATCATGCCGCTGACCGTCGAAGAGGGCATCGCCAATGGCGTCAGCGAGGTGCGCAAGGCGGTGCGCTACCAGATCAAATACGGCGCCCAGGTCATCAAGGTCTGTGCCTCGGGTGGTGTGATGTCGCACACCGGTCCGGCCGGGGCGCAGCAGTACTCCGACGAGGAGCTCCGGGCGATCGCGGACGAGGCGCACCGCGCCGGCCTCAAGGTGGCCGCCCACGCGCACGGCGACGACGGCATCCGCGCCGCCCTCGAGGCCGGATTCGACTGCATCGAGCACGGGTCACTCATGACCGACGAGACGCTGGACCTCTTCATTGCGCGCGGGACCTTCCTCGTGCCGACCACGTACCTGGCCGACGGCATGGACGTGTCCCATGCCGCGCCCGAGCTCCAGGCGAAGGCGGCCGAGGTGTTCCCGCGGGCCAAGGAGACCATCCGGAAGGCCGTCGCCCGCGGCGCCCGCATCGCCTGTGGGACGGACGCCCCGGCGATCCCCCACGGCCGGAACGCCAAGGAGCTCATCGCCCTTGTCGATCGGGGGATGACGCCACTGGGCGCCATCCGCGCCGCGACCACTGTCGCCGCGGAGCTCATCGACGTCGACGACCGCGGCCGGCTCCAGGCCGGTCTCCTCGCCGACGTCATCGCCGTGCCGGGCGACCCCCTCAACGACATCGGTGTGACCGAGGACGTCCGCTTCGTCATGAAGGGTGGCAAGGTGTTCCACCTGGAGGGTGCGACCACCAATTAGCGGTCTCGGAATGGGGGGGGACGGGCGGTCGATGCCCGCCCGTGGGTCGATCAGGACCGGGGACCGGTGCCGATGCCCTGGACGACGAACTTCCACAGCTCCTCGGCCGTGCCGTCGTCGTCGCCCCGGACCGACGAGCCACTGATCGTCACCGAGAACGCGTTGAACATGATCACCTCGAGCACGACACCGACGATCGGTCCGGACCGCAGGTCGTCACGAACGACGCCGGCGGAAACCGCCTCGTCGAGCAGCTCGTCGAACAGCGCCACGAGCGGGGCGAAGGCCCGAGCGGCCTCCTTCGGATGCGTCGTCAGCAGCTGCTGCGCGAACTCGGCCATGAGGATGGGCCGCACGCTCAGCGTGGCCTTCCCGTCCCCCGCCGGCCGGCACAGGCCGTAGTACTCCACCACGAAGCGGTGCAGTCGGTCGATGGGCTCGCCCTCGCCGGTGACCTCGTGACGGAGATGGTCGGCGGTCGAGCGGACGGACTCCTCGAACAGGGCCAGCAGGAGCTCGTGCTTCCCGCTGAAGTACTGGTAGAAGCTGCGCAGCGACTGACCGGAGCGCTCGACGACCTCCTGGACCGTGAAGTCCTTCCCGGAGCCGGCGTTCAGGAGCTCGATCGCGGCGTCGAGGAAGCGCTGCACTCGGCTCTCGGCCCGCAGGCGTGCCGAGTCCAGCGACCGGGCGACGGCCAGATCTCTCCAGCTCAGCCCGTCGTTTTCCGAAGACTCCGCGGTGGCCAGCTCATTCTCCATCACTCGGTAGAGCGTACTTCAGGCTGAGGGACATCTCGGATCTCTCAACGGAAGTAAGCAACTATTCACTTACAAGAACTCGGTTTCCAGGTATGCCCTCCAGGCCGCGACCGATGCGGTCACCGGCCCGTCGGCGACCATGCCCGCCGTGGGTCAGACGGCCGGCTCAATGAGCATGTCCATGCTGGCGGCGCCGCTGTCGGGGACCCGCGGCTGGCGCCACACCTCGACGGGGAACGAGGCGTTGACGAGCGAGTAGCACAGCCAGAGCAGACGGGTGGCGTCGTCGGGCAGCGCGTCCAGCTCCAACGCATCGAGGTGGGCCAGCGCGTCGGCGAGGCGTGGGAAGGCGGCGTCGTAGAACGCCTGGAGCTCGTCCATGGTGCTCGAGAGCCGCTTGGCATAGCGCTCACTCTCGGTGGCGAGCGACCAGTCGGCGAACGGCTCGAGCTCGGCGAAGTCGGCGGGAAAGGTTGGCATTCGAAGTCGTTCCCTCTCTCAGGAGACGGCCGAGATCCGGACCGGTGTCGTCGTCTGGTACTCGGCCACGTAGTCACGGGCCGTCTTGTGCAGGTGGCGGAGCAGGATCTCCTGGTCGTTCAGCGGGAACTCCGTGACCGCACGCGACTCGAGCATGGTCTGCGTCGCCTCGAGCGTGTTGCCGTCCTGGAGCGCGTACTCCTTGAACGTGACCGCCGTGAGCTCCTGACGGAGCCGCTCCGTCGCGTTCTTGGGGGGCACGAAGTAGAGGGTGCCCTCGAAGACGTGCGAGTTGTAGGAGGTCGGCCAGTAGTGGTACGTGAGATACCAGCCCGGTGCCCACACGAGGAGCATGAAGTTGGGGAAGAGCACGAACGAGTCCACCCCCCAGGCCTTGTGCCGCGCCGGGTTCAGCGCCGGGGGCAGCGTGTCGATGCCCTCGATGTCGGGCCGGTCCCACGGTCCGAAGAGACCACTGTGGAGCACCTGCTCAATCGGCTTGACCATGTTGAGGTCCTTCGGTGGGGACATGCCACCCCACGACGACACCATGCCGTGCGGCCCGTCGAGCGCGTAGGCCAGCGCCTCGAACCCGACACCGGACAGCTTGCGGGACTCCTCCGCCGTCGCCTGCTTCGCGTGGAGCACGGGCGCGTGGTAGAACTCGGCGAAGGCGTCGATGAACAGCTTCCAGTTGCTGCCGACGTTGGCGCGGTACTTGTAGACCTGCGTCATCTCGTCGAACGGGTAGCCGGCGAGCCCGGCGCCGAGCTCTCCGAGGTAGTCGTGCACCGAGGTGGTGTTGTCGGGGTTCAGGTTGACGAAGATGAACCCCTCCCACGTCTCGACCTGGACGGCGGCGAGCCCGTAGTCCTCCTTGTCGAGGTCGAAGAACTCCGACTCCTGCTGGACGAAGGTCAGTTCACCCTCGGTGGAGTAGCGCCACCCGTGGTACTTGCACGTGAACTGCCGGCAGGTCCCCTTGGTCTCCTCGCCCGGGTAGTCGTTCCAGACCAACTTGTTGCCGCGGTGACGGCAGATGTTGTGGAAGGCGTGGATCTCCCCGTCCCTCCCCCGGACGACCACGACGGAGGTCCCGGCGGCGTGGATCTCCCGGGTGAAGTAGCTGCCGGTGCGGGGGATCTGCTCGACCCGTCCGACGTTCAGCCAGGTCCGGGCGAAGATGGCCTTGCGCTCGAGCTCGTAGTGCTCCGGTGAGATGGAGTCCTCGTAGGAGACCGGGGCGGTGCCGAGCTCGGGGTAGTGCTCCGTCCAGCTGCCCGCGTCCGGCTTCGCGAAATGCGCCATGACCTTCCTCCAGTTCAGATCCGAGACGGTTCACGATATCAGAGATCTTCTATTCGGAGAACCCTATTTCCGCAGTAGATCCTCGTCGAGCTCGACCCCGAAGGAGCGGAAGGCCATGGCCAGGAGGTCGTAGGCGCCGACCGTGAAGACCAGGTCCATCAGCTGCTGCTCGTCGAGCTCGGCGGCCAGGGCCTGCCAGGTCCCGTCCGAGATCTCGGCGTCGCCGATCAGGTCGTCCACCGCCGAGAGCATCGCCCGGTCCAGTGGGGACCAGCCGGGGGCGTCCGGGCCCTGGGCGATCCGCTCCACCTCGTCGGGCCCGAGGCCGGCGTCCGCCGCCAGCACGCGGTGCTGCTCCCACTCGTAGGCCGACTGGCGGACCGAGGCGACCCGGAGGACGAGCAGCTCGCGCTCACGCGGCGCCAACGTCGACGAGAAGAGGATGTACCCGTTGAAGGTGTTGAAGGCCTTCGTCAGTTCGGGGTGCAGGGCCAGGGTGCCGAGGACGTTCAGCGCCTTGGGCCGGCCCTTCGTCTCGGGGAGGGGATGACGGGCGTCGGCCGGCCGCAGCGGCGCGAAAGCGTCGCGCATGGAGTCGGGCCATTCGCCCGGCGGGAGGGGCGTGAGGCGCGCCATCTCAGGTGTTCCGCCCGCCGTTGACCCCGATCACCTGGCCGGTGACGTAGCTCGCCTCGTCCTTGACGAGGAAGGCACACGCCGCCGCGATGTCCTCGGGCCGCCCGACCCGGCGGACCGGGGTCAGCGCGGCGTGATGCTCGACGCCCTCCCCCAGGCGCCCCTTGCTCTCGGAGGCCCGGAGCATGGGGGTGTCGATGAAGCCCGGCGGGATCGTGTTGACCGTGATCCCCTTCGGCCCGAGCTCGAGTGCCAGCGCCTTGGTGAAGCCGATGACACCGGCCTTCGAGGCCACGTAGTGCGTCATGAGCGGCTGGCCGCCGTGGGCGCTCGACGACGAGATGTTCACGATGCGGGCCCACCCCTCTTCGATCATGTCGGGCACGACCGCCTGGCAGCAGTCGAACGTGCCGGTGAGGTTGACGGCCAGGATGCGGTTCCACTTCTCGGCGGTGATCTTGAGGAACGGGTCGAAGCCGTCCAGACCGGCGCTGTTGACCAGGATGGTCGGCCGGCCCAGCCGCTCGCGGACCGTGGTCACGCCGGCATCGATCCGCGCGCGGTCCGTCACGTCGACCTCGACGCCGATGGCGGTGCCGCCCTGCGCCTCGATCTTGGCCGCCGCGGTGGCGGCGGCCGCCCCGTCCCGGTCGAAGATGGCGACGGCGTTGCCGTCGTGGGCGAGCCGTTCGGCGATGGCGAGCCCGATACCGGACGCGCCCCCCGTCACGATTGCCGTTCGCTCTGTTGTCACTGAATGGGCTCCTCTCCGTGCAGCGTCGTGCGATGCATGTCCCGGGCTGACGTCGGGTCGTACGGGCACGCCCGGTGCAGCACGCCGCGGTTGTCCCAGATGACCAGGTCCCCGACGGCCCATTCGTGGCGGTACACACGCTCGGGCGCGGTCGCCCGTGCCAACAGGTCCGCCAGCAGCGCCCGGCCCTCGTCGACGTCCATGCCGGCCACGTGCGAGGTGGTCGCGCCCAGCACCAGGGACCGGCGACCCGAGACGTGCGTCCAGGCCAGGGGGTGCTCCTTGGACGGTCGCCTCCGCCAGAGGGCGAGCTCTTCGGGGGAGGGGTCGTCGTTGATCATGCGCTGCGCGGCCTCGAAGGAATGCACGACGCGCAGGGACAGGCAGCGTTGCTTCTCCTCGTCACTGAGATCGTCGAACGCCGTGTAGGTGCTGGCGAACTCGGTCTCCCCGCCCGACTCGGCCACGGCGTGCGCGCTGAGGATCGTCGCCATGATCGGCACGTCGTCGGTGCAGCCGTCGATGTGCCAGTCGAACGTGCCGCGCAGGTAGGCGGCCATCGGGTTCTTGGCCGGGTCGAGCGTGATCCTGAAGATCTCGGGGTTCTCCCCCTTGCCGAAGACCTCGACGCGTCCCAGCCGCTTGCTGAACGCCACCTGCGTCGCATCGTCGACGTGCAGGTCACGGAAGACGAGGACGCCGTGGGCCTCGAGGGTCTCGAGTACGAAGGCCGGCAGCGCGTCGTCCTGGAGCAGCCGGTCGCGGTCGACGCCGACGACCTGGACCCCGACCGTGGCGCCGAGCCCCTGCGTGGCCACCACTGTCATGGGGAATTCCTTCGCGTCGAGGGGATTAGAGGAAGACTACTGTTTTCCAAGAATAGCGTTTTCACCGCCGGGCGTCTCGAGGCCCCCCTGGCGCAGCTGCTGCCGGAGCCGGAACTTCTGCACCTTGCCCGAGGCGGTGCGCGGGAAGTCGACGACCTCGGTGACCGACTCGGGCCACTTCTGCCGGGCGAGGCCGGCCTCGGCCAGGTGCGCGCGGACCTGCTCGAGCGTCGGTGGCGTCATGCCCTCGCGGACCCGCACCAGCGCGGCCGCGTGCTCCCCGAGCCGGTCGTCGGGCGCGGCGACGACGCAGACCTCGGCCACCGCGGGCAGGCCCGCCACGAGCTCCTCGATCTCCGCCGCGCTGATGTTCTCGCCTCCCCGGATGATGACGTCGGAGATGCGATCGGTGATGGTCAGGTACCCCTCGGCATCGAGCACGCCGACGTCGCCCGTGTGGTACCACCCGTCGGCGTCGACGACGCGCGCCGTGAGCTCGTCGTCGGTGTAACCGACGTAGCAGTCCGGCCCGCGGCTGAGGATCTCGCCGTCGTCGGTGAGCCGCAGCTCCACCCCCGGCAACGGGTGCCCGTCGGTCGTCAGCCGCTTGACCTCGGGATCGTCGAGCAGGCACCCGGTGATGGAGGGGTGCTCGGTGCTGCCGTACGACCGGAACATCCGGATGCCCAGCCGGGTGGCCCGCTCGGTGACGGCGACCGGGACCGGCGAGCCACCGAGCCCGGCAAAGGGCATCTGCGCCAGGTGCGCCGGGGTGAAGTCCGGGTGGTCGAGCAGGCTGGTGAGGAAGTAGGTCGCCCCGCCGCCCACACCGAGGTCCTCGTCGAGCATGAGGCGCAGCACCTCGGCCGGGTCCCATACGTCGATCAGGTGGACCGGGCGCGTCCGGAGCAGGGGCACGAGGAATGCGTTCAACATGCCGATGAAGTGGCCGACGGGCGCACCGGTGATGGACGGGGGCCCGCCCTTGGGGAACATGTAGTCGAGTTGGCGCGTCTCGCAGCCGATCGTCCGGTGCGAGTGGACGACGCCCTTCGGGTCGCGTGTGGTCCCGGACGTGAAGCCCACGAGGGCCGGCGTGCGTGGGTCGACCGCGACCGGGCCGCTGATCGGATCGGCGTCCAGCAGGGAGGCGAGCCGGGTCGCCCCCGCCGGGAGCTCCCGGTCCCTCGAGTCGCCCACCACCAGCCACAGCGGGACGGGCCGGCGGCCGAGCAGCTCGGCGTACACCGCCAGGTAGTCGTTGTGGCCGAACCGCTCGGCGGTGATCACCACGTCGGGCGACGTGGCCCCGAGGATGTACTCCACCTCCTTGGCCCCGTAGAAGTGGACGATCGGGATGACGACGGCGCCCAGGTAGGCCGCGGCCCAGAACGCGATGCCGGCCTCGACCCAGTTGGGGAGCTGGATCACGACGACCTGGCCCGGTCCCACGCCCCTCGAGCGCAGCGCGGCCGCCAGCGAGCGCGCCGCACGGTCGACGTCGGCGAACGTGCCGGTCCAGGGCCGGACCTTCGAGTGCACCTGGAAGGCCGTCCCGCCGAGGCGGGTCAGGCCGTCGGCCACCGTGGACCCGAGGGTGGCGTCGTTCCACCAGCCCTCGGCGACGTAGCGCCGCTCCAGGTCCTCGGGCACGGAGCGCAGCGCCCACCTATCCCCGCCCGTGCCCGCCGGCTCCCCCACGCGTCCTCCTTCGTCCGGACCGCACTCTCGTCCGGACCGCACTCTCGACCGGACAGCACTCTTGCACGGCTCCCCGGCCTGAGCCAGCCTCGTTGCCCGTGGATGAGAACTCCGTTATCGTAAAGAAGCATGGCGGTTTCGCGTCCAGTGGCAGGTGGGACCGGCGCGGCGCACGACCATGCCTTCCATCCGCTGCGCGTCGCCCGGGTGATCCGCGAGACCGCCGACGCCAACTCGTACGTGCTCGAGCTGCCCGACGACCTCCGGCCGGCCTTCGCCTACGAAGCCGGGCAATTCTGCACCTTCCGGGTCCGGGTCGACGGGCAGCCGCACCTACGGTGCTACTCCATGTCGTCCTCCCCCGCGGTCGACCGGGACATGGTGGTGACCGTCAAACGGACGCCCGGTGGCGTGGTGTCGAACTTCGTGCACGACCACCTGGGTGCCGGCGACGTCGTGGAGGTGACCCGGCCGGCCGGCGTCTTCCGCCTCACCGCGAGTGACGAGGACGTGGTCGCGTTCAGCGCGGGCAGTGGGATCACACCGGTGCACTCGCTCCTCAAGACGGCGCTCTCGTCCACCGCCCGGCAGGTACGCCTCTTCTACGCCAACCGGGACCACGACTCGATCATCTTCCGCGCCGAGCTCGACGCGCTCGGCGCGCAGCACGGCGACCGCCTCACGGTCACCCACCACCTCGACGCCGAGCGCGGGCTCGTGCAGCCCGACGCCGTGCGCGACGTCGCCAGCGTCAACTGGGGCTCGGAGTTCTACGTCTGCGGGCCGGGTCCGTTCATGGACATCGTGGAGGAGGCCCTCCTCTCGGGCGGCGTCGCCCCCGAGCAGATCCACATCGAGCGCTTCACCCCGACCGAGCTGGTCCCCGAGCCCGTACCCCCCTTCTCGACGGCGGTGGGGTCACAGGTCACCATCGACCTCGCCGGGCGGGTCGAGACCACCGAGCACCGCCCGGGCACCACGATCCTGCAGACGGCGCGCCAGATGGGGATGGCCCCGCCCTTCTCCTGCGAGTCCGGCAGCTGTGCCACCTGCATGGCCAGACTGGTGGAGGGGTCCGTCGACATGTTCGTGAACAATGCCCTCGACGACGACGAGGTCGCCGAGGGCTGGGTGCTCACCTGCCAGTCGGTGCCGACCAGCCCATCCGTGCACGTCGTCTACGAGGAGGCCTGATGCCGGAGGTGCCGATCGACGACGTGATCGAGGTCCAGCAGTTGCTGGCGCGCTACGCCGTGGGCATGACCAGGGACGACGTCGACGCCGTGGTGGAGGTCTTCACCCCCGACGGCACCTACAGCGCCTTCGGGGACACCTACCCGCTCTCGGACTTCCCGACCCTGGTGGCGGCCGCACCCAAGGGGCTCTTCCTGGTGGGTCCGCCGGCACTGGAGCTGGACGGCGACGTGGGCCGCGGCGAGCAGCCGCTGTGCTTCGTGGAGCAGACGACGCACGACATGCGCATCGGCTACTACACCGACACCTACCGGCGCACCGCGGACGGCTGGCGGCTGCAGACCCGCTCCATGACGTTCCTCCGCAAGAGCGGCGCACGGGACTCCGGGCGGCCCCACGACCCGACCCGGCCCACGCCCTCAGGCTGATGGACCTCGACGAGTTCCGGCGGTCGCTCGACGACTGGCTCGACCAGAACGAGCACGACCTCAGGGCCGACCCGGCGGCCAAGGACACCCTCGACGACCAGATGGCCCAACTGGCGAAGGTGAAGCGCCTCACCTACGAGGCGGGGTTCATGCGCCGGGGGTGGCCCGAGCGCGTCGGCGGGCTGGGCGGGTCGAGCCTGCTGCGCGCCTACCTGGGTGAGGCGCTCACCTCGCGGGGCCTGGTGGAACCCGGCATCTACTCCCTGACCGAGGTGCTGGCGCCCACGATGATCGACTACGCGAGACCGGAGCTCGCCGCCACCATGGTGCCGCGGCTGCTGCGGGGCGACGAGACCTGGTGCCAGGGCTTCTCGGAGCCCGGGACCGGGAGCAACCTGGCCTCGCTGTCGTGCCGGGCGACGCGCACGGAGGACGGCTGGAGCGTCACCGGCCAGAAGGTGTGGACGAGCCTCGCCCAGTACGCCGACCGGTGTGTGCTGCTCACGCGGACCGGCGACGCCGACTCGGCACACCGCGGCATCACCGCGCTCTTCGTGGACATGGACAGCCCCGGCATCGTGGTCCGGCCCATTGAGACGATGCACGGCGCGCCGGAGTTCTCGGAGGTCTTCTTCGACGGCGTGGTCGTGCCGTTCGAGCGCACCCTGGGCGAGGAGGGACAGGGCTGGTCGGTGGCGATGGACCTGCTGCCCTACGAGCGGAGCACGGCACTGTGGCACCGGGCCGCCTACCTGCAGCAGCGGCTGGGGAGCCTGCTCCAGGCCGCGCCCCCAGGCGAGCTCGAGCCCGCCGACGTGGGCGAGGTCGCACAGCTGCTCTACGCCCTGCGGGCCCGCTCGCGGTCGACGCAGCGCCGGCTGGCCGCCGGGGAGCGGCTGGGTCCCGAGACCTCCATCGACAAGGTGCTCGTGGCCACGGCCGAGCAGGCGGTGTTCGACCTGGTCGCCGACGGACTGGCCACCGGCGTGGCCGTCGGCGACGACCCGGCGAGCGAACGGTGGCGCCGGGAGTTCCTGTACTCGCGGGCGGCGACGATCTACGGCGGGACCGCGGAGATTCAGCGCAACATCATCGCCCGCCGCCTGCTCGACCTCGGGAGCGATCGCTGATGGACGGCGGGGACCGGGATGTCTTCGAACGGAGCCTGCGCCACGCCGTCGAGACGCACTCCGGCGGTCCCCTCGACGCCGCGCTGCTCGAGCTCGGCTGGACCGACGCGCTGGCGGCGCACACGCACGAGGCCGTCTCCATCCTCTTCGAGCTCGAGGGCTCGCTGCATGCCTCCTCCTCCGCGCTGGACCACGTGCTCGCCTGCTCGCTCGGGCTGGACGTGCCCCCGACGGCGGGGTACGTGCTGCCGCCGCTCGGGCGCCGGTCCCCGCCCGGCGCGGTCGACGGCGCGCACCTGGCCGTCCGCGGCCTCGGCACCGCCGGCCTCCTCGCCCGCGAGACCACCGTCGTGGTGGCCCGGGCGGTGAACACGGAGGTCGCCTTCCTGGTGCCGGCGGCCGACCTGGTCCTGCGGCCGGTGCGCGGCATGGACCCCGAGCTCGGGCTGGTCGAGGTGAGCGGCACCGTGGCCAAGGACGCGCTGCGTCCGGAGGTCGTGGCGCCGTCGTGGCCGGCCGCCGTCGCCCTGGCCCAGCTCGCCCTGGGTCACCAACTGGTCGGCGCGGCGCGGACGATGCTGGAGCTGGCCCGGCGACACGCGCTCGAACGGGTCCAGTTCGGGCAACCCATCAGCGGGTTCCAGGCCGTCCGGCACCGGCTGGCCGAGACACTGGTGGCGATCGAGTCGGCCGAGGCCGTGCTCGGTGCCGCCTGGGAGGACGGCTCGCCGACGACGGCGGCCGTCGCCAAGGCGCTCGCCGGGCGCGGGGCGCGGACGGCCGCCCGCCACTGCCAGCAGGTCCTGGCCGGGATCGGCTTCACGACCGAGCACGAGTTCCACCACTACGCGCGGCGGGCCCTGGTGCTCGACGAGCTGTTCGGCTCGTCGCGCTCTTTGACCCGCGAGCTCGGGACGGAGCTGCTCGCGACACGGCGCCTGCCCGACTTCGCCCCGCTGTAGCCGACGGCTACGGGCCCTCGACGAACGGGAAGATGCGGGTGAAGTCGGCGCCCGGCTCGGCGCGGTCGAAGTCCTCCCACACCGACGCGGTCACCGCGCCGATCGCCCGGGGGCCGCGGCGCTCCTCGACCGCGCCCAGGTAGAGGTGCAGGTCCTTGACCATGAGGGAGTTGGAGAACCCGGCGGCGTAGCGCCCCGTCAGGACGTGATCGGGGAACTTGTCGCTGGAGGCGGCGCTCCTCCCGCTCGACTGGTTCAGCACCTGGAGCATCGTCCCCATGTCGAGCCCGGCCGAGCGGCCGAAGGCGATCGCCTCGCTGGTGGCGGCCAGCGCGGCCGCCGACAGGAAGTTGTTGGCCAGCTTGAGGGCCTGGCCCATCCCGGGACGCTCCCCCACCCGTTGCCGGCGGCCGCTGAGCCCCGCGAGCACGGGCTCGACCCGCGCGCAGGCGTCGTCCGACCCGGCGTACATCACGAAGAGCGTGCGCGACCGGGCGCCGGCGACGCCGCCGGACACGGGCGCGTCGACGTACGCGAGACCGGCATCGGCCAGCGTCGCCGCCACGCCGCGGGCCGCGTCCGGCCCGATCGTCGACGTGTCGACGACATGGGTGGCACGACGGTCCGCGACGGCGGCGAGGGCGCCCGCCACCTGCGCCGACGCCGCGCCGTCGGGAAGGCTGAGCACCACCACCTCGGCGCGCCGGGCCCCGGCCGCCACGTCCGACGCGACGTCCGCGCCCTCGGGCACGCGTGCCGCGCCCGCCGCGTCGTGGGCCAGCACGGCGTGGCCCGACGCCACCAGGTTCGCGGCGAGGACGCGGCCCATGTTCCCGAGGCCGACGAAGCCGATCGGTGGCGGCGTCACCCTTCGCCGTCCCGGGCCGCCCTGGCGGCGAGGAGCGCGCGCCGGGCGGCGATCCCGGCCGGCGCGCCGCAGTAGGCCGCGACCTGGAACGGCACCTCGTCGAGCTCCTCGTCCGTCACGCCGGCGTTCGCCGCACTGCCGGCGTGCAGGCGGAACTCCTCCATGCGCCCGAGGGCCGCCGTCATGGCCAGGACGAGCAGGCTCCGATCGCGCGGCGTCAGCGCACCCTCCCGGGCCCACACCCCCCACGCCATCGACGTGATGTAGTCCTGGAATTGGGCGGCCACCGAGCCGGGGGCGGCCTCCGCCGCCTGGCTGTCGACGTAGGCCTCGCCGAGGATGGCCCGCCGCTTGGCGCGCGCCGCGTGCAGGTGGTCAGTCTCGTCCATTGCCGTGCTCCCTTGATCGGTGCGCGTCGGCCGGGCGCGGGGACACTCCGGTCAGAGCGAGGACGCCAGCGAGGCCAGCAGCTGGCGCGTCCGCTTGGACGAGGCGATGAGCTCCTCACGGCCGTCACCGATCGGCACCACCCGGACGGAGATGTCGGTGACGCCGGCGTCGGCGAAGCCACGCAGGCGTTTCACGATGGTCGACTCGCTGCCGGCGGCGAGGATGTCGCCCACGTTCTGGGCGTCGCCGTGGTCGAGCAGCTTCTGGTAGTTCGGGGATACCTCGGCCTCGGCCAGGATCCGGTTGGTGCGGGCCACGGCGGCTTCGATCTCGTCGTCGCGGCACAGGCACACGGGGATGCCGGCCACGACGCGGGGAGCTGGACGGCCGGCCGCCTCGGCGGCGCGGGTGAGGTTGGGGACGACGTGGGACCCGATGGCGCGTTCGTCGGCCAGCCACAGGATCGTCCCGTCCGTCCGCTCGCCGCACAGCGCCAGCATGCGCGGGCCCAGCGCGGCCAGCAGCACCGGCGTCGGCGTGACGTCGGTGATGTCGAGCGGGTTGTGCACCCGGAAGTACTCGTTCTCCACGTCGACCGGGCCGGGGCCGGCGAGCGCCCGGTCGAGGACGTCGAGGTAGGCGCGCATCGTCGGGACGGGGTGCTCGTAGGGCAGCCCGAGCATCTCGTCGATCACCCAGTGGTGGGACACGCCCAGGCCGAGGGTCAGGCGCCCTTCGCAGACGGCCTGGACCGAGAGGACCTGCTGGGCCAGTGCGATGGGGTGCCGGGGCTGCACCGGGACGACGGCCGTGCCGACCTCGATGGCGGTGGTCGCCGCGCCGACCATGGCGGCGGCGGTGAGCGCGTCGAATTCGTCGGGGATCTGCGGGATCCACACGGTGGCGAGGCCGACCTCCTCCGCCCAGCGGGCGTCGGCCTGCATCCGCTGGACCTTGGTTGCGTAGCGGCCCCGCTCCGGACCGACCATCAATCCGACGCGCATGCCCACATCCCTCCCGACGCTGCCGATCCGAAAAAGAGAACATACTTCTTCGATTCGTGAAAGGCTAGTTCCGCCGGGTGACGGGGCCCCGGGCGCGGCGGAGTCCCGGCCGCCGGTCCGGAACTCGGATTTTGGGCTACTAGAACGTAGTTTTCACAAATTGCGCACGCGGCTATCGTGTCGGCGTTGGCCTGAGCGGCGCCCGGCGCGGCGCCTTCCGAAGCGGGAACCTGGGGATCGGTGGAGATGACGGACTTCAAAGCGATCGACTTCTTCCGGGACGACGACCTGCTCGTCGACCCCTACCCCTACTTCGAGGCCATCCGCGCCGAGGGCCCGGCCTGGCGCGAGCCCCACCACGAGGTCGTGATGGTGACGGGCTACGACGAGGCCATGGCCATCTACAGCGACACCGACACCTGGTCGTCGTGCACTGCGGTCACCGGGCCGTTTCCCGGGTTCCCCGTGCCGCTCGAGGGCGACGACGTGAGCGCGCTGATCGAGGAGCACCGCGACGAGCTGCCGATGAGCGACCAGCTGCCCACGCTCGATCCGCCGAAGCACACGGACCACCGCTCCCTCCTCCTGAGGCTGATCACGCCCAAGCGACTCAAGAGCAACGAGGAGTTCATGTGGCGCCTGGCCGACCGCCAGCTGGACACGTTCTTCGACCGCGGCGAGTGCGAGTTCATCGGCGAGTACGCCAGCCCGTTCGCCATGCTCGTCATCGCCGACCTGCTCGGGGTGCCCGAGGAGGATCACGAGCGCTTCGAGCAGGCGCTGCTCCACGGCACCGCCGATCACGGCGCCGTCGGCAGCATCAGTGACGACACCATGGCGCTGTCACCGCTGGAGTACCTGTACCAACAGTTCACGGCCTACGTGGAGGACCGGCGGCAGTCCCCCGGCCACGACGTGCTGACGGGGCTCGCCACCGCGACCTTCCCCGACGGGTCGACGCCCGACGTCATCGACGTGGTGCGGGTCGCGGCCAATCTCTTCGCCGCCGGCCAGGAGACCACCGTCCGCCTCCTCAGCTCCGCCCTGCAGCTCATCGGCGACGATCCCGAGCTCCAGCGGGCGCTGCGCACCCAGCGCGACCTGATCCCCAACTTCGTCGAGGAGACCCTCCGGATGGAGAGCCCGGTGAAGGGTGACTTCCGGCTCTCCAAGGTGCCGACCAAGGTCGGAGACCTGGAGGTCCCGGCGGGCACGACGGTGATGCTCGTCAACGCCGCGGCCAACCGTGACCCGCGCCGCTTCGACGACCCGGCGACGTTCGACCTGACCCGTGAGAACGCACGCCACCACATGGCCTTCGGGCGTGGCGTCCACACCTGCCCCGGCGCGCCACTGGCCCGCACGGAGGCCCGCGTGAGCCTGGAGCGCCTGCTCGACCGGACGACCGACATCCGGATCTCCGAGAGTCACCACGGCCCGGCGGGAGCCCGCCGCTACCACTACGTCCCGACCTTCATTCTGAGGGGGCTGACCCGGCTGTACCTCGAGTTCACCCCCGCGGAGGGCGGATCCGCCTCGCGCCCGTGAGAGAGCAGCGCCGGTCGCGTCGCATCGCCATGACCCCCGAGGAGCGCGACGCGTTCCTCGGCGAGGAGCGCACGTGCCGCGTGGGCACCGTCGGCGCCGACGGGCCCCACGTGACCCCCCTGTGGTTCGTGTGGCACGGCGAGGCGATCTGGCTGACCTCCATCGTGAAGAGCCAGCGCTGGGCCGACGTGCAGCGCGACCCCCGCGTCACCGTGCTGGTCGACGCGGGCGACGGCTTCGGCGAGCTCCGGGGCGTCGAGATCCGGGGCCGGGCCAGGCCGGTGGGTGAGACCCCCCGCACCGGCGAGCCGAACGACGAGCTGGTCGAGCCCGAACGGCTCTTCGGCGCCAAGTACGCCGGGGGGACCTTCGCCCACGACGGCCGGCACGCCTGGCTCCAGGTGGTCCCCGACAAGATCGTCAGCTGGGACTTCCGCAAGATGGGCCTGGGCTGATAACTCGGGTCTCATCCAGCTGAAATCGGGCTATCCCACTGCATCGCCCATGCCTGCACTCGAAACGCAACGCTATTATCGCAGCCGCACCGACGAGGGGCCCGGGACCGCTCCCGCCCCGGGGAAGAGGGATCGATGGCCGAGACGCCGCAGGTGAACCCGGAGCCGAGGATGCTGATCGACGGGAAGCTCGTCGAGGCCAGCGGCGGCCGGACCTTCCAGAACGTGAACCCGGCCACCGAGGAGGTCCTCGGCGCCGTGGCCGACGCGTCCTCCGAGGACATGCAACGCGCCATCACCGCGGCCCGCCGGGCCTTCGACGAGACCGACTGGTCGACCAACCGATCCTTCCGCCGACGCTGCCTCGAGCAACTCCATGCTGCGCTGGTCGGCGAGCGGGAGGAGCTGCGCGAGCAGCTCATCCTGGAGGTGGGCTGCCCCCGGATGCTCACGTCCGGGCCGCAGCTCGACGCCCCGCTCGACGGCGCCATCACGTACCCGGCCCAGCTCATCGACGAGTACGCCTGGGAGACCGACCTGCCCGTCGCCCCCGACTTCCGGGGCAACGACAACTTCCGCCGCATCAGGAAGGAGCCGGTCGGTGTGGTCGGTGCCGTCGTGCCGTGGAACTACCCGTTCGAGGTCTCGATCACCAAGCTGGCGCAGGCGCTCGCCACCGGGAACACCGTCGTGCTGAAACCGGCGCCCGACACGCCGTGGAACGCCACGTTCGTCGGCCGGGTCGTCGCCGAGCAGACCGACATCCCGCCCGGCGTCGTGAACGTCGTGACGTCGTCCGACCACCTGGTCGGTGAGGAGCTCACGCTCTCGCCGGAGGTGGACCTCATCTCCTTCACCGGCTCGACGGCGGTCGGCCGGCGGATCATGGAGAAGGGCGCCGCCACGCTCAAGCGGCTCTTCCTGGAGCTCGGTGGCAAGTCGGCGAACATCGTCCTCGACGATGCCGACTTCTCCACCGCCATGCTGTCCGGCCTGGCGGCGTGCTCGCACGCCGGGCAGGGCTGTGCCATCCCGACCCGTATGCTGCTGCCCCGGTCCCGCTACGACGAGGGCGTCGAGCTCCTCAAGGCCTACATGTCGGGTGTCCCGTACGGCGACCCCCAGCGCCCCGACGTGATCATGGGCCCGCTCATCTCCGAGAAGCAGCGCCAGCGGGTCCTCGGCTACATCGAACGCGGCGTCGAGGAGGGCGCGACGCTGGCGGTCGGCGGAGGTCGCCCGAGCGACCAGCCGCGCGGGTGGTTCGTGGAGCCGACGCTGTTCACCGACGTCGACAACTCCATGACGATCGCCCGGGAGGAGATCTTCGGGCCCGTGCTGGTCGTGATCCCGTTCGAGGACGACGACGACGCCGTCCGCATCGCCAACGAGAGCGACTACGGGCTGGGCGGGGCGGTGACGTCGGCGTCGCTGGACCGGGCGCTGGCCGTGGCCAACCGGATCCGCACGGGCATCGTGAGCGTCAACGGCGGCATGGTGTACGGCGCGGACCTGCCCTTCGGCGGCTACAAGAACAGCGGCATCGGCCGGCAGAACGGGATCGCCGGGTTCGACCAGTACGTCGAGACCAAGTCCCTGGCCTGGCCGGCCGGCTGAAGCCCGGCGCGGGAGAGGTCGACGAACCAGCGCCCCATGGCCGCTCAGAGGACGGTCCGGGCGTCCGCCCGTTCAGGAGCGTGAGGACGGCCGGCCACGCGGCACGTCGCGGAACGGCACGTCGCGATCGAGGGACCGCTCGCGCGGCATCCCGAGCACGCGCTCGCTGACGACGTTGCGCGCCATCTCGGTGGTGCCACCGCCGATCTGCGACACCTGGCGCATCAGGTAGTCGTCCGCGCTGTGGGCCAGCTGCCCGTCCTCGTCCGTCCAGGCCGCACCCGCCGTGCCCACCACCTCGAACCCGATGGTCCGGATGCGGGTCGCGGTGACCCCCGAGAACAGTCTGGTCAGGGCGGCCGACTGGTCGACCATCACCCCGGTGGCGATCCCCTGGCCGACGCGGTGGCGCAGCTCGCGGTCGGCGATGTCGAGCATGCGGGCCTCGCCGACGAGGTCACGCACGACCGGCTCGGACAACCGCCCGGCGTCGCGGGCCCCGATGGCGACGAGCGAGGAGACACCGGTACCGCCGTGGCCGAACCCCACCGGGACGGTCACCAGCGGCGAATTGGTGAGCATGCGCTCGTGGAACATCCAGCGGGTGCCCACCGTCCAGCCGTCGTCGACGTCGCCGACCCGGTCACTGTCGGGCACCCGGACGTCGGTCATGAACTCCTGGCAGAACTCCTTCGAGCCGTTGAGCATCTCGATCCGGTGCACGTCGATGCCCTCTTGGCGGATGGGGAAGATGAACACCGTCAGCCCGCGGTGCTTCGGGACGTCCCAATTGGTCCGGGCCAGGCAGAGGCCCCAGTCGGACCACCACGCCCCCGTCGTCCAGATCTTCGAGCCGTTGAGCACCCACTCGTCGCCGTCGCGGACCGCACTGGTGAGCGCGCCCGCCACGTCCGACCCGCCGCTCGGCTCGGAGAGGAACTGCATCCAGAGCTCCTCGCCCTTCAAGATGGCGGGGATGTGCCGGCGCTTCTGCTCCTCGGTCCCGAAGTCGAGCAGGACGGCGGCACATGGCGAGAGGGTGGGGGCCTGGAAGCGGGTCGGGAACTCGTAGCCCGCCAGCTCCTCGTTGAGCGCCCTCTGGTGCGCGAGCGTCAGCCCCTGGCCGCCGTACTCGGTGGGGAAGCAGATGCCCGCCAGGCCGGCGTCGAAGAGCATCCGCTGCACCTCGCGCTCGCGGGCCACCTCGGCGAGCTCCTCCTCGTCGGTGCGGTCGTTGCGCAGCGCACCGGCCGCCGTGCGCGCCGAGGCCGGGCCGAGATTGGCCCGGGCGAAGTCACGGGCGCGCCGCCGGAAGGCCTCCAGGTCCTCGGTGCCGGTGCTGCTCACGCCAGCCCCTCCTGCTCCTCGACGATGTCGGCCAGGCGCGCCCGGTGCTCGGCCGGGGTCCCGTAGATGGCCCGGTTCAGCGTGTGGCGGCGGAGGTAGAGGTGCAGATCGTGCTCGAACGTCACGCCGATGCCACCGTGCATCTGCACGCAGTCCTGCATCAGCTCGCCGCCGTAGTCGCCGATGAAGGCCTTGGCCACACTGAGCAGCTCCGCGGCATCGGCGGAGCCGCTGGCGAGGGCAGCGGTGGCGGCGTCGCTCACGGCGTGGCTCGCCTCGAGCCAGGACAGCATGTCGGCGAAGCGGTGCTTGAGCTCCTGGTAGGAAGCCAACGGACGGCCGAACGAGTAGCGGTCGAAGGCCCACTCGACGGTCAGGTCGAACGCGGTCTGCATGGCCCCGACCGCTTCGGCGCACCCGATGGCGACGGCGCGACCCGCTTGCAGCTCGACCTGCCCGGCCGCGGCCCCGGGCTCGCCGACGACGAGGTCCAGCGGCACGCGCACGTCGTCGAACGCGACGACCGAGAACCGGCGCGTGACGTCGACCGAGTGCATGGGGGAGACCGACACCCCGGCGGTGCGGGCCGGAACGAGCACCTGGGACAGCCCGGACCCGGTACGTCCGCTCACGAGCAGGTAGTCGGCCCGTCCACCGGACTCGACCGGACGCTTGACTCCGTTGAGCACGACCTCGTCTCCCTCGACGCGCACGTCGAGCAGGACGGAGTCGAGCCCGTCGTTCGGAGGAGCCTCGGCCAGGCCCCAGGTGGCCACCGCCTCACCCGAGAGCAATTCCTTGATCACGCCGTCGAAGCGGTCTCCACCGGCCTCGTCGAGCGTGGCGGCGACGATGTTGGTGACGGCCAGCGGCCCGGGCGCCGCGTGCCGCCCGAACTCGTAGGCCACCAGGGCCAGGTCGACCAGGCCCGCTCCGCTGATGGAGCCGCCACCGTGGTGCTCGCCGACCAGGAGCGACGTCCACCCGAGGTCCGCCCCGCGACGCCAGTACCCGGTGCCGAAGCCGTCGGCGTCCTCGCGCAGGCGACGGAGCTCGCCGACGGGCACGAGCTCGTCGAGCAGCTTCGCCGTGGTCTCCCGAAAGAGCTCCTGGTCGGAGCTCAGCGCCAGCAACATGGTTCGCCCTATTCCTCAGTCGTCCGCAGCCTGCCCGCGGCGCCGGTCCGGGTGTCGACGATACCGTGAGAACACAATGTGGTCCATCTGGAGACATGTGTTCCCGGATTTGAGAGGGACCCTCTGCTCATGGCCTCACGCCCCGTCGCGCTGGAGGAGGAACACGCCCGACGGCGCGCCGCCGCCCGTCGAGACGACCGCCGTCGCCGCGTCGGGCACCTGCCTGTCCCCGGCGTCGTGCCGCAGCTGCTGGACGGCCTCGTAGAGGAAACCGAACCCGTGCAGGCGCCCCTCGGAGAGTTGCCCGCCGTGGGGATTGACCGGCAGCTCGCCGTCGGGGGCGATCCGCCGTCCCCCCTCCAGCCAGTCGTAGGCCTCCCCGAAGCCGCAGAACCCGAGCGCCTCGAGCCACGAGATGGCATTGAACGTGAACCCGTCGTAGACGAGCGCGACGTCGACGTCGGCCGGCCCGAGCCCGGAGCGGGACCAGAGGTGCGCGGCCTGGCCGATCACCTGGGGCTCGTGGGTGATGGTGCCCTGGTCCCACGAGACGCGCTCGGTGATCTGGGTCCCGACCGCCTCGACACGGATCGCCGGCCGCGGGAGGTCGCCGGCCACGGCGGCATCGGAGACGACGATGGCGACCGACCCGTCACAGGGGACGTCGCAGTCGAACAGGCCGAACGGCGACGTGATCGGGCGCGCCGAGAGATAGTCGTCCATGGTCATCGGTTCCCGGTAGATGGCCGCCGGGTTGCGTGCCGCGTTGGCGCGCCCGTTCAGCGCGATGAGCCCGAGCATCTGGCGCGGCGCGCCGTAGCGATGCAGGTACTGGTTGGCGTTCATGGCGATCCAGTTCGCCGCGGACAGCGCCCCGAAAGGCATGCGCCACGCCGATTGACCGGAGGCCCGTGTGCTCCCCGCGCCGCCGACGCGCAGTGCGGCGAACGACGACTCCCAGACGGTCCGGAAGCACAGGACGTGGCGGCAGAGTCCGGAGGCGACGGCGAGCATGGCCGCGACCACCGCGCCGCCCTGACCGGGGAGGTCCCCGCCACCGTTGATCCACGTGGGCTGCAGGCGCAGCGCCTCCTCCACGGCGGCGACGCCACCTTCGCTCATGCCCATGCCGGCCGGGCCCGGGTACGTCGACAGCCCGTCGATGTCCGCGAGCTCCAGCCCCGCATCGGCGACGGCCTCGAGGCAGGCGTCGACGGTCAGCGACAACGGATCGACCATGAGCCGCCGGCCGACCGCCGAGCGCCCGACTCCCGAGAGGACCGAGCGGTGCTCGAACCGCCCGCCCGGCAGTGGCGGGCGCGAACGCGGTCGCTCGGGCTCGGGCACGGGATCGGCGACGTCCGGGTCACCCGTCGGCTCGAACAGCGGCAGCCAGACGTCCTCGTGCTGCTCGAAGCGCACCACGACCTCCTGCCCGACGTGGACGTCGGCCGGGTCGCAACCCACGACGTTCGTGGTGAGACGGACGGAGGGGTCCTCGGCCAGGGCCACGACCGCGATGTCGTAGGGAGGCTCGAACGCGGGGTGCCAGGGGTGCTGGTTCACCGTGAAGCCGATGACCGAGCCCCGGCCCGAGACGACCGTCGGCTCCCACTCGGTGCTCCGGCAGGCCGGGCAGATCGGCACGGGAGGGTGGACGAGGGTGGTGCACGCGCCGCAGGCCTGAATGCGCAGCCGTCCGTCCGCACCCGAGGTCCAGAACCACTCGGTGCTCGACGTCAGCTCGGGAAGCGGCCGCGTCACCCGGTCCGGTCCCGCAGGAACGTCGGTGGCCCCTCCCCCAACGAGCCGAAGATCTGCGGCAGGTCGAGCGTGGTGCGGATGCCGGGGGCCGCCGCGCAGACGATCGGCACGGCGTTGACCGCACGGTTCGCCGTGTAGCCCGGCGTCCGCTCGGCCATGTCCTCGAGGGGGAAGGCGAATCGCATCTCCACCTCGAGCGGGGCGTCACCGTCGACGGTCAGCCGCCATCCCGTCGGGTGGATGTCGAAGGACGGCTCCAGGTCGGCGGTGCAGTACCACGTGGCGGCGAAGCTGATCAGGGGCTCGCCACCGCGCAGGCCCAGGACTCTCATCCGCTGCGCGGCCACGGTGCCCGCAGCGATCGTCCCTGCCGCGATCTGCGTCGTCCGGCGGGCGACCGCCACCTCGCCGGTGGCCTCCACCGAGTCGAGCGGGAGCCCCAGCCCCTCGGCGACGAGCCGGAGCGACGGGCCGAAGCTCTGGGCACCGTGGGCCCATCGGCCCGGATCGAAGTTGGCGGGCTCCGTGCCGAAACCCATCAGGTCGAAGAGCAGCACGGGCGAGTTGCGCTTGGACAGGTCGGCGTACTCCTCGATGGCGAGGCCCTCGAGCCGCCGCTGGATCGAGGCCAGCACGAGCGGCACGGCCTCGGAGATGAACCCCGGGCTGCTCCCGGTGCTGTGGATGGAGGTGCCACCACGCCGGCAGGCCTCCTCGACCCGCTCGCGCACCACGGGGTCCATGGAGGCGGGGTGGTGGAACTCACCCCGCGTGGTGACGATGTTGGCGCCGGACTCCAGCAGGCGGCACACGTCGTCGAAGTCGCAGGCCTGGGGCATGTACAAGACGCAATCCGCCTTCAGGGCGAGGATCTCCTCCATGTCCCGCGTCGCCAGCACGCCGGTCACCCCGAGCCCGCAGAGCTCGCCGGCGTCCCGGCCGGCCTTGTCCGGCGAGTACACGTAGAGCCCGGCCAGCGTGAGGGCCGGATGCTCGATCACGCCGTGCAGCGACCGCGTGCCGATGTTCCCGGTGGCCCATTGCACGACCCGGTACTGCGCTGTCTCGTTCACCACTCAGCTCCCTCCCTCGGCCGGCGACGCCTCGTCGAGCACGTTGATGCGGGCCGACGAATCAGACATCGTGCACGGAGCCCGGGCGGGCGATGCCCAGGGTGTCGCGCAGCGTCTCACCCGTGTACCGCTCACGGAAGACGCCGCGGCGCTGCAATTCGGGGACGACCATCCGTACGACGTCCTCGTAGGCGCCGGGGGTGTGGGTGGCGGCGACGACGAACCCGTCGCCCGCCTCGGCCTCGATCCACTCCTCCATCTGGTCGGCGACCTCGGTTCCCGTGCCGACGAAGCGAGGGCCTTGGAGCAGGGTGGCCCGGTGGCCGGCCAGATCGCC
>PMPX01000240.1 GCA_003169235.1 Acidimicrobiaceae bacterium | reverse complement strand
CGCCTCGAAGTTGTACCAGTCCGACTCCGCCTCGGGGCCTTCGGCGACGCTGAAGCCCATGCCCACGAAGACGTCCTCGAGCTCGGCCCGGGCCTGGGTCACCAGGTGGAGGTGTCCGCGCGAGGGCGCAGAGCGCACCTGGTCGGGAATCACCTCGGTGAGGTCGAGGCGGTCGGCTCGTAGGGCCTCGCCGCGCTCGGCCTCGACCAGGACGGCGCGCCGGTCGGCCAGTCGGGCCTCGAGGCGCGTGCGGACCTCGAGGAGGTGCCGCCCGGCCTCCTTGCGCGCCTCGGGGCTCAGGGCGCCCAGGGTGCGGTGCGCCCTGGTCAGCGCGGAACGCTTGCCGAGGTACTCGGTCTCGACCTGCGCGAGCACCTCCGTCGAGTGCGCTCCCGCGATGGCCCGTTCGCCGTCGCCGGCGAGGCCCTCCACGTCGAGATCCACGTCGTCAGTCATCGTTCCGATCCTTGCCGCCGTCCTCGATGCTACGTGCCCCGGGCCCGCCGCCCCGGCGCTGGCGGAAGGCCTCGAAACAGACCACCGCGCAGGCCACACCGACGTTGAGCGACTCCGCCCGCCCGGCCATGGGGATGGCGAGCGACCCGGCCAGCTCGCCGCACAGGGCGGCATCGAGCCCGGAGGACTCGTTGCCCAGGAAGAGCGCCGTCGGCACCGACCAGTCGAGGTCGGCATAGTCCTCGCCGTCCCGCACGACGGTGGCGAGGGTCCGGAAGCCGGCCGCCGAGAGCTCGGAGGCCAGCGCGAACGGATCGTCCCGCACGGCGAGGGGGACGTGGAAGAGCGATCCCGCCGAGGCCCGCACGGTCTTGGGGTTGTACGGGTCGACGGACTCCCCCGCGAAGAGCACCGCCGTGGAGCCCGAGGCGTCCGCGGCCCGCAGCACCGTGCCGGCGTTGCCCGGGTCGCGGACGTCGACCAGCACGACCACCAGCGAGCCGGGGCGTCCCGACCAGAGGTCCGCTCCGGGGGGAGGCTCCTCCAGCATGGGCAACACGGCGAGCACGGGCTGGGGGGTCACCGTGTCGGCCACCCGTTCGAGCACCCCGGCCCCCAGGGCGAAGACCCGGACCCCGGCCGCGGTCGCCCGCCGGCAGACGTCCTGGGTGGCGCGGTCGTGATCGCCGTCGGGCGACACGTACACCGACTCGAGGGCCACGCCGGCCTCGAGGGCACACCGGATGAGCTCCGCGCCCTCGGCCACGAAGGCGCGCTCGCTCCAGCGCGCCGAACGCTTCTGCAGCAGGCCGCGCAGCCGGCGGACCCGCCGGTGCGTGAAGGCCAGCCGCTGGGTCAGGAAGCAACCTCCGCCACGGGCGCGTTCGACAGCGCGGTCTGCGCGGTCTCCACGAGCGCGCCGAACGCCTCGGGGTCGCTGACGGCGAGATCCGCCAGCACCTTGCGGTCGACCTCGACGCCGGCGAGGTGCAGCCCGTTGATGAGCCTGCTGTAGCTCAGGCCGTGCTGGCGGGCGCCTGCGTTGATGCGCTGGATCCACAGCTTGCGGAAGTCACCCTTCCGGGCCCTCCGGTCGCGGAAGGCGTACTGCATCGAGTGCATCAGCTGCTCGTTGGCGGCCCGGTACGAACGGCTCTTGTTGCCGTAGTACCCCTTCGCCTGCTCCAGGACAGCGCGGTGGTGCTTACGGCCGTGGACGGCCCGCTTCACTCTGGCCATGGGGGTGCTCCTCTCTTCGAATTCTCGTGGTGTGTCGGGTGGGTGTGCGCCGGTGCGGCGCGACGGTCGTCTGCGCTCAGATGCCGAGCATCCGGCGGGTCGCCCGCTCGTCTGCCTTGGCGATGTCCGTCTCACGGCCGAGTCGGCGCGTGCGCACGCTCGACTTCTTCTCGAGTATGTGGGAGCGGAAGGCCTTGCGTCGGCGCAGACGGCCGGAGCCGGTCACCTTGATGCGCTTGGCGGCGCCCCTGTCCGTCTTCATCTTCGGCATTGCGTCATCCCTCTTCGGCTGATGCTGCGACTTCGCTGACTGCACTGGCCTCTCCGGCCGGCGGCGCACCGTTCTCCTCGGCCGGGGAGCCCGCTGGGCTCTCCGGCCCACCGTCCGCCTTGGCGGCCGGCGTGGACTTCCCGGGGCGCTGCTGGTTGGATGCCCTCGACTGCGCAGCCTGGCGGGCCCGCTTGTCGGGGGCGAGCACCATGATCATGTTGCGGTTGTCGAGCTTGGGCTCGGCCTCCACCTTGGCGATGCCGTCCATCTGCTCGGCGATCCGGTCCAGGATCCGCTTGCCGTGCTCGGGGTGGTACACCTCGCGGCCTCGGAACATGATCGTGATCTTGACCTTGTGCCCCTCACCGAGGAACTTGGCCACCTGCCGGGTCTTGGTGTCGAAGTCGCCCGGGCCGATCTTCGGCCGGTACTTCATCTCCTTGATCCCGACGTGGACCGTCTTGCGGCGGCTCTCCTTGGCCCGCTGGGCCTCGTCGAACTTGAACTTGCCGAAGTCCATGATCCGGCAGACGGGCGGGTTGGCCATGGGAGCCACTTCCACGAGGTCGAGGTCGGCCTCCTTGGCGATCGCCAGAGCCTCGGGGAGCGGTTTGATGCCTAGTTGCACACCGTCGGGGTCCACGAGCCGGACTTCACGGGCACGGATACGGTCATTGATCCGGTGCTCAGTTGTGGTTTCAGCGACGATGCGTCATCACACCTCTCACTCGGGCCGCGGTCCTTCCGCGAGCCAATCGGAGGAGCGGGGCCGACGAGCGGGCAGAGCCCGCGCTCGAAGGACGTTCGACCTGGCGCACTGTGCCCCGCGCTTCCGCGGGGTGGTGGCCAGGTGGAGGCCCCTCAGTGGGAGCCCCGCTTCCAAGTAGTCAAGGCACATACAGTACCAGCATGAGCAGCCTCTGGACACCGTCGGGCGAGCATTTCCCCCGGGAGGAGGGCGGCGGCGGCGCCTCGCCACCTTCCGGACGGGCGGGCGACACCGACGTCACGGGAATGCCGGGTGACCAGCCGCTCACCGAGGAGCAGGCGGCGGCGCAGGCCGAGGTCGACGCCATGCGGGCCCAGTTGGCCAACACGCCGGCCGAGGTCGTGGTGGCCAACCACTGCTACGGGCTCTTCGAGCTGGCCGCCATCTACCTCTCCCAGACCCCCCCGATGCTGTTCGAGGCCCGGCTGGCCATCGACGGCCTGGGCCACCTCCTCGAGGGGCTCCGGGGCCGCCTCGGGGAGGCCGAGCCGGCGCTGCACGAATCCCTCTCCCAACTGCGCCTGGCCTTCGTGCGCCTCGAGGGCGCCGAGGCCGCCGGGGCGGAGCGCAGTGCCTCGCCGGGCGACGGGCAGAGTTAGGTGAGGCGGGCCCGGTCCGACGCCGTGGCCAGCCCTTCCACCGTCCGCCGGACGAATTTGCCGAGCTCTCGCCGGTAGAGCCAGCCGGTGCCGGGCACCTTGGCCCGGAAGGTCGAGCGCCAGTTGATGGACGTGCCGCCGCCGGCGGGCGTCAACGTGACGACGGCCTGGTAGTCCCGCAGTGGCAGTCCCTTCTCCAGGACGTAGGCGAAGCACTCCCCCCGCCGGCACTCCACGACCCGCTCGCGGCTCCTGTGCCGGCCCGTGGTGAAGAGGCGGACGGCCCCCAGGCCCTCGGGCGTCCCCTCGCCGGGGTCCACCAGGGTGAAGGAACCGATGGGCGACCAGGCGGGCCAGGTGGATCCGTCGGCCAGAAGCCCGTAGACCGATGCCGGGTCCGCGCCCGTCGTCGCCGTCTCGTCGATCACCTGCAGGGCCATGGCCGCCCTCCTCTCGATCCGTCGGCGCAGAATGTACCATTTGGTACATGACAGGACAATCGGCCCGGGAGCGGTTGCTCGGCGCCGTGATCGAGCACTTCACGACCGACGGGCTGGCCGACCAGAGCCTCCGCCGGATCGCCGAGGCGGTCGGGACCAGCCACCGGATGCTCCTGTACCACTTCGGCTCCAGGGACGGCCTGCTGCTCGACGTCGCCCGCGAGGTGGAGGCGCGGTCCAAGGCGGAGCTCGCCGCCCTCGGCGGGGCCGGGGACGGCCAGACCGACGAGCTGGTGCGCCGGATGTGGGACTACGTGTCGGACCCCGCGTTGGCGGGCTTCGAGCGCCTGTTCTTCGCGCTCTACGGGCGGGCCCTCCAGGGGGACGAGGCCACCGAGCCCCTCCTGCGGGACGATCTGGAGGGCTGGCTCCAGGCGAACGTCGCCATGGCGGCGACCGTCGGCGTGCCGGCCGACGTCGCCCGGGTCCACGCCCGGCTCGGGCTGGCGGTCACCCGCGGCCTCCTGCTCGACCTGCTCGCCACGGGAGACCGCGCCGGCACCGACGCCGCCCTCGAGGTGTTCGCCCGGCGCTACGCCGGGCGCTGGTGGGAGCCCGCCGAGGGGCCGACCGTCACCAGCGACCGGGCCTCGTAGAGGCCCCCGTGGCCGGGGGCCACCGTGAAGGTCACCTCGGCGCCCACGGCGATGCGGCGGCTCCCGTCGGTATTGGCCGTGGCGTGGAAGCCGTAGGAGGGGCCGCCGTCCTCGGCCACCGTGCCGAGGCCGCGCCCTGGGTCGAACGAGGCGACGCGCCCGTGACGGGGCACGGCGGGAGCGACGGGGCCGCCCACGTCAGTGGACGATCTTGGACAGCGGGATCTCGAGGATGTCGCTGGCGCCCTGGTCGCGCAGCGCCGGGATGAGGATGTTGATGTCCGACTTCGCCACCACCGCCTCGAGAGCGAATCCCCCTCCGCCGGAGAGCTCCGAGATCGTCGGGGCGCGCATGGAGGGCAGGACGGCCAGGACCGCATCGAGGTTCTCGGCGGCGACGTTGAGCTTGACCAGCACCTTGCCCCGCGCTTCGAGCGTGCCCTGCAGCAGGGTCAGGATCTGCTGCATGGCATGGCGCTTCTCGGGGTCCGCCGCCGCCGTCGGGTTGGCGATGAGCTCGGTGTGCGAGACCAGGAGCGTCTCGATCACCCGGAGGCCGGCGGCGCGCAGCGCGCTCCCGGTCTCGGTCATGTCCACGACGGCGTCCGCGATGTCGGGCACCTTGGCCTCGGTGGCACCGTAGGAGAGCGCGATGTCGGCGTCGATCCCGTGGGCGGCGAGCGCCTTGCGGGTGAGCTCGGGGTACTCGGTGCTGACGCGCAGGCGGCCGGGACGGTCCGCCACCGCCGCGGCCAACTCGGCCAGCGAGTGGGCCGGCGAGTCGGCGCCGACGGCGAGGACGACCCGGGCCGGGTTGGAGGTGGCCTTGGAGTAGGCGAGCTCTCCGAGGGACACCACCTCGCTCCCCCGCTCCTCGATGCAGTCCCGGCCCGTGATGCCGAGGTCGAACAGCCCGTCGGCGACGTAGACCGGGATCTCCT
This sequence comes from Acidimicrobiaceae bacterium, assembly GCA_003169235.1. Lineage (GTDB taxonomy): Bacteria > Actinomycetota > Acidimicrobiia > Acidimicrobiales > RAAP-2 > Bog-473. Next base: position 941 of record PMPX01000240.1, on the reverse strand, counting down.
GGGGCCGNNAGGTCGGCGTCCTCGAACAGCTGCATGGTGGCGCGTTCGAGCGAGCCCTTGGGCAGGACGAGGCGGAGCATGGGACAGATCTTCGCAGACCGGCGGCGGGGGTCGTGGACCCGGCGTCCCCCCGAGTGGGCCGCCGCCCGTGCCGTGCGGCAAGCTGTGCCGGTGCCGCCGCCCTACGACGTCTTCAATTTCTTGAACCTGCTGGGGATCGAGATCCCGCACGAGGGCGATGACGAGGGCCCGATCGCCCGCCTCACCGTCACCCACGACCTGATCGCCGGGACGGGCTTCCTGTGGGCGCCCGTGGTCATCACGCTGGCCGACGCCCTGTGCGCCTTCGGGGTCAACCACCACTGGCCGGCGGGAGCGAAGAGCTTCACCACCGTCGACTGCTCGGCCAGCTTCATCTCCAGCGCCAAGGAGGGCGACCTGGTGATGGCGACCGCGTCACCCCTCCACACGGGACGCACGACCCAGGTGTGGGACGCCATGGTGACCAACGAGACGACCGAGCGGCTGATGGCGTCGTACCNNATCCTGTACTGACCACCCGCGCCGGTGGAGCGGGGACGTCCTCGCCCTAGTCCAGCGAGCGGGCGAACCGCGGTCGCTCCGAGGCCCACCAGCGCTTGCGCCGGTCCCAGCGCTCCTGACCGCCCATCCACTCCCACATCAGGACGAAGCCCGGCTCGCCGGCATCCGCATGACGCTTGACGAACTCCCCGCTGTGCGCCATGGCGTCGTCGAGGATCGCCGACAGGTCGTGCCGTCCCGACCGGTCGAGGCCGTAGCTGTCGCACAGCAGGCGGAGCCGGGCCGGGCGGTCCGGGTGGTCCCAGCCGAGCAGGGCCGCGCTCTCGTCGTCGTCGATCGGCACGCACATGCGGGCGCACTGCGCCAGGTCGTAGACCGGGCGGCCGGGCGCGCAGTAG
>PMPX01000184.1 GCA_003169235.1 Acidimicrobiaceae bacterium | reverse complement strand
ACGCGAATCTCCTCTCCTTCGATGAGAAATAGTCAAGACCTGTGGATGGGAATCTGACGGACTACGCGGCGACCTCCTCGCTCAGCTCCTCTGATCGCTCGACCATCACCCCCTTCTCGAACTTCACACCTGCACGAACCAACGCGACGAGGTTGGGCGCGTTGAGGGCTCGCCACCGCGTCTGAGCCGACTCGATCAGCTTGTAGGCCATGGCCAGTCCGGCGGCCCGCGAGCCCGGTCCCTTGGTCACCTTGGTGCGCAGCCGCACGGTGGCGAAGGTGGACTCGATGGGGTTGGTGGTCTTCAGATGGATCCAGTGCTCGGCGGGGAAGGCGTAGAAGGCGAGCAGCTCCTCGCGGTCCTTTTCGATCTTCTCTGTCGCCTTGGGCCACTTCGCCTCGTAGTCCTTCACGAACTGATCGAGCGCCCGCTCCGCGTGCTCGCGGTCCTCGGCGTCACGGACCTCGCAGAGGGCAGCCCGGGCGGCCGGCTGGGTCGATTTGGGCAGGGCGTTCATGACGTTGGCCATCTTGTGGACCCAGCAGCGCTGGTGCGCCGTCTCGGGGAAGACCTCGGAGAGGGCGCCCCAGAACCCGAGAGCACCATCGCCGACAGCCAGCACCGGGGCGGTCATGCCCCGGCGCTTGAGACCGCGCAGCACGTCGGCCCACGACTCGGTGGACTCGCGGTGCCCGTCGGAGATCGAGACCAGCTCCTTGGTGCCGTCGGAGCGCACACCCACGATGACCAGGGCACACAGGCGGGCCTCCTCGAGGCGGACGTTGAAGTGGATGCCATCCGCGTACACGTAGACGTAGTCGACGTCTTTGAGCGAGCGGTGGGCGAACTGGTCACGTTCGCGCTGCCAGTCGGTGGTCAGCCGGGTGATCACCGAGGCCGAGAGCCCCGCGGCCGAGCCGAAGAACTCCTCGAGGGCGGGGACGAAGTCCCCCGAGCTCATCCCGTGCAGGTACATCAAGGGCAGCACCTCGGCGACCTTGGGGGACTTGCGGGCCCACGGCGGAAGGATCGAGCTGCGAAAGCGGATCCGTTCGCCCGTCTCCTCGTCGACCCGGCGGTCGTCGACCCGTGGGGCCCGGACCTCGACGGGTCCCGCTCCGGTCACCAGCGACCGGGGCACAGCGTGCCCATTGCGCACGACAACACGATGCCCGTGCTCGTCCCGCTCCTCAGTGAAGGCCGACACGTAGGCGTCGACCTCGGCCTCGAGGGCCGCGGCCAGCATCCGCCTCGCCCCCTCGGCCACCAGCTCGTCCAACGTGGTCGCCAGCTCCGCGCCCGCGACCTCCTCAACATGTACTCTCAGCATTGGCGTTCCTTCCTGCCGGCGTTCCACCGCCAGCGTCCCTTTGGTTTGGTCAAAGAGGAAGGTACGCCGCGCCTCCAGTCAGGTGGTGCATCCACAGGTTTCGGTTATAACTCGTTCTCGTATTCTGGTGGCGCTCTGCGTCGAAGAGACCTGCCGCACGAGCTGAACCCGTGTGCGGCGCCTGTGTATGAGAACCGTCGTGAGAACCAAAGTCAATGTAACCGTGGAAACCGATGTCATCCAGTGCCCATCGCCGGCCATCGAAGAGTAGTTAGATCATCCTGTTGAAGGGGCGGAATTAGCAATCCATGGCTGCGCCTGGTGCTTCGGGGCTTCGAAGCCTGCCCGAACTACGGATCAGAAGGTTGGGGGGTCGAATCCCTCCGAGCGCGCCGTGTGGCATTGACGCCCGCGGTCACCGCACGCAGAACCCGGCATCGACCGGCAGAGCCACGCCCGTGATCCACTTGGCCTCGTCCGAGACGAGGAAGGCCACCGCGTCGGAGACGTCCTCGGGCTCGAGGATGTCGATCGGCATGGCGTTCTGCATTGCCGAGATGGAGTTGTCGCCGCCCTCGGCGGCCTGCAAGGCCAGAGCGATCATTGCTTCGTTCATCGTCATGCCGGACTTGACGCCGGTTGGGTGCACGCTGTTGACGCGGATCGACTCGGGGGCCAGCGTGACGGCCAACTGCTTCATCAGGCCGACCAGCCCGGTCTTGGCTGCGGTGTAGGCCACCTGTCCGACAGCGAAACCGGGGCTGGCCCGTAGCCCGGCGGTGGAGCTGGTGATGACGATGGACCCGCCCCGGCCTCCGGCGCGCAACGTCGGAAGCGCCACCGAGACGGTGTTCCACGCACCGGTCAGGTTGGTGTTGATGATGTCGCTCCACACGGCGGCGGGGTCCCCACCGTCGCCGAGCCGCACTATTCCGGCGTTGGCCAGGACGATGTCGACCCTCCCGAGAGACGACATGCCCTCGTCGAAGGCCTCCCGGAGGCCGGCCAGGTCCCGGACGTCGGCCTGCAGCGCCACGACCTTGCGTCCCTCCGCCTCGACCAGCCGTGCCGTCTCGTCGAGATCCGCTCGCGTCGCGTTGGGATAGTCGATCGAGGGGGTATCCGCGCAGATGTCGACACCCAGGATGTCGGCCCCCTGGCTGGCCAGCCGGACCGCGTGCGCCCGCCCCTGCCCGCGTGCCGCTCCGGTGATGAATGCGACCTTGCCCTCGAGTCCAGGCATCTTGCTCACGTCTCCTTCGCTGTTTGAAGAATCGAACTGGTGGAACCGACGACTACGCGATGCCGACGGATTTGACCCGGAGGAACTCCTCGACGCCGAGCCGGCCGCCCTCCTTGCCCATGCCGGAGATGCCGATTCCGCCGAAGGGACGCTGCACCCGGAGGTTGGCGGCACCGTTGACGAGCACCTCCCCGGTGACGAGCTCCTCCGCCACGCGCAGGGCACGGGAGAGGCTTTGGGTCTGGATGTAGCCGGACAACCCGTAGCGGGTGTTGTTGGCGATGCGGACGGCGTCCTCGTCGCTGTCGAACGGGGTGATTGCGAGCACGGGCCCGAAGACTTCGTTCTGGGCCAGCTCCGAGTGAGGGTCGACGTCGGCGAAGACGGTCGGCTCAATGAAGTAGCCCCCAGCGAGGTCGCCGCCGATCCGGGATCCCCCGGCGACCAGACGGGCTCCGTCGATCTTGGCCCGTTCAATGATGCCCAGGATTCGCTCGAGTGCTGCTTCGTTGACGACCGGCCCAGCCAAGACAGCAGGATCCCACGGGTCACCGACCGGGATGCTCTTGGCGACAACGGAGACCCGGGCGGTCATCTCCTCGTAGACGGGACGCTGTACCAACATCCGGGTCGGGAACGCACACCCTTGTCCCGAGAGGACTCCCACGCTCATCATGGCGCCGAGACCGCACGCTGCGTCGAGGTCAGCGTCGTCGAACACGATGTTGGCCGACTTCCCGCCGAGCTCGAGGGTGGCCGGTTTCATGGTGTCCGCACAGGCGTGGAGGATTTTGCTCGCGGTGGCGGGTCCGCCGGTGAAGGACACCTTGCGCACCTTGGGGTGGACGACGAGTGCCTCACCGGCCGCCGGATCCCCGGGCAAGATGCTGCAGACGCCCGTCGGAAACCCCGCCTGCTCAATGAGGTCCATGAACAACTCGGCCGAGAACGGTGTCAGCTCCGAGGGCTTGCACACCACCGTGCACCCGGCGGCCAGCGCGGGCGGGATCTTCATGGCCAGCGAGATGAGCGGGCCGTTCCACGTGATGATGATGCCGACGACGCCGTACGGCTCCAGGAGGGTGTAGTTCAGCTCTCCGACGCCCGAGGTGAAGCTACTGGAGAGTTCACCGGCGATCTTGTCCGTCCAACCCGCGTAGTACCGGGTCCACTCCACCGCCGACCCCGTCATGCCGCCGACGACGGATGCGGGCGTGCCGTTGTCCATCGTGCCGCGACGACCGAACTCTTCGGCGTTGGCCTCAATGAGGTCTGCGAGCCGCAGCAGTAAGCGCCGCCGTTCTTCTGGCGGGGTCCGCTTCCAGTCGCGGAAGGCGGCATCGGCCGCGTTGACGGCCCGGTCGACTTCACCTGGTCCGGCCAAGGGGATTCTGGCGTCGACCTCACCCGTGCTCGGGTCTCTGTGTTCGTGGACGCCACCGCTTCCAGTGTCCATGCGCTCTCCGGCCACGTGCAGGTGAACCGCGGGGCGAGATGCCATGTCGATCGTGCCCTTCTTTTCGGTGTTGTGAGCCAGGGAATGACAGCGCCACCACAGTCGACCGCAAATGAGTGGCCTTATTTCCTACCGTAGGCATTGCGTCAAGTGATGTCAATCGACGCCGAGCAACGTTCCGAACCCCTCTGCGAACACTCGCCCCGTCGCTTCTACTGCATGGAGAACTAGTGCAGCTCGGACAAGGCAGCGAAGGAGCCCGCCAGCATGTCGCCCAGGGACCCGGCGCCTCCTTCGGCCACCCAGCGGGAGAAGGTGTAGGTGACCAGTCCGGAGAAGGCGGCGCCCAGCGCGCCGGCCTTGGGGTCGTCCTCTTCCATTCCAAGGCGTCCGGCGATGATTGACTGGAATACCCCGTTCATTGTGAGTGCACTGTGGGCCATGGCCCTGCGCGCAGGCTCGGGGGACCGGTGGACGGCGATACCCCACAAGAGCACCATGTCCAACTCGGTCTCGGTCGCCTGAGCAGCGGCCACCGCCTTCGAGAAGGCCTCCACCAGGCTTTCTTCGGGCGGACGGCCTCGGACGAAGTCCGAGATGAGCTCGAGCTTTCGCATTGGCAGCGCGGCGAAGACATCGTCCCTTCCGGCGAAGTAGCGGAACCAAGTCCTCACCGAAATGCCGGCTGCATCAGCCAAACGTTCGACCGTCACATCTTCCGCGTGCTCTTTCGCGAACAGCACCAGCGCGCAGCGCTCGATCCGCCGTCCATTTCGCTCACGGCGCACGTTCCATCCGCCACCCATTTCGACGGTGTCGCCAAGGGTCATCGCACAAGTATGGGTCTCCCTCGGACTCGTCAACCAACCCTGCCTCGGTGGGCTCCTCGTGACGGCGAACTGGCTGACTGGGTCCCGCGGCTTCCTCTCCTCCAAACTTGGCATGACCTGACAAGGTTCGAAGGGTCGATATTGTCTCCCTTCAGCCGACCCTGGGGGGCAGGGGGGGTCCCGATGGCCTTTTCGCGCCGCCCCCCGCAAGGAGAGCGCGTGCCGAATCAATGTGGTTCACGTCGATCTGATCACGAAGTGGGGGCAGTGTTCAGAGGAGGTGAGACGAGTCGAAGGGCGAAAAGGTTCTTGGCAACAACCCTGCTCGCCGTCGCCGTCATGACGGCGGCGATCGTGTCGACCGCAGTCGTTGGCATCGGAGCAGCCGGCGCGAGCAGCGCCCTCGGCACGCCCCACCCAGCCACGCTGCCCGCAGTGACAATCGGCTTGATCTCCGATACCGGCAGCGGTGGCGGTGGCACCGGCGCCCTCGTCGAGCAGGGCGCCAAGGCCGCTGTCGCCTACGAGAACAAGTACCAGGACGGCCTCGAGGGCCACAAGATCGACCTCTACATCTGTGAGAACCAGGCGACCCCGGCCGGCGGTCACGTCGACGCGACGGATTTCAACAAGACATGGGACGAAGCGGTCGATGATCTTGCCGAACTCGGCCTGGTGCTTCCCGAGTCAGTTGCCGCAGTCAAGGCGAGAGGGAGGACATTGTATGAATCGGCTATGGCGTCGGAAGCTTGACACCTCACCCGGCCTCGTGCCCTCAGTGACGACCGCCACACTGCCTGTTGAGGACTGCCAGCGACGTAGCCAGTAGTTGCCGGGATCCTCGAATCCGGGTAACCGCGATCGGTCGTGATGGAGACGTCGCGGCGCTGCCGCACACTCAGCTTCGCAACCTGGTACGAGTGACGCTCACCTCGCTCCTTCCGTGCTACTCAAATCCGCGGACCCAGCCACCAGAGCTGGCCCGTCCCGGTCAGCGGCGGAAGCGGCGGGCCACGCCACGGCGGCGACTGGTGATCTGTGTCCGGCGCTCTTCGGCCGAGAAGGCGGGTGTCGACGCCGGGAGGTGGGCGCGGACCTGATCGACGTCCACCACCTTGGTCGTCGGCGCCGGCGCGTGCTTTGGCCGCACGTAGCGGTAGGTGAACAATCCGTTGGGGAGGCCGGAGGTGTCCAGCCAGTTCTGCACACCCGGATCGGTATGTGACAGCACGATGTGGAAGGTGCCCTCGTCGTCCTCTCGCAGCTGGCCGTCGTTCAGGCTGGTCACCCGGTTGGCAAAGTCCAGTGGGACCATCCAGTCGAGCACGTAGGTCTGGACCGACCAGTAGGTGACCTCCGGTCGGTCGAACTCGATGATGAGCGCCTCGTTGGGCCCGAGGTCCCACTGTCCCGCCCCGTGGAGCATGTTCTGCGCACCGCCCTGCGGCTTCAGCGGGGCTTGGAGACCGTTGACCGGCACGAACGAGCGCAGCCCCGACACGAACTCCTTCCACAGCGGGACGCTGGCCTCGACCCACGTCGCCACCCGGTCCAGGGCAGCCGCGTGCGCAGCGGGTGTGAGGTTGGCCGGAGGCCCGGCGTCATCGATCCGCTCTATGTACAGGGAGGCCAGTGCGTCGTGCTCCCAGTCCCCGACGAACTCGCGCACATTGAGGTATTCCGCGTCGGGCGCCAACGGGAGCCAGTTCGGCGGACCCTCCGGTCCCCCCAGGATGAGCTCGAGTGTCCCGTCGTCGTCGATCACGAGCTCCTCGAGTGACAGCTCGGCCAGGACCTCCGTCTTGCCGAAGACGAACTCGCCGTCCTGCACCGAGAACAGCAATTCCTTGACCCCGGTCACGTCGCCGGTGACACGGTAGGTCCCAGCCGGGTCGACGATGGCCCGGTAGTAGTTGTTGTCGGTGTTCGTCGCGCCGAAGGGAGTGGTGTCGTCACCGACGCGAAAGAGCGACGGGAAAGCCGGGTCCCCGAACTCCACGTAGATCAACTGGGCCAAGTGGGCGAGGCGGCTGACGTAGCGATAGCCCTCAGCCCGCAACCGAGGGTCATCGGGGTAGCCGTCGCCGGTGATGCTCTCGCCGACGGCCTTGATGCGCTCGGCGTAGTTGCTCCATGCGGTATCGAGATCGGCCACGCTGTCGGTCACAATTCCTCCTTCTCCTCGAGCNNATGTCGGCGATCATCGGTTCCAGTCGTCCAGCCACTCCTCGGCGAGCAGGGAGAAGGATCGGACCCGATCGGCATGACTGTGCGTGATCGTGGTGACGATGAGCTCGTCCGCGTCCGTCGCCTCTTGAAGGAGGCTCAGTTGGCGGGCGACCGTCTTGGGAGATCCGACGAACTGCGTGTCGACCCGATCCGCCACGAGCGCGCGGTCGTTCTCGTCCCACGGTTGCCGTCCCGCCTCGTCCGGGCCCGGAAACGGGATCGCTCCCTCGCCCTTTCGGATGCTCCTCACCCACAGCCCGTAGCCGGCGGCCAGACGCGTGGCCGTCTCGTCGTCGGGGGCTACCACGACGTCGGCGGAGACCGCCAGATAGGGACGATCGAGATCCCGTGAGGGGACGAACGCCTTCCGGTAGCCCTCGGCGGCTTCGAGCGCCGTGGCCGGGCTGATGTGGTAGCTGGCGGCGAAGCGAATGCCCAGGCGTCCGGCCACCTCGGCGCTCTCGCCCGCGCTGCTGCCGAGGATCCACGGTTCGACGTCTGCCCGTGTCCCGGGCACCGGGTGAGGGTCGAGGCCGTCGCTCGATCGGTAGCTGCCATCCAACAGGGCCAGGATGTCCTCGATCAGCTCGCCGTAGTCAGCTGACTCGGCGTTCTCCTGCTGGAGCAGCTCGGCGGTGAGGCGGATTCTCGGCGCCTTCGCCAGCCCACGCAAGGACGGCGGAGCCGGGATCAGCACGCCGTTCTCCGTTCGACGAGGCTCGCGTGGCGGCTGCCCCTCCCTTGGCGCGGTTGCCGCCAGCCGGTCCCGGAAGAAGTTCCGCCCACCGGAGCGGCCGATGCCCAGGTCGACCCGACCCGGGTGGAGGGCGTCGAGCAGACCGAACTCCTCGACCACCGAAAGGGCGGTCCGGTGGCCACTCTGCACGCCCCCGGAGCCCAGGCGGATGTGATCCGTCACCGCAGCCGCCATGGCGATGAGGAGGGTCGGGGAGGAACCCGCCACTCCCGGGTTGATGTGATGCTCGGCGAACCAGTAGCGGCGGTAGCCCAGCCGTTCCGCCACCCGCACCAGGTCGAGAGAATTCCGCACAGCCTGGGCGGGGGAGGAGCCCGAGCTCACCGGCACGAGGTCCAGGATTCCAAGAGGCACCCGTGGGGAGGTCATGAGCCGTGCGCACCGGCGATGGAGCGAGCCCTCGTCGACGAGCGCGCCGGCGGCAGTCCCAGATGGTCTCGCAGGGTGGTGCCCTCGTAGTCGGTGCGAAATCGATTCCGCTCCTGCAGGATGGGCACCACGGAGTCGGTGAAGTCGTCCAGTCCTCCCGGCGTGACATGGGGCACCAGAATGAAGCCATCGGCCGCTCGCAGGGCGACCGCCTTCTCCATCTGGTTGGCCACCTGCACCGGAGTACCCACGAATGACGCGGGGTTGGTGACTTCGATCATCAACTCTCGTATGGAGAGTGACCTCGCCTCCGCCAGCTCCCTCCACCTGGTGGCCGTGTCCATCCGGTCCCGAAAGACGGGCACGCGGCCCTGCACGATGCTCTCGTTGGCGAGGTCGGGTTCGACGTCCGGAAGCGGTCCGTCGGGGTCATAGGCCGAGAGGTCACGGTTCCAGACCTGCTCGAGAAAGAGGATGGCCGTCGGACCGGAGACCTGCTGCTGCCTGATCACGGCGGAGCGCTCGGCGGCGTCGGCCTCCGTCTCACCCAGAACAAAGGTCGCAGCGGGGAGGATCTTGAGGTCCTCCGGGGACCGTCCGTACCGTGGGAGGCGGCCCTTCACGTCCTCGTAGAAGCGCTGTCCGGCCTCGATGGTGCCATGCCTCGTGAAGATGCAATCTGCGTCGGCGGCGGCGAACTCGCGACCGGTGTCGGAATCACCCGCCTGGAAGATCACCGGATGACCCTGTGGCGAGCGGGGAACGCTGAAGCGCCCCGAGATGTCGAACTGACTCC
>PMPX01000223.1 GCA_003169235.1 Acidimicrobiaceae bacterium | reverse complement strand
CCGAGCCGTTCGGGCCCATGATCACGTGGACCTCGCCGCTGCGCACCGTGAGGTCGATGCCGTGCAGCACCTCCCGGCCGCCGGCCGACGCGTGCAGGCCCCTGACCTCGAAGACGTGCTCGGCGCTCACGGCAGCACCACCGACACCGTGCCACCCTCCACCTCGAGGCCGTAGACGGCGACGGGCTGGGTGGCCGGCAGCGAGCAGGGCCGGCCGGTCACCAGGTCGAAGGTGCTGCCGTGCCGGGGGCACTCGATCTGGCACTCGTCGGCCCACACCTCGCCCTCGGAGAGCGAGAAGTCCTCGTGGCTGCACTCGTCGTCCACGGCGAAGAACGCGTCGCCGATGCGCACCAGCGCAATCCGGCGCCCGTCCACGTCGAACCGCCTGGCCTCACCGGAGGCCAGCGCGTCGGTCGGGCAGAGCACCACTGGCTCAGACACCCGCGGCCACCCGACGGCCACCGAGCGCGGCCTCCAGACGGTCGTGCACCTCACGCTCGAGGAGCGGGGTCGCCGCGGGGATCGGCCCACGCTCGATGATGGCGTCGAAGAAGCCGCGCACGATGAGCCCCTCGGCGACCTCGGGCGCCACGCCGCGTGACTCGATGTAGTAGCGCTGGTCCTCGTCGATGGGCCCGACCGTCGACGCGTGGGAGCACTTCACGTCGTTCTCGAGGATGTCGAGGTTGGGCACCGAGTCGGCGTGCGCACCCTCGTCGAGCACGAGGTTGTGGTTGGTCTGGCGGGCGTCGCTGCGGACCGCGCCGCGGTGGACGCGGATCAGCCCGCTGTAGACCGAGCGCGACCGGTCGGCGACGGCGCCCTGGCACAGCAGCTCGCTGTTGGTGCGCGGTGCCGCGTGGTCCTGCAGGGTCCGGATGTCGTGCACCTGGGACCCGTCGCCGAAGTAGGCGGAGAGGATCTCGCTGCGGGCGTCCCTGCCCTCCACGGACACGTCGGCCCGGACGCGGGCGTAGGACCCGCCCAGGCCGACCGTGAAGGTGCGCACCGACGACCCGGCGTCGCCCCGCGCCGCCAGGCGGCCGACCGACCACGCCGCGTCGCCCAGGACCTGCAGCGACACGTACGACAGCGAGGCACCCGCGGCGGCCGACAGCTCCGTGACGGGGACGATCAGCGAGCGGTCCGCCCCCGGTGCCCCGGCGAAGACCTCGACGACCGCCACCGTGGCGCCCTCACCGGCGCGCACGCTGAGACGGGGGAAGGTCGCGGCGCCCGGGTCACACCAGTGGACCAGCAGGACCGGCCCGTCGACCGTCACGCCCGACGGCACGTCGAGGAACACGGGGTCGGGCGCGAACGCGTCGTTCAGGCGCACGAGGGCGTCGCCGCCGCGCTGGGCCGAACCGAGCATGTCGGGCGATCCCGCCCCGTCCTCGGCCCGGCCGAAGGAGAGGCCGGTGGCGGCGGGCCCGACCACGAAGGTGCCGGCGCGCCCGTTGTGCACGAGGACGCTGCCCGCCACGGAGCCCAGCGCGGCCTCCACGGCGGCCTGCAGCGCCCTGCCTTCCGGCGCCGGTCCGGCGGGGGGGAGCTCGGGCCCGAACTCGTCGAGGGCCAGGCGGTCGATGGGCGAATAGCGCCAGACCTCCTCGCTCTCCGAGGGCAGCGGGGTCGACGTGAAGGCCTGGTGGCCTGCGGCGCGGCGCTCACGGAGCCAGCCCGGCCCGGCCAGGCTCGCGGATGCCTCGGCGCTGAACGTGTGCAGGGTCGAACCTCTTTCGGAATGCGAATGCGGCCCATGCACTCTAGTGGCCCCCACCTGGCCCCCCAGCAGGGCGGTTAGCGTGGACGGCATGGAAGAGACGGCAGGGTTCGAGTCCCCGGTGCTCGCGATCGAGCAGGACGGCGAGGTGGCCACCCTGTGGCTGGACCGACCCGAGGCCCGCAACGCCATGGGCGTGGACCTGTGGCGGGACCTGCCCCGGGCCATGGCCGTGCTGACCGACGACGCCACGGTGCGCGCCGTCGTCGTGGCCGCCCGGGGGCCCCACTTCTCCGTCGGCCTCGACCTCAAGGCGATGGGGGGCCTGCTGTCGGGCGGGGACGACACGTCGGGCGGAGCGGGCGGGAGCCCGCCGCCGGCCTCCATGGCGGCCCGGGCGCGGGGCGCCCGCAACGAGGTGCTCCGCCTGCAGGACGCCATCACGGCGGTGGCGCGCTGCGCCAAGCCCGTGATCGCGGCGGTGCACGGCTACTGCATCGGCGGCGGCGTGGACCTCGTCGCCGCCTGCGACATCCGGCTGGCCTCCGCCGACGCGGTCTTCTCGGTCCGCGAGGCCAAGATGGCGATCGTGGCCGACCTGGGCAGCCTGCAGCGGCTCCCGGCGATCATCGGCGCCGGACACCTGGCGGAGCTGGCCTACACCGGCAAGGACATCAGCGCGGAGCGGGCGAAGGAGATCGGCCTGGTCAACGACCTGGCGGCCGACAGCGACGGCGTGCTCAAGGCGGCCCGCTCCCTGGCCGCGGAGATCGCCGCCAACTCCCCCATCGCCGTGCAGGGCACCAAGGCGGTCCTGGCCGCCAACGAGGGGCGGACGGTGGCCGAGGGCCTGGACTACGTGGCGACCTGGAACGCCGGGATGCTGGCCTCCGACGACCTCACCGAGGCGGTCACGGCCTTCATGGAGAAGCGCCCGCCCCGGTTCACCGGGCGCTGAGGGGAGGACCGGGAGCCGCTCAGCGCTTCCGGCGCCACCAGCGGTTGGCCGAGCGGTCCCGCCTGGCGTCCTCGGCCCGGACCTCTTCGAGGACCTCCGGGGCGACGTCGTTGACGATGTCCTCGGCCGACTCGAGGAGATCCGCCACGTCGGGCCCGCCGCCGCCCGGCTCGTCCTCGATCGCCGGCTCCACCAGGCTGCCGTGCACCCAGCCCACGTCGGCCAGGCGGCGGTGGTAGGACGGGCAGTCATCCGGGCAGCGCCACGGGGCCTCGGGGGCCAGGTCGAGCACGCAGAAACGAGCCGCCTCGCCCGACGCGTACGTCCGGCTCTGGAAGTGGGTGCATTCCTCGCGCATCGGCACGGTCCTATGGTGCCACGCCGCAGCCCGGCCGGCGGATGGTCAGCCGACCGAGCCTTCCATCTGCAGCTCAATGAGGCGGCTCCACTCCACCGCGTACTCCATCGGCAGCGTGCGGGTCACCGGCTCAATGAAGCCGTTCACGATCATGCTCATGGCCTGCTGCTCGGAGAGTCCCCTGCTCATCAGGTAGAAGAGCTGGTCGTCGCCGACCTTCGAGACGGTGGCCTCGTGGCCGATGCGGGCGTCGCGCTCACCGACCTCCATGTAGGGCTTCGTCTCGGAGGTCGAGTGGTCGTCGAGCAGGAGCGCGTCGCAGCGCACGAAGGACTTCGCGCCGCGGGCCTGCGGGTCGACGTGCACCTTGCCGCGGTAGGTCGTGATGCCGCCGTCCTTGGAGATGGACTTGGACACGATGGTCGACGTGGTCTCCGGGGCGATGTGGAACATCTTGGCGCCGGCGTCCTGGTGCTGGCCCGCGCCGGCGTACGCCACCGAGAGGACCTCGCCGCTCGCCTTGGGCCCCATGAGGTACACGGAGGGGTACTTCATGGTCAGGCGCGAGCCGATGTTCCCGTCGATCCACTCGACGTGTGCCTCGGCGTCGGCGCGGGCCCGCTTGGTCACCAGGTTGTAGACGTTGGTCGACCAGTTCTGGATCGTGGTGTACGTGATGCGCGACCCGGCCAGCGCCACCAGCTCGACCACGGCGGAGTGCAGCGAGTCGGTGGAGTACACCGGGGCGGAGCAACCCTCGATGTAGTGCACCTGCGACCCCTCGTCGGCGATGATGAGCGTCCGCTCGAACTGGCCCATGTTCTCCGCGTTGATCCGGAAGTAGGCCTGCAGCGGCATGTCCACCTTCACGCCCGGCGGCACGTAGATGAACGACCCGCCGGACCACACGGCCGAGTTGAGCGCGGCGAACTTGTTGTCGTTCGGCGGGATGATCTTGCCGAACCACTTGCGCACGAGCTCGGGGTACTCGCGTACGGCGGTGTCCATGTCGCAGAAGAAGACGCCCTGGGCCTCGAGGTCCTCGCGGTTGCGGTGGAAGACGACCTCGGACTCGTACTGCGCCGTCACGCCCGAGAGGTACTTGCGCTCTGCCTCGGGGATCCCCAGCTTCTCGTACGTGTTCTTGATGGCGTCGGGCAGGTCCTCCCACCGGTCGACCTGCCCGCCCGTGGGCTTGATGTAGTAGTAGATGTCGTCGAAGTCGAGCTTCGGCATGCGCTCGGCGAACCAGGGGGCCATGGGCTTGCGCTCGAAGTGCTTGAGGGAGCGCAGGCGGAACTCCCGCATCCAGTCCGGCTCGTTCTTCATCTCCGACATCTCGCGCACGATGGACTCGTTCAGCCCCTTCTTGGGCTTGAAGACGTAGTCCTCGGCGTCGCTCCACCCGAGCTGGTAGCGCCCGAGATCGAGGTCCGTTGTGGCCATGTGGCTCCTGAGGTCGGAGGAAGGGGGAATTTCCCCTACCGAGATAGTAACAACTGCCCGGGCCAGCCGAAACGCCCGTACGGGCCCACCGCCGTGTCGCCAGCCGTGGCAGGCTCTCCGTCGTATGGACAACCCGCCCGCCGCACCCCGTCGCCACCACGTCGTCTCCGCCCACGGCGACGACCGCGAGGATCCCTGGTTCTGGCTGCGCGACCGCGACGACCCCGAGGCGCTGGCCTACCTCCAGGCCGAGAACGCCTACACGGACCAGGAGACGGCACCGCTGGGCGGGCTGCGTGAGGCCATCTTCGAGGAGATGAAGGCCCGGATCAAGGAGACCGACATGTCGGTCCCGAGCCGGCGGGGGCCGTGGTGGTACTACTCGCGCACCGAGGAGGGGAAGAACTACGCCATCCACTGCCGCCGCCCCGCGCGCGGCAGGGCCGAGCTGCCCCCGGCGGGCGAGCCGGGGGGCGAGGAGCAGGTCCTCCTGGACGAGAACGAGCTGGCGCAGGGGTCGGACTACTTCGCCGTCGGCAGCGCGGCGGTGAGCCACGACCACCTCTGGCTGGCCTACGGGACCGACCGGGCCGGCAACGAGAAGTACGAGCTGCGCTTCCGACCCCTCGACGCCGAGACCGGGCCGACGGCCGCCGCCGAGTCGGTGCCCGACACGGGCTACGGCCTGGCCTGGTCCGCCCGGGCCGACTACGTGTTCTACGTCCGCCTCGACGAGGCGCAGCGGCCCTACCAGCTGTGGCGCCACCGGTTGGGCACCGACCCGGCCGAGGACGTCCTCGTCGTCGAGGAGGCCGACCGCCGCTTCTCCCTCGGCACCGGGTCGACCCGTGACGCCGCCTTCGTCCTCGTCGGGCTGCACAGCACCAACACCAGCGAGTGGCTGGCCATACCCTCCGACGACCCCCGGGCGGCACCGACGGTCGTGATGGAGCGCCGGGAGGGCGTCGAGTACGCGGTGGACCACCTCACACCCGCCTCGGGAGGGGCGGGCTGGTTCGTCGCCCTGACCAACGACGACGCCCTCGACTTCCGCGTCCTCGCCACCCCCGACACCGATTTCGGGGCGGCGGCGGCCTGGCGGGAGATCGTGGCGCACCGGCCCGGCGTGCGCGTCGAGGACGTCGACGCCTTCTCCTCGGCGCTGGTGCTCAGCGAGCGCGCCGAGGCCCAGACCCGGGTGCGCGTCCTCCCCCTGCCCGTCGGGGACCCCTTCGAGGCGGACCTGCTCGACTCGGGCTGGATCGTCCCCTCCGCCGACAGCCCGTCGACCACCTGGCTCGGTCCCAACCCGGAGCCCGACGCCCCCGCGCTGCGCATCGGGCGGACGTCCCTCGTGACACCTTCGAGCGTGCTGCAGATCACCCTGGCCGGACGCGAGGAGACCCTGCTCAAGCAGGAGCCCGTCCTGGGCGACTTCGACCCGGCGCGCTACACGACCTCCCGGGAGTGGGCCGTCGCACCCGACGGGACACGGGTCCCGCTCTCGGTGGTCCACCGCCGGGGGACGGAGCTGCCGGCTCCGTGCCTCCTGTACGGGTACGGCGCCTACGAGATCTCCATCGACCCGTCCTTCTCGCACCACCGGCTGTCGCTGCTCGACCGGGGCGTGGTCTTCGCCATCGCGCACGTCCGGGGCGGCGGGGAGATGGGGCGCGCCTGGTACGAGGACGGGCGGATGGAGCACAAGCAGAACACCTTCTCCGACTTCATCGCCGGCGCCCGCCATCTCCTCGACGCGGGCATCGCCCGGCCGGGGGCGCTGGCCGGCCGCGGCGGGTCGGCGGGCGGCCTGCTGATCGGCGCCGTGGCGAACCAGGCCCCCGAGCTCTTCCGGGCCCTGGTGGCCGAGGTGCCGTTCGTGGACTGCGTGACCACCATGCTCGACGACCAGCTCCCGCTCACCGTCGGAGAGTGGGAGGAATGGGGGAACCCCCTGGCCGACGAGTCGGCCTACCGCCGCATGTTGACCTACTCGCCCTACGACAACGTGACGGGTGCGAACCCCGACGGGACGCCGCGCACGTACCCCGACCTCTTCGTCACCGCCGGCCTCAACGACCCCCGGGTCGCCTACTGGGAGCCGGCCAAGTGGGTGGCCAAGCTGCGGGCCAGCAAGACCGATGACAACCCCCTGGTGTTGCGGACCGAAATGGGCTCCGGCCACCAGGGCCCCTCAGGTCGCTATGACGCCTGGCGGGACGAAGCCCGCGTCCAGGCCTTCATCCTGGCCGCCCTGGGCGTCGAGAGCTGAGGTCATAGCCGGGTGCCCGAGAGACGCCCACGAGCGGCGGTGGCCGGCGTGCGCCCGTGAACTGGTCGGAATGGGCCCGGGGCCGCAACGCCAAGGCCCGGGCCAAAGACCGGTGGCGCGAGACCAACGACTTCGACGCCTTCGGGCCTCGCGGGGCACTCGGCGACGGTCGCCGGGTCGTTTCCTTCGCCTCCAACGACTACCTAGGACTGGCGTCGCACCCCGCCGTGCTCGCCGCCGCCCACGCCGCCATCGACCGGTGGGGCACCGGGTCAGGCGCGTCGCGCCTGGTCAGTGGCTCCCGGCCGGTGCACACGCAACTGGAGGACGCGCTGGCGAGCTGGAAGGCCACCGAAGCGGCCCTGGTTTTCCCGACCGGCTACGCCGCCAACCTGGGCACCCTGTCGGCGCTGGCCGGCCCTCAAGTGCTCATCTGTTCGGACGAGCACAACCACGCCTCCATAATCGACGGTTGCCGTCTGGCCCGTGAGCTCGGGGCGAGGGTGGAGTTTTTCCCCCATGCCGACGCCGGCACGGCCCGGGCCCTGCTCGCTGACTGGGCCGGACGCGCCATTGTCGTCAGTGACGCCGTTTTCTCCATGGACGGCGACAGCGCCCCCGTTGAAGAGCTGGCCCGGGCCTGTGCCGACTACGACGCCCTGCTCGTGCTGGACGAGGCCCACTCGGTGTTGTCGCCCCACGCCGGCCCACTCCCGTGCGAGGTCCTACGGGTGGGGACCCTGTCAAAAACGCTGGGCAGCCTGGGTGGTTTCGTAGCCGGCGCCCAGGTGATGACCGAATTGCTGGTCAACCGGGGGAGGCCCTTTATCTTCAGCACTGCCCTGGCCCCGGCGGACGCCGCCGCCGCCAACGCCGCGCTCGAGGTGCTGCGGTCCGCCGAAGGAGCGGCGCTGGCCCGACGCCTCGAGGGCTACGCCGGCCGGTTCACGAGGCAAGGCGCTGCGCTCTCGCCCATCGTCCCGATCATCGTCGGCACCGAGCGGGCCGCCCTTGCCGCGTCGGCCGCACTATTGGGCGAGGGGCTCTTGGTACCGGCCATACGGCCGCCGACGGTGCCCCCCGGTAGTTGCCGCCTGCGGGTCACGCTCTCCGCCGCCCACCGCGACGACGAGGTCCGCCTGCTGGGCGAAGTCCTCGGGCGCCACGGCCTGTGGCCGTGAAAAAGCCGGCCTGAGCGGCCCGGCCTGAGCGGCGCCGTCAGTGCGGCGCTACCTGAGCGGCACGGTCAGTGCGCCCGGACCGGTGGCTCGCCGTCGGGAGCAGGGTTGCGGACATCGATCACCGAGGCGGGCCCAGGGGCGGCGTCGGGGCCGCGCTCTGACGCTTCTTGGATTACCGCCGCGATCTCGTCCCCGATGAGCTCGTCGCGCTCGAGCAGAGCGTCGCGCAACGCCTCGACCACGTGCCGCTGAGCCGTGATGATCTCCCGGGCGCCCTCTCGGGCGGAGACCAGGAAAGCCTCCATCGCCTGGCGGCTGGGTTCGTCGGAGAGGGCCTTGCTCACCAGGTCGCCGGGGGCGCGGGACGCCTCGAGCGAGATCAGGCTGCCCGCCATCCCGTACGAGCCGACCATCTGGGCGGCCAGACGGGTGGCCCCGGCTAGGTCGCCGGACGGCCCTGTGCCCGGCTCCCCGAAGAAGATCTCCTCCGCCGCCATCCCGCCCATTGCGATCTGCAAAAGTCCCTCGCATTCGCTGCGGGTTTGCGTGAAACGTTCTTCGGCGCCCGAATGCGACAACAACCCGAGAGCTTCACGGCGCTTGATGATCGAAAGGAC
>PMPX01000122.1 GCA_003169235.1 Acidimicrobiaceae bacterium | reverse complement strand
GGCGCCCGAGCGCCCGTCGAAGATGTCGATCCCGTCGGTGGTGGGGACGATGACGTCCTGGTAGCCACCGCCGGTGAGGTCGGCCGTCACGGGTGAGCCGTAGACCTGCCCCGTGGTCGGGGCGGCCCAGACCGTCGAGCCATTGGCGCCGTCCAGCACGTAGACGGCCCCGGCCTGGGTCCCCTCCACGACGTCGAGCTGTCCGTTGCCCTGCACGTCGGCCAGNNCCGGAGAGGAACTGGCCGACGGCCGGCGACGAACGATCGATGTTCTGCGTCGTGTTGTACTGGCAGATCAGGCCGCCGGTGGGATTCCCGGCCCCGGCGTTGCCGGCGCTGGAGAGGATCCGGATGTGGCCACCGTTGCCGTAGGTCTGCCCGTAGGCCGATCCCGCGCTCGAGTCGCCGCCGGTGATGATCTCGTTGTTCCCGTCGGCGTAGAGGTCGGCGACCGCTGCGGTCGAGAACACCGAGTCGGCCGAGAACCACGGGAAGCCGCCCAGCATGGCCCCGCCCGCAGCGGTCAGGGCGTAGGTGTTCTGCCCCAGGGACCCGGCTTCGACGCCGTACCCACCGGCATAGGCGCCGACGGTCAGCGACGCCGAGACACCCGAGCGGGGCGTCGGGTCCGTGCCCGGGTTGCTCTCGGGGACGAACCACTGGTCGCCCCCGTTGGGGGCGATGGCCTGGTATCCGCCCGATGTCGGGCTCCCGGCGTTGCCCGTGCCCACGTACACCGTGTCGAGTCCGTTGGCGTCGATGGGCGCCACCGAGGGCGAGGAGTCGACGGGGGCACCTGCGTTGTAGGGCCAGCCCGGGACGCCCGATCCGCCGGCGATGTGGAAGGCGTACACGTACCCGGCCCGGTCGCCGACGACGACCGAGGGCTGCCCGTCGAGGTCGGCGACGTTGGGCGAGGAGAGCGCGACGGGATTGCCGGCGTCGTTGAGGGTCTGGACCCACTCCTGGGTCGCAGTGAAGCCGGCGGCGTGGGGGACCTGGGTGGCCTGGGCGGCCGGAGCGGTCCCGAGGATGGAGGTCAAGGCCAGGGTGGCGGCCGCAGCCGCCATGGAGACGGGAAGGTAGGGCCTCGGCGCAGGACGTCTCACGGAAAATCCTCTCAATCGGTGTGCGGCCGGAGCTGCCGGTCCGACGATGCCCCCGCGCTGTCCGCGCCGCCGCTCCGGCGTTGCGAGCACGAGCGAGGGAGTGGACGCCCCACCGTCATCCCATCGGCATCGCCGCGACCATCCTTGAACCACCGGGTCATCGGACAGCACAGTGGCGGCCCCAGGTGTCGAGCGGGTCGCAGCACCGTTGCGGGTCGGGTACACCGCACGGAGTCACAGTCGGGGCCGCGTGTGCGTCGCTGCTCCCGCCTCGGGAGGCCGACCACGGTGGTGCGCACGAGGGAGGCCCGCCCGGGGGTGTGGCGCGGATCGGACCGGGGCAGGGGTCACGGACGAGGGCGGCAAGACCGGCCGCCAGAGAGGCGCATCACGCGTCGTCCCAGCTCCGACGGTACGTGACCCCGGCCGGCTCCGTGCCGCTGGGGTGACGCAACGCCAGGTTCCCCTTCCGGCATGAAGCCCCCGAGTGGGTCCCGACGCCTACCATTCGGGGCGTGAGCGGGTTGTCGCACTGATGGGACGACGCATCAGGTGGCTCGGCGTCATCATGGTGGTCTGCCTCGGGCTCGTGGTGGTCCAGCTGGTCAACATCCAGTTGGTGAAGGCCAAGCAACTGCAGGCCTCGCCGAACAACCCTCGCGTCGCCGTGCTGAAGTTCAACAACCCCCGGGGATCCATCTACGCGTCGGACGGCACCGTCCTGGCCAAGTCGATCCCCACGCCGGCGGGGACGAACACGACGGATTACCCGTTCCACTACATCCGCCAGTATCCCGAGGGACCGCTCTACGCCGGCATCACCGGCTATGACTCGCCTCTCTACTACGGCACGGCGGGGATCGAGGAGCAGTACGACTCGGATCTCAGCTCGCACCAGCAGCCCCCCCAGACGCTGAGCCAGCTCATCTTCCGCCAGTCGATGCCCCTGACCACCGACGACGTGACCTTGACCGTCGAGCCGAGCCTGCAGCAGGCCGCGTGGAACGCCCTGACCACGTCGCCCCCCGGGGCGAACAAGGACGGCGCGGTCGTGGTGCTCGACCCGAAGACCGGTGCGGTGCTCGCCATGGTCTCGAATCCCACCTACGACCCCAACGCCCTCGTCAGCCCGACGGTGTCGCAGGAGAACCTCGCGTACTTCAGCTATATCCAAAAGGACCACGAGGGCTTCATCCCGCTGCGGCCCATCGCCACCGGCGAGACCTTCTTCCCGGGGTCGACGATGAAGGTGGTGACCTCCACCGCGGCCTACAACCTCAAGCCGGCCCTGGCGGGCTTCAACTACCCGGTGGCGCAGTGCCAGAAGTTCTCGGACTCGAACAAGCAGCTGTGTGACGAGAGCGGCCCCTGTGGCGGGACGATGACCCAGATGCTCCCGTTCTCCTGTGACCCCGGCTACGGCGAGCTCGGTGTGCAGCTCGGGGTGGACACGCTGCAGAAGCAGGCCGAGCTCTTCGGCTACAACTCGGTGCCCGGCATCGACCTCCCGGGCGTGGTGGCGTCGCCGCTCACCTCACTGCCGTCGAACGCGCAGGCCTTCCTGGCCTATACCGCCATCGGGCAGTACGGCGTGCAGGCGACCGCGCTCCAGAACGCCATGGTGGCAGCGGGGATCGCCAACAGGGGCGTGCTCATGACCCCGCACCTGATGTCGAACATCCGCGACTCCCAGGGCGCGCAGGTCGAGTCGTACACGCCGAAGGCGGCGAGCACGGTGGCGACCGCGCAGGCGGCGCAGCAGGTGACCTCGCTCATGCAGGGTGTCGTGGCCAGCGGCACGGCATCGGGCGTCGGGTTCCCGGCCTACCTGTGCGCCGCAGTGAAGACCGGGACGGCGCAGACGAGCCCGACCCAGCAGGTGACCGAGGACTGGATGATCGGTTTCGCCCCCGCCAACGATCCCAAGGTTGCCGTGGCCGTCGTGGTCCCCGAGCAGAACATCTCGTCGGACGGCGCCGGGGTGGCGGGCCCGATCATGAACAAGGTCCTCCAGGCGGCCGTGCCACGGGGGTCGGTGAGCCAGCCCTGCAACGTGCAGCCGGTGCCCACGACGGCCTTCACCGCCGGGCACTGACCGGCGCGGCGACCGCACGATCCCATCGACCACCTGCCACGTGTACCATTATCTGCGTGCCTACGCAGATAGTTGAGAGCCCCGCCACCGAGGAGTTCCGCTCCGCCGTCGGGATGCTCAAGCTCCTGGGCGACGAGACGCGGCTGCGGGTCATCTGGGCCCTGCTGGAGGGCGAGCACTCGGTCAACGAGCTGGCCGAGCTGGTGGGCGCCCAGCCGGCCGCGGTCTCGCAGCACCTGGCCAAGCTGCGCCTGGCACGCCTGGTCCGCAGCCGGCGCCAGGGGACGCGGATCTTCTACGTGGTGGACGACGCCCATGTCCGCCGGCTGGTGGAGGAAGTGCTGACCCACGCCGATCACGTGACGGCCCATGGGTGACGGCCACGACCACTCGCACGGACCCTCCTCGGTGGAGGCCGATCGGCGCGCCCTGACCGTCGCACTGGCTCTGCTCGTCGGTTTCATGGCCTTCGAGGTGGTCGCGGCGGTGGCCTCCAATTCGCTGGCGCTGCTGGCCGACGCGGGGCACATGCTGGTGGACGTCGGTGCCATCGCCGGATCCCTGGTGGCCATCCACCTCGCCGCCCGCCCCGAGACGCGCTCGCACACCTACGGGATGAAGCGGGCCGAGATCCTGGCGGCCGCAGCCAACGCGATCGCCCTCCTCATCGTCTCCGCGCTGGTCACCTACGACGCCGTGGTCCGGTTGGTGCACCCGTCGCATGTCGACGGCGCAGTCCTGATCGTCGTGGCCGCGGTCGGGGTGGCGGTCAACGTCGTCGCCACGCTGACCGTGGCCAGGGCGAACCGCCGCTCGCTGAACGTCGAGGGCGCCTACCGCCACATCCTGACCGACCTCTACGGCTTCACCGGCACGCTCATCGCCGGCATCATCATCGTCCTCACCGGCTTCGACCGCGCCGACGCCATCGCGTCCCTGTTGGTCGTCGTCCTCATGCTCAAGGCCGCGGTGGCGTTGCTGCGGCCGGCGTTGCACATCCTCCTGGAGGCGACCCCCGAGGACATCGACCTCGAGGAGGTGCGTCGGCACCTCCTCGAGCTGCCCGAGGTGCAGTCGGTCCACGACCTCCACGCGTGGACGCTCACGTCGTCGCTGCCCATCGTCACGGCCCACGTCGTCGTCACCGACGAGTGCTTCACCACCGGCGAGGCGGGCCGGGTGCTCGACCACCTGCAGGAATGCCTGTCGGGGCACTTCGACGTGGCGCACTCGACGCTGCAGTTCGAGTCAGCCGGGCACATCGAGCACGAGCTCGGAGGGCACGCCTGACGGAGGCCGTGGTTCAGGGTCCCGGTGGGTCGAGGGCGGCCACGAGCTCGACGTGCTCGGTCATGGGGAAGATGTCGAAGGCGCGCAGCTCCGTCAGGCGCCAGCCCTCGTCGAGCAACGCCCGCAGGTCGCGGGCGAAGGAGGACGGTTCGCTGGCGACGTAGACCACCCGCCGGAGCGTGGTGTGCGCCGCGAGTGCCCGTGCCACCTCGGTGCCGGCGCCCTCGCGGGCAGGGTCGAGCACGACGACGTCGGGGCGGCCGATGCCCGACGCGGCGAGGCGGGGGGTCACCGCGGCCCTGGTCACCCGAAGATTCGGAAACTCGCGGGCATTGTGGCGAGCGTCGTCACAGGCCCGCGCGTCCCGCTCGACCGCGAGGACGCTCCCCGACGGGCCCACCGCCTCGGCCAGCGGGACGGAGAACAGTCCCGCACCGGCGTACAAGTCGACCACCGACGAGCCGCGGCAGTCGCCGGCCATGGCGAGGACCGCTTGGAGGAGAGCCTCGGCTGCGCCGATGTGCACCTGCCAGAAGACACCGGCCGAGATCCGGTAGGTGCGCCCGCCGACGGCGGCGTGAACGGCGCCGGGCGGCCGCCGCACGGTCCTGCGCACGACGATGCCGGCGTCGACCCCGGGCAGTCGAGGCGCCTCCCGCCCCCGCGGCGTGACGGTGACCAGTGCCTCGCCCGGTCGCGTGCCCGTGACGACCTCGAGGTGGGCGACGCCGGGCCAGCGGGTGGTGAGGGCGCCGGTGGCCGCCACGGCCGGGCTGGCGATGGGGCAGGCGTCGACGTGCTCGAGCTCGTGGGAGCGGTGCCGACGGAAGCCGACGGCACCGTGGTCGTCCACGGCCAGTCCCACCCGGCTGCGCCAGCCCAGGCCACCTTCGTCCCCGGCCACCGGTTCCACCTCGACCGTGCGTTCCACGGCGGCGACCCGCGCCAGCTGCTCGGTCACCCGGAAGGCCTTGAGCCGTCGCTGCGCCGAGAGCTCGACGTGCTGGAAGTCGCAGCCGCCACACCGGCCCGGCCCGGCATGTGGGCACGGCGGAGGGACGCGGTCGGGTGAGGGCCTCAGGATCGCCACGGCGTCGGCCCGCAGGTACGAGGTGGTGGTGGCCGTCACCAGTGCCGTGACCCGCTCGCCCGGGAGGGCATGGCGCACGAAGACGACCCGCCCGTCGGGAGCCCGGCCGACGCAGCCACCCCCGCCGGCGATGTCCCCGACCTCCAACTCGAGGATCGCCGCCCCGCCTGCCCTGCCTGCCCCGCCCGCACTGCCCGTATCGCCCGGGGTGGCCATGGGGGCAGCGTACGGGAGGCCACCCCGGGGGGTCGAAAGCGGAGGGGCGGGGCCGGCCTCGTCGACCCGGCCGGCCCCGTCGGCACACCCGGGCGGCACAATGGCCGAGGATTTCTCGTGCGGGGGTGTCGATCCGGGCGGGACCCGATCGTCGTAGGAGCGACACCAACCAACCAGGAGGAACCAATGCGATACCTGTTGCTGATTGCCGGGAACGAGAGCCAGATGCAGAGCGCCACGGCCGAGCAGGGCGAGGCCATGACGAACGAGTACGCCGAGTTCGGGAAGACCATGGCCGAGCGGGGCGTGCTCCAGGGCGGCGAGCGGCTGCGCTTCACCAGTGATGCCACGACCGTGCGGGTGCGCAACGGCGAGGTGCTGGCCACCGACGGCCCCTTCGCTGAGACCAAGGAGCAGTTGGGCGGCTACTACGTCGTGGAGTGCAAGGACCTGGACGAGGCCATCGAGGTGGCCTCGAAGATTCCCGGTGCTCGCACGGGCAGTATCGAGGTGAGGCCGATCTGGGAGATGTGACGGCCGAGGTCGAGGCCGCTGTCGCCGATGCGTTCCACGCCGAATGGGGTCGGGTCGTTGCCACCCTTGTCCGCCTCACGGGCGATTGGGACCTGGCCGAGGAGTGCGCGCAGGATGCCTTCGCCACCGCGCTGGAGCGCTGGCCCGGCGACGGCATCCCGCGCCGCCCCGGTGCCTGGCTCACGACGGTGGCTCGCAACCGCGCCGTCGACCGGGTTCGACGCGCCAGGGTGGGCGCATCGAAGGAACAGGCGATAGCCACCGTGGCGCCGCAGCCAGAGCCGGGAGAGCCGGGGGAGAGCGACCTGGGCGAGGACGAGGTCCCCGACGACCGCCTTCGCCTGATGTTCACCTGCTGTCACCCTGCACTGTCCTTCGAGGCTCAGGTGGCGCTGACCCTCCGCACGCTGGCCGGCATGACGACGACGGAGATCGCCCGCGCCTTCCTGGTGCCCGAGGCGACCATGGCCCAGCGCCTCGTCCGTGCGAAGCGCAAGATCCGCCATGCCGGGATCCCCTTCGCCGTGCCGCCGGCGCACCAGCTCGTGGAGCGCACGGCGGCCGTGCTGGCCGTCCTCTACCTGCTCTTCAACGAGGGCTACTCGGCCAGCTCCGGCGCGGACCTGGTCCGGCGCGGCCTGACCACCGAGGCCATCCGCCTGGGGCGGATCCTGTGCACGCTGATGCCCGACGAGCCCGAGGCACTCGGTCTGCTCGCCCTCATGCTCTTCCACGATGCCCGCAGCGCGGCCCGCGTCGACAGCGCCGGGGACATCGTGGTGCTGTCCGAGCAGGATCGATCTCTGTTCGACGGCGCGGCCATCGCCGAGGGGCACGAGCGGCTCGCCGGCGCCCTGCGACTGGGGCACCCTGGGCCATTCCAGGTCCAGGCGGCCATCGCCGCGCTGCACGCGCAAGCCCCGGATTACGAACGCACCGACTGGGCCCAGATCCGGCTGCTCTATGACCGGCTGCAGGCCCTGGCGCCGTCCCCGGTGGTGCGGCTGAACCGCGCCGTGGCCACCCGCTACGTGCTCGGCCCGGAGGCCGCGCTGGCCGAGATCACGCCGCTCGCGGACGAGCTGGATTCCTACCGGCTCTTCCACGCGCTGCGAGCCGGGCTGCTGACCGGGCTCGGACGCGAGGAGGAGGCCAGGGCCGCCCGCGAGCGAGCGCTCGCGCTGGCCGCCAACCCGGCCGAACGCGAGCTGCTCACCCGCCGCTTGTCCCTGTAGAGAGTTACGCGGTGGAGGTCACATCGCCAGGGTCGGCCGCACCTCGATCGTGATCCAGCCCTGGTCCACGCCGGGCCAGGTCCGCGCGATGTCCACGGCCTCGTCGAGGGTGTCGGTCTCCAGCACCGAGTACCCGCCCAGGGCCTCCTTGGTCTCCATGAACGGGCCGTCGGTGACGCCGCTGGCCCGCACGGTCTTGCCCTCGGAGGGAGCCGCCAGCTGGTGCCCGCTGTCGACCAGCCGGCCAGATCCGCCGCCGCCCTTCTCGTACCAGGCCATGACGTCGGCGTACCAGGCCTGCTGCTCGGCCGGTGACAAGTTCTGGGCCGCATCGGTGTTAGCGATCAAGATGACGTACTTCATAGCCGCCTCCATATCGGTGGGGCCCCGGTGGCGCCCCGTCAGTAGCCCAACGAACGGGGCGATGCCGTTCCCGACACCCGGCCAGGAAAATGCATGACGGCGGGCCCGGAGCTACTCCTGACCGGGTGTCCCGGCGGTCAGCTGTGACTCCAGGGTCAAGATGGCCTCGTAGCGCCGCCGGACGTCGGCACGGTCGGCCGCTTCCGGTACCGACCGCTCGCAGGCCCGGTCGATCATGGCCGCCTGGTCGAGCAGCACCCGGCGCTGCCCGGCGCTGGCCGTCTCGGCCATGATCCGGGCCAGCGCGTCCAGCAGGCGGATCATCACGGCCGGCATGCCCAGGCTGCTCTGCCTGATTTTCTCGAAGGACCGCTGGACCAGCCGGTCGTAGGCCGGCTGGGGCGCGATGACCCGGATGAAGCCCCCGCTGTCCCGGTGCACCCGGGCGGGATGCCACCCGGTCACGATCTTGCACAGGTTCTCCCCGAGCCAGTCGATGCAGGTCAAAGCGGTGAAGGTGTCGTTGACCGCGGCGGACAGGGCGCGCAGCCCGATCTCCACCAGCTGGTCGATGGCGAACACCGGGTC
>PMPX01000360.1 GCA_003169235.1 Acidimicrobiaceae bacterium | reverse complement strand
CAAGTAGTCACTGCAGGACCCGGCCCGCGTGCGCGACGCACTCACCGAGGTGAATGTGCGACAGCGAACTCCACGACCGGGATAGTGCAACTCCCCCGACCCCCTTTCGCCGCAGGCGGTCTCCCGGCGCGGCATCCCCTAACCGAACGTACGCGCTGGCGAACATCGCCAGAGCGTGATTCCTCCAGCGGTCCGACATCCCCCGTTGAGACCAGCCGGCAACCTAGAAGCAACTTTGGCTGGCGTCAAGCGCGTGTTTGAATTTGCTCGGGCGCGCACTCGGCGCACGTGACATTCATCTGGAATTGCAACAACGGTTTCAGCGCAAACGATCCGCTCGGCGCGAGCCCGGACAGCGCCGGCCGATCCCGCCCGTTCGGCTCGCGCTCCTACACTCCCCGCCGTGACTCGCACTGGCAGGGTCGTCACGCGCACCGGGCTCGCACTCTTCGCTGTGGGCGTCCTGCTCATCGCCTTCGTCGCCTATCAGCTGTGGGGAACCGCCCTCTACGAAGAGCAGGCGCAATCGCACCTCAAGACCGAGCTGGCGCAGCAACTGCACCACGCCCTCCCGACCTCGACCGCGCACCTCGACGCGAAGTCCCCGCTCGCAGGCCTGCCACCGCTGGCGCACCAGACAGCCCAGGTGACGCCGGATCCTGCGGTCAACCAGCCCATCGGGCTCTTGTCGATCCCCAAGATCGGCCTGCTCGACGCCATCGTCGAGGGTGTGGGCGAGGCCCAGCTGGAGCAAGGGCCCGGTCACTACCAGGGCACGCCCCTGCCCGGGCAGGCCGGCAACGCGTCGATCGCCGGGCACCGCACCACCTACGCCCACCCCTTCTACAACCTGAACGAGCTGGCGCCCGGTGACGGGATCTACATCCTGACCAAGCAGGGATTCTTCCGCTACAAGGTCACGCAGTCCCAGGTCGTCGCTCCGACCGACGTCGCCGTGCTCGATTCCAAGGCCAACCAGTCGACGCTGACCCTCACGACCTGCAATCCGCGCTACAGCGCGGCGACGCGACTGGTCGTGACCGCTGCGTTCGACCCTGGTCCGGGCAAGGCCGGCGGCACACCGTCGCCCACTTCGACCACGCTCCCTGGGACTAAAGCCAACGTTTCGACAATTCCCGGAGACTCGCTCACGGGCACCACCAACCCGATCTGGCCCGTGGTCTTGTGGTCGGGCCTCACGGTGCTGTTGGCGGTCGCGGCGTGGCTCGTGTGGCGCCGCTCACCTCGGAGATTCCGGTGGCTCGTGGTGCTCGTGGGCGTGCCGGTCGTTCTCCTGTGCCTTCTGACATCCTTCGAGCACATCAGCCTCGCCCTCCCGGGCAGCTTCTGAATCGATCGACTCGCTCGCGCCGGGAAGGGCGCCGTGCTTGACGGCCGCTCCACGCTGAGGCAAAACTCACGCCCGCTGCACCGGGGTCCCGTTCGCGGGCACTCCACATCGGTAGGGGGTCGTAGAGGGGTCAGGGGTCGGGTTTCATACCCGNNCGGGCATGTTCGGGGTGCTGGCCTTTTCCAGCCCGGCTTCGGCCGCGGCGAGTCTTTCGGTGTCGCCCGACACCGGTCTGAGCAACGGAACCTCGGTCACGATCTCGGGCTCCGGATTCGCCGATTCGGCAACCGGCGCCGTCCTGGAGTGCAACACCACCCCCGATCAGCCCACCATTCTCGTTGCCGGCATCGAGCAAGCCCCTGTGGGATGCACGGACCCCCTGCTCCACATCGTCTCCACGACGGCAGCCGGTGATGTCCCGTCGACCGCCTTCTCGATCATCGAGGGGACCGTCGGCCCGCCCGCGACAGGCACGGACTCGGCGGGGAACGACGCCGGCGCCGACGCCGCCCTCTACCCCTGCCCGCCCACTGCGGCCCAGGTCACGGCCGGTGACACCTGCGCCATCGCCTTCGGCACGCAGGGAGGCACCCAGGTGGACGCCCCGATCAGCTTCGGAGGTGGCGGTGGCGGCACGACGACCACCACGACCAGCGGCGGAGGCACCACCACGACATCGAGCTCCACCACGACGACGTCGAGCACCTCGACCACGACGACCTCAAGCACGACCACCACCTCGACGGTGCCCTGCAACGCGAAGTCGAACAGCGTCACTGGGCCGCCCAGCATGACCGTCAACCCGGGCACCTGCCTGAACGGCGGCACGAAGATCGCCGTGACCGGCTCGGGCTTCGACGACACCTCACCGGGCAACATCCTGGAGTGCAACAACGACGCGGGCCAGCCCAACGTGAGCCTTCCGTCCCCGGTCAGCGAGAACGTGCCCGTGTCGTGCTCCGGGATCTCGATCACGGCCCTCATCACCACGTCGGCGACCGGGGGGCTCACCGGGACCTTCACCACCATCTCAGGCACGACGGGACCGCCCTGCGGCACCGGCTACCTGATCACCACCTGCCCCACCACCGACAGCGGGGGAGGAAGTCCGGCCACGGACGCCGCCAAGTACCCCTGCCCGCCCACGGCGGCCCAGATCGCCGCCG
>PMPX01000212.1 GCA_003169235.1 Acidimicrobiaceae bacterium | reverse complement strand
ATGTTCGGGTGCGAGAGGTTGGCGGCGGCCTGCGCCTCACGGCGGAACCGCTCGACGAAGGTGCGGTCGACAGAGAGCTCGGGGAAGAGCACCTTGAGGGCGACCGGCCTGTCGAGCTGGAGGTCCACGGCGCGGTACACCTGAGCCATGCCACCGCGGGCGATGAGATGCGTGAGCTCGTAGCGGCCCGAATAGACGCGAGGGTTGTCGACCGGTTGCATGGCGCCCTGAGCCTACGCTGGGCGCCTTCGGCGCAGGGGAACGTCGGCGGCGGTCATGGGGCGCCCACCGCCGTGGTGGTNNGGCCTCCGGGACCCCGGCCCGCAGCGGGCCCACGGCGGCGGGCGCGATCTGGGCCGTCGTGACGCCGGTCCGGTCCACCACCTTGGGGTGGAACCACAGGACGCCGCCCGACTGGCCCTGCTTGACCACGATCTGGTCGCCCTGCAGCGTCACCAACCAGTTGTCGTAGGCGTACCAGCGCAGCACGAAGTAGGCGGCGACGGGCACGGCGGCCACCAGGAGGACGAACCCGATCACCCTCGGCGTGATGCGCCGCGGTATCCCGAGGCGTCGGCGCCGCGCGCCGCGGCTCTCCTTCTCCTTGCGACCCACCGACCCACCGCCCGCCGGCGCGGGCACCGGGGGCACCCGGGTGGTCGAGCGTGCCACCGGCACCGACGTCGCGGTCCCGAAGAAGAACTCGTCGCTGCGCGGGCCCTCGGCCGCCAGCGTCGTCGTCTCGTCCCCGAAACCGAGCCGGGCGCCCGGAGCGAGGGTCTCGTCCATGTGCACCGCTGCCGTCGCCGCCGTGCCGGTGACCGGGCGCACCACCCCGGTGACATCGGCGGAGGGAGCGGTTCCCGGTGGCTCCCCGTTCGAGGCGGACCCCACGACCGGGACGGCGGCCGTGGCCGCGGCGGGCACGGCCAGCGCGGTGGCGCCGAGCCCGAGCGGCCGCACCTTGGTCGCCGCCTCGGCGTCGCCCTCCCCCACCTGCACGTCGACGACGACCACCGTGATGTTGTCCGCGCCACCGTGCTCGTTGGCCACCTCGACCAGCTGGCGCGCCGCCTCCCCGGGGTCGTCGACGGTGCGCAGGACGTCCGCGATCTCGTCCGCCCCCACCTCGTTGGACAGGCCGTCGGAACACAGGAGCAGGCGATCACCCGAGAGCAGCTCGAGCTCCCACATGTCGGCGTCCACCTCGGAGGACACCCCGAGCGCCCGGGTCAGGATGTGGCGCTGGGGGTGGACGGCGGCCTCTTCCTCGGTCATCTCGCCCTGGCGCATCCGCTCCTCGGCCAGGCTGTGGTCGTCGGTGACCTGCACCAGCTCGCCGCCCGAGAACACGTAGGCGCGCGAGTCCCCCACGTTGGCCAGGGCCAGCACGTCGTGGCCGCCGGCGCCGCCGACCAGCGCCGCCGCGGTCAGCGTGGTCCCCATGCCGCGCAGGTCGGCGTTGACCTGGCTCTCGTGCCACACCGCGGCGTTGGCCTCCGAGATCGCCTCGCGCAGGCCGGCCGCCGTCGGCGCCCGCTCGAAGGCCTGCTCGAGCGTCTCGACCGCCACCCTCGCCGCGACCTCGCCGCCCACATGGCCGCCCATCCCGTCGGCCACCGCGTAGAGAGTGGGCCGTTCGAGCGGCAGGTCCTGGTTGACGGTGCGGACACGCCCGACGTCGGACGCCGAGCCGGACCGCAGGACGGTCATCGGGAGACCTCGAACACGGTGGAGCCGATCTGGAGGAGGTCACCCTTCCCCAGCCGGACGGCCCGTGAGATCTGCTCGCGGTTGACGAACGTGCCGTTGGTCGAGCCCAGGTCCTCCACCCACAGCTGGTCGTTGCGGCGGAAGAGGCGGGCGTGGAGCGTCGAGGTGTAGATGTCCTCGGGCATGGAGACGCCGCAACCCGGCGAGCGCCCGATCGTCAGCTCGTCGTCGAGGTCGTAGGTGCGGCCGGCATGGGCGGGCGGCTCGGCCACCTTCAGGTAGAGCTGACGCTTGCGGCTCTCCTTCGGCCGGTCCTGCGGCCTCGCCGCGGCGCGCAGCTCGCGCTTCTCCTGGCGCCGCTCCGACCGCGACCGGCGGATGGTGGCCGGGCTCATCTCGACCCAGACGGCGCGGATGACCCGCAGGAAGAACAGGAAGATCAGGGCGATGACCCCCCATTGCAGGACACGCAGGACCGCGTTCAGGTTCTGCGTGGCGAGGAGCGTCGCCACCTCACCGGGTGCCGTCACGACATTTCGAAGACGAGCTTCGTCGATCCCACGCTGACCTCGTCCCCGCTGGCGAGGAGCTGCTCCCGCACCGGGGTCCCGTTGACCCTGGTGCCGTTGGTGGAACCGAGATCGGTGACGAAGACGCCGTCACCCTTCCTGCTCAACTCGGCGTGGCGCCGGCTCACGTTGGAGTCGGGCAGGACCACGTCACACTCGGGCAGTCGGCCGATCACCAGAGGATCCGAGCCCAGGGAGACCCGCCGGCCGTCGGGCAGGACCAACTCGGCCAGGAAGCCGCCGTCCTCGCTCTCGTGGACGTCGGCGGTGACCGTGAACCGCCCCGCCTTGAGGTTCGAGCCCTCGAAGATCTCGACCTCGACCGGGCCGACGAACGAGTACCCCTCAATCCGGGCGTGCTCGCGGGCGGCGTCGGCGAGCTCGCGGGAGAGCGCGTCGATGAAATTCGAGAAACGGTTGACGTCGGCCGGCGAGAGCGTCACGGCGAAGGCGTTGGGCGCGATGAGGCCGCGCACCCCCACCCGGCGGTGCAGATCCATCTCGCGCGTCAGCCTCCGGCCGATTTCGACCGGTTGGAGGTTGCTTCGAAATGGCTTGGCCAACGTGCCCTCCACCAGACGCTCGAGGCGCTCCTCAAACTGCTGGAGTCCCATTGTCTCCCAGAGATTACCGGTCCGCTGCGCTCCGGAGGGATTCGGTAGGCGTCTGACCTGGTCACCTGTGCCGTGATCCGGCGCCGGGGCGGATCTGGACCGGCCGGCGAGCGAGTACTGTTGTCCGGTCACCCGGGCGAGTGGCGGAATTGGCAGACGCGCAGGATTCAGGTTCCTGTGTCCGAAAGGATGTGGGGGTTCAAGT
>PMPX01000084.1 GCA_003169235.1 Acidimicrobiaceae bacterium | reverse complement strand
TTGGGCGCTCCCGGGCCCCGCCCCGCCGCGACGCGGCCCGGGGGACCCCGGCCGGGGCGCCCCCGGCCCCGACCCTCGGCCCCGGCGGACCCTTCGGTACAGTTCCGGCATGACGACGACGAAAGCCGCCGCGCCCCGGACCGTCCCGCTGCCCGGGTACCCGATCGTGGTCGGCCCCTTCACGCACGTGGCGGCCGAGCGCGACCGGCTCGCCGCGCTGCGCTGGCGGAGCTTCGACGCCCGCCTGCTCGGCGCGACGCTCGGCGCGGAGATCTCGGGCGTCGACCTGACGACGGAGCTGCCCGACGAGGTCGTGGCCGAGCTGCGCCAGGCGCTGCACGACTACAAGGTCGTCTTCTTCCGGGACCAGCCGCTGACCCCGCAGCGACACGTGGCGTTCGCCCGGCGCTTCGGCGGGCTGGAGGTCCACCCGTTCCTGGCCTCGAACACCGGGGAGCCCGAGCTGGTGCGCTTCGAGAAGACGGCGGAGGTGGGCGGCTACGAGAACTCGTGGCACCACGACGTCACCTGGCGCGAGGACCCGTCCATGGGGGCGGTGCTCCATGCAATTCAGGTCCCCGACGTCGGTGGCGACACCCTCTTCTCCGACATGTACGCCGCGTACGACTCGCTCGACGAGGCCACCCGGGCGGAGATCGACGGGCTGAGCGCGGTGCACGACTTCACCCAGACCTTCGGGCACGCGATGAGCCCCGACGAGCGCCGCGCCGCGCAGGCGCAGTACCCCCCGGTCCGCCATCCCGTGGTCTGCACCCACGCCGCCACGGGGAAGCGGCACCTCTACGTGAACCGGCCCTTCGTCAGCCACATAGAGGGGCTCGAGGCCGAGGCCAGCCTGGAGCTGCTGGACCGCCTTTGCCGCCGGGCGGACGCGCCCGAGCACCAGTGCCGCTTCACCTGGACCCCCGACGCGGTGGCGTTCTGGGACAACCGGGCGGTGCAGCATTACGCATCGAGCGACTACTGGCCGCAGCGCCGGACGATGGAGCGCGCCTCGGTCATCGGCACCCGCCCCGTCCGCTGAGGGATCACCCGGGGAAGAGGGGGCGCACCCCGGGGCGCGGCCGCACCCCGCCGGGGTCCACGGCGGCAGGGGCGACACGGGCGAGGCCGGCCGACACGTCGACGCGTCACGCCAGCGGCACGATCGCCCCGTCACGCGCCGAGGCCTGCGCCGCCTCGATGATCTCCGCCGTCAGCACGGCATCGTCGATGTCCACCGGCGGGGGCGCGCCGTCGTGGAGGTACGACGCCATGCCGGCGTAGAAGAGCCCGTACGCGCCGGGCCGCGTCGGCACCGGCCTCCGCTCGGCGCCGGCGATCACCTCGCCCCACGCCGACTCGGGCTCCTCGCCCCAGCCCGGCTCGCGGGGGGAGTGGCCCGCGACGAGCAGAGCCTCCTGGACGTCCATGCCCCACTTCACGTAGCCGGCGGTGTCGCCGAGGAGGCGAAAGCGCGGGCCGAGGTCCGGCGCGACGGCGCTCATCCAGAGGTGGACCCGCGGCCCACCCGGGTAGCCCAGCGCGACGAACACGTCGTCGGGGACGCGGCTGGCGGCCCCGCGAACCGCGATGTCGGCGGCGACGGACTGCGGCCGGCCGAACAGCACGACGGCCTGGTCGATGAGGTGGGTCCCGAGGTCGTAGAGGATGCCGGTGCCCGCACCGGGCCCGGCGTCGTTCTTCCACGCCCGCGGCGACGTGCCGGGCTGCCAGCGCTCGTAGCGCGACTCGAAGGTGTGCAGCGCGCCGAGTACGCCCCGCGACACGAGGTCGGCGACGGTGCGGAAGTCGCCGTCGAAGCGCCGGTTCTGGAAGGGCACGACGGCCGTGCCGGCTGACCTGGCCAGGGCGCGCAGCTCCCGGGTCTCGTCGCTCGTCGGGGCCACCGGCTTGTCGACCACGACCGGCCGGCCCTGCGCCAGCACCGCCGCGGCGATGGCCGCATGCGAGGCGTTCGGCGTCGTCACCACCGCCAGGTCGATGCCGTCGAGCCGGTCCAGGAGGGACTCGACCGACCGCTCGACCCGGACGCCGGGGTGGCGGGCCAGGGCCGCTGCCCCCCGTTCGCGGTTGCCCGTGACCACCGACACCAGCCGCAGCCGGGGCTCGGCCTCGATGAAGGGGGCGTGGAACACCGACCCGCCCATGCCGTAGCCCACCAGGGCGACCCCGGCGGTGTCCCGTGGCGCGCTCATCCGGCTCGGACCGCCCTTTCTGCCATCTTCTCAGCGAATTCCTAGAAAACGTGCTGGCCGGACCCGGTTCTACCCGCTGCGGCCTCCCGGAGAAAGGCCCTCAGCGGTGGGCGACCAGGGAGGCCAGGACGAACACCCCGACCTGGGTGTAGGTGGAGGTTCCGAACGGCGTCGAGCTCTTGACCTTGAGGTCTTGCTGCACGCGCAGGGGGAGGCCGGTGCGCGTGCTGAACCAGACCTCGGAGCGCTCGGTGCCCGTCTGGGCTCCCGTGTCCGTGCGCACCCGAAGGAAGTGGGCGGCGGGGACGGGCGTGCCGCCGACCGACACGGTGTCGAGGCCGAGGAACGTGTAGGGGCCGGCGCTCAGCGTGCCGCCCTTGACCGACGTGTTGGTGCCGGTGCAGCGCGACTGCCAGCGCTGGCCGACCGTGGCGTCGCCCGGCAGGGCCATGCTGCCGGGCGCGCAGGTGAACGTGCTCAGGTTGGTGAAGTTGAGCGGTCCGACCGACCAGAGCTGCCAGGACTGCCCGCCGGCCTCCCAGAGGTCGCCCGAGTGGAGGCAGTACTCCCACGTCTGCCAGTGGTGTGTGCTGTAGTCAACGCGGAAGACCCAGCAGTTCTGTCCCCGCAGCGTCACCGTGCCGGGGATCGTGGGCCCCTCGGCCTGGGACAGCGGCGGCAGCGTCAGCTTCTCCGTGCCCGAGCCCGTATACGCGTACACCCCGGGCGCTGGCCGGTCCGCACCGGGCACGCCCGTCGCGCCTTTGCCCAACTGGGCCTCGGCCTGGCGCAGCGAGACCGGCTTGGCGTGGCTCGTCGTCAGCACGACCACCGCGGCCACCGAGACCAGGACCACGGCGAGCACGCCGAGGACCCACGGCCAGCGCCGGCGGTGTCGATTGCCGGGGGCTGGCACCGCAGAGTCCGCCACTGGTGCGGATGGTAGGTCGTCCGGGAGGGAGCCCCGGTTCGCCGGGCATGGAGCCCGCCGCCGGCATCAGGCCAAGGCGCCCGACCGGGCGGCGAGCTCGTCTGGCACCCGGCTCGGCACGGCGGCCGGCGCAGCGGCGGGGACCCGGTTCGGGTACAGGGCCAGGGCCAGCAGGACCAGGAGCGGGCCCGTGTTGGGATCGGTGGCCAAGCCGGTGAAGACCTGCCCGAAGGCCTCCCCGAACACCCAGTAGTCGAGCGCCAGGGCGGCGCCGGCGACCAGGAAGACGGTCGGGTGGCGCGAGAGCAGCGGCCCCAGCCCGATCACGAAGGACAGCACGGCGCAGACGACGGCGACCGATTCCCCGCCGCTGCCCAGGGCGTGGGCGACGGACAGTTGCACGTGGGCCAGCCAGCCCGGCTCGCCCGAGACGGCGCCGCTGATCGCACCCGAGATGGACCCGCCGGCCCGGTTCGCCGGCAGCAGCCACAGGATCCCCATGCCGCACCACACGACGGCCCAGATGGCCTGGCCGCCGCGTTCCCCGAGCGGGCCTTCGGCGGCGGCCGGGCCCGACGCCGCCGGACCGGCCGCCCGCGGCCACACGAGTAGGCCGATGGCGCCGTAGAGCAGCGCGGCCCCGGGCGCCCCGGTGAGCGGTGACGCCATGCCCGTGAAGAGCATGCCGAAGCCTTCGCCCAGCGACCAGACGCCGAGCGCCCACACGAAGGACAGCACGAGCGCCGGCCTGACCGTCTCGCGGACGAGCAGCCCGATCCCGATGAGGATCTGGATGGCGGCGAAGACCGCGTTGGCCAGCACCGGCTGGATCGCGATCAGGTGGGCCAGGTGGGTGATGACACCCGAGACGATGCCCGGCTGGCCCTGCGCCGTCGGCAGGATCACGTGGTTGGCGAAGTGCGTCCCGAACATCTGCGGCTGCAGCTGCAGCAGCCCGTCGACCAGCCAGACCAGGCCGAGGCCGATCTGGATGGCCCGGGCGCTGACCCGCCCCGCGCCCTTCGCCGTGCTCACGCGTTCCCCTCGATGATGGGCGCCAGCTCGGCCCGGGTGAGGTCGGCCTGGAACTGGTGGGTGGTGGCCAGCGACGGCTCGGTCCACACGTGGAGCATGAAGTAGGTGTTCGTGTTGTGCACGCCGGTGGCGCACGTGCCCGTGGCGTCCGTGTTGCCCACCACCTGGCCGCCGGAGAGGCACAGGTTGTCGTGGGCGTGCCACTGGGTGAGCGACCCGCCGACGTCGGGACCGGGCGTGCAGGGCGCCGGCCCGAGGTACATGGCGCCCAGCAGGACGGGGCCGTTGACCGTGTTGGCGTAGACCAGGAACGCGGGGTCGGACGGGTCGAAGCCGTCGCTCTTGGCGACCGGCCAGTTGGCGTAGTGCACCACGTACCCGGTGGGCTTCGTCGCCGGCGTGTACCCGGCCGCCGTGGCGGCGGACAGGCTCGAGTACCTCGCCAGCGTGGCCCTGGTCTGTGCCACGAGCAGGTCGGCCGCCGCCTGCTGCGCCGCCGTCGGGGGGCCCGGCGGCACGGGCGCCATCACCATGCCGTTGGACATGGTCGTGGTCCCCTTGACGTTGGCGCAGACGGTCGGGGTCGCCTGCGCCGATCCGGTC
The DNA here is from genome assembly GCA_003169235.1 of Acidimicrobiaceae bacterium. Taxonomy (GTDB): domain Bacteria; phylum Actinomycetota; class Acidimicrobiia; order Acidimicrobiales; family RAAP-2; genus Bog-473. The sequence goes on along the minus strand of PMPX01000084.1, from coordinate 22,328 downwards.
GACGCCGGAGCGGCCGACGCCGGTGACGCGGCCGACGCCGGTGACGAAGTCGGGGTCGGGGTCGAAGTCGGGGTCGATGTCGAGGCGCCGCCCGTCATGCCTGCCATGGAGCCCGACCCGGAGCCGCTCCCCGCCGCGGCGGCGGTGGGCGTCCCGGAGCCGGCGCTCTTCGCCGCGGCCGACGCGGGTGCGGCCGGGTGCGAGGTCGCGTCGACCACCGAGGTGGCGGAGAGCACGAGGACGGCGGCGACACCGACCGTGGCCAGCGCGGCCCACCACATCCGGGCGGCCAGGCCCATGCCCGACCAGCGCTGCGTGACCCGTTGCCTGAGATGCTCCATGGCTCCTCCTCACCGATTCTTCGGGGCCAGCATCGACCCCATATGTCAGGGGCCGGCGAACGGAGTGTCAGGGAAGTGTGATCCCCTCTGAGCAGGCAATTCAGTGCACGGGCGCGACCCTCCCCCCGTCGGATCGGGGGAGGGCGCGGGTGGTGAGGGTGAAGCGGGGACGACGTGTTCGGGTCAGTTGTGCTGCGGCTCCCAGAGGCCGGCGTCGTCGGTCTGGCGCAGCGGGGGCAGGTCCGGCTCCAGCGGGGAGCCCACCGTCTCGGTCGCCGGCGTGTCCGGTCCCGCCTTGGGCACGTACGGTCCCGTGGACACGACGATCCGGTCGCGGCCCCCGGCCTTGGCACTGAGGAGTGCGGTGTCGGCCAGGGAGACCACGTGATCGAAGTCCCCGGCCTGGTCGGAGGAGGCGACACCGAAGCTGACGGTGAACGTCGGGAGCTCGGCGATGAGGATCCGGTCGGCCATGCGCTGCCGCACCCGCTCGAGCACCTGGCGTGCCTCTTCGACCGGGCAGTCCGGAAGGACGATGACGAACTCCTCGCCCCCGTAGCGGCCCGGGATGTCGGCCGGCCGTAGTGAGTCCCGCAGCACCTGGGCGAAGGTCCGGAGCGCGCGGTCGCCGGCGGCGTGCCCGAACTCGTCGTTCACCAGCTTGAAGTGATCGATGTCGCCGTAGGCCACCGAATACGGCGTGCCGATCTCCTGGAGCTGGTGGACCGCGGTCTCGAGGCTCCTCCGGGTCATGAGCCCGGTGAGCGAGTCGCTGTTCGCCTGGGTCTGGGAGAACTCGAAGGCGCGCAGCATGGCCAGGCGCTCACTGGCCCGGCGCGCCACCACCTCGACGTTCGCCTGCACCGCGTCAGAGGGCGGCGCGCCGTCGTCGGTGGTCACGTGGAAGACCCCCACGGAGTTGCCGCTCATGCTCATCGGCACGCACAACGCCGAGCACCCCCGGCCCCGCAGGTTGGGGCAGGCGTCGAGTGCGGTGCTGGAGGGGAACACCATGGCCCGTGCCCTCGATGCAGCCGGGCAGTCGTCCGGGGACATGACCCCGCACCCGGCGTCGTCGGTCTGTGCCGTGCTCACGAGGACCTGCCGGAAGTTGGCCGTGCTGGAGTCGGCGAGGAGCAACTCGGATCGCATGCCCGGAGCGGCCTGGCTGAGGGCCTCTGCGACCAGGTCGAAGACGGATGCCTCCGCCTTGGACATCTCGAGGGCGGTCTGCAGGCTTGCCTCGAACGCGATCCGGTGGGCCAGGTCGGTCTGTTTGGTCTCCCGTCGTGCCTGCTGGCGCTCCATGCGCCGCGCGTGCAGGGCGAGGGCCGTCGTCACGACGCAGGCGAAGCTGACCCCGATGCCGAGGGACCACAACAGGTCGCCCCGGGCGTTGTCGGCCGCTTCGCGCGCCTGTTCTGCCGTCTGAGCCAGCCGACTGGAGATGGTGCCCTGTAGGGAGGCGAGGGTGGTATCGAGGTTCGCCTCGGCTGCGCTCTCCACCGCAGCCGCGTGTGTGGTCTCCGACGTCTGCGGTGCACCGGCCAGGAATGCGCTCAGGCCCGACTGTGAGGCGGTGAAGGCGGACATCCGGCTGGCCAGCTGCGGAGCCAGGCCTTCGTTGCCCGGCAACGCGAGCAGGTGCTGAAGGGTGAGGTAGGCCTTGTTGAGGTCGTTGGAATTGGTCACCGCACCGGTGATCACGTCGGTGGCCGGCACGGTCTTGCTGAAGGCCTCCTCGGCCAGGACCTGGAACGCGCTCTCCGACGCCCGGATCTGCCGCACGGGCCCGAGGAGCACGAGGTACTGGTTGGCGAGGCGGGAGCTGAGCTGCTCGGCCCGGGACGCGTTGACCACGCCGAGGACGCCCCCGGCCAGGGCGACCAGGATCAGCACGACGCCGAGCAGGACGATGGCCCGGTGGGGCGAGTACCAGCGCCAGTGGTCCCTTCCGCTCGGGATCGACCCATTGCTCACGGTCATAGGTATCGGCGCGTTCGGGGCGCCGTATGAATTGCGAAACGGTTGTGATTGCGCGGGCCCTCATCGTCCCCTGCAGCTGGTATTGCACGCCGAGCGAGGTCGCACCGGTGGAGTCGCAGCCGTGCCCCACCCGCATTTCCCTCCGGGGCCTCCCGTCAGGCACCATTCTCCGGCCCGGTGCGAAGATGCCCGGACAGCGGAGAAGAGGGTTCGCGATCTGCGAGCGGGCCCGACCGAACGGAGAGCCTGTGACTGCAACCGACGACACGACACCGACCATCGCCGACGTGGACCGGCTGGTGGCCTGGATGGACGCCGAGGGGCTCGGCACCGGGGCGCCGCTCGAGCACCGCTACATCTCGGGGGGCAGCCAGAACGAGATCTACGAGCTGCGCCGGGGCGACCTGCACGCCGCCATGCGGATCCCGCCGCCCACCGCACCGGCGGAGCGGGACGCCGGCATCGTCCGCGAGTGGCGGATCATCGAGGCGCTGACCGGGACGGACGTGCCGCACACCGAGGCCGTCGCCGTGTGCACGGACCCGGCGGTGCTGGGCCGGACCTTCTACCTGATGGGCTTCGTCGACGGCTGGTCGCCCATGGGCATGGAGCGCGGCGTGTGGCCCGAGCCCTTCAACACCGACCTCGAGGCCCGGCAGGGCCTGGCCTACCAGCTGGTGGAGGGCATCGCCCTGCTGTCCAAGGTCGACTGGAAGGCCAAGGGGCTCGAAGACCTCGGCCGACCCGACGGCTTCCACGAGCGCCAGGTGGACCGCTGGACCGCCTTCTTCGAGCGCATCAAGGGACGTGAGCTGCCCGGTTTCGACGAGGCGTCGGCCTGGCTGCGCGCCCACAAGCCGCTCGACTACATCCCGGGGATCATGCACGGCGACTACCAGTTCGCCAACGTGATGTTCAAGGACGGTGCGCCGGCGCGGCTCGCCGCCATCGTCGACTGGGAGATGGGCACTGTGGGCGACCCCAAGCTGGACCTGGGCTGGGTCGTGCACACCTGGCCCGAGGACACCAGTGGCGGCGAGGGCAGCGTCGGCGGTTACGTCGACATGACCGGCATGCCGTCGCGGGCCGAGGTGCTCCAGCACTACTCCGAGCAGTCGGGCCGCCAGGTCGACGACATCGACTACTACTGCGTGCTGGCCAAGTGGAAGCTGGCCGTCGTGCTCGAGCAGGGCTACCAGCGGGCCGGGGACGACCCCAAGCTGCAGGGCTTCGGGCCGGTGGTGCTCGACCTCATGGCCGCCGCAGGCGAGCTGGCCGAATCGAGCGACTACAAGGGATGAAGACGCCGGGGGAGCTGTTCGACCTGACGGGGAAGGTCGCCGTCGTCACGGGGGGAAGCCGGGGCATCGGCCGGGCGGTGGCGGAGGGCCTGGCCGCCGCCGGGGCCGACGTCGTCGTGGCCAGCCGCAAGCTGGAGAACTGCCAGAAGGCGGCGACCGAGATCGCCGGCGCGACCGGGCGCCGGACACTGCCGGTCGCCTGCCACGTCGGCCAGTGGGAGGACTGCGACCGGCTGGTCGAGGCGGTGTACGACGAGTTCGGTCGCTGCGACGTGCTGGTGAACAACGCCGGCATGTCGCCGCTCTACGACGGCCTCCCCTCGGTCACCGAGGCGCTCTACGACAAGGTGCACGCCGTGAACGCGCGCGGGCCCTTCCGCCTGAGCGCGCTCATCGGGACGCGCATGGCCGAGGGCGACGGCGGCTCCATCATCAATGTCACCACCGCCGGGTCGCTGCGCCCGAACGCCGACGACCTGCCCTACGCCATGGCCAAGGCGGGCCTGAACGCCTTGACGCTCGGCCTGGCCGGCGCGTGGGCGCCCAAGGTGCGGGCCAACCTCGTGCTGCCCGGAGCCTTCGACACCGACATCACCAAGGCCTGGGGCCCGGACACGAAGGCGCGGATCGGGACCATCAACCCGATGCAGCGCATCGGCCAGCCCGAGGACATGGTCGGCGTCTGTGTCTTCCTGGCCAGCGACGCCGCCAGTTACGTCAACGGCGCCCAGGTGCTCGTCGACGGGGGGTTCTTCCGGACGCTCTGAGGTACTCGGGTTCCGGAAGGTGAGGAACGAGGGAGTGGTCGTTTCAGCGAGATTGCTCCCTGTGTCACCGGGTGTGTCGATTGTGACCAGTCAGCTCGACACCTGGTCGCGCTGGGCTGCTTCCCTGGCCGAGTCAGCGAACCTCACTCCAAAGTGGATCGCGATCAGAAGTTCGAGGACAAATCCGAAGAAGGCAATTGCCGATGCGACGACCACGCTCCCACTCACGATGGCCGCCACGGCGACCGCAGTCTCCCCGCCCACTCCATCGGCGTGCAAGGCACGACCGACCAAAATGGCTGCAATGACGCCTGCGCCCACCACGACCAGTGCCAACACCTTGAAGAAGGCGGAGAGCGCCGCGGCACCCCGAAAGTCTGCGAACGTGAGCCAGTCGGGATACCACCGACCGTCCTTCCCTTTTTCCCAGCCCGGCCCCGGCTTTGGTTCCTTCATCCAACGCTCCTTGTCGAGATTTGAGCGGGAACCATACGCCTGACCGCCCGGCCCAGCTGATTTCAGCCGCGACTCGATCTCACGGGCGGCACGAGCGGACCCTGAGTGCCCGGTGCGACAATGCCCCCATGACAGAGAAGAAGAGAGTCGTCGTCTGGGGCACGGGGTTCGTGGGCAAGATGGTCATTCCCGAGGTGCTGCGCCACCCCAATTTCGAACTGGTCGGCGTCGGCGTCAACGACAAGGACAAGGTCGGCCGGGACGTGGGGGAGATCTGCGGCATCGACTCCGTCGGGATCACCGCGACCGACGACCTCGAGGCCCTGGTCGCCCTCCGGCCCGACGCCCTGGTGCACTACGGGCCCACGGCGGGACTGGCCGACGCCAACATCCGCGACATGGGCGCGTTCCTCCGCGCCGGCATCGACGTGTGCTCCACGGCCATGACGCCATGGGTCTGGCCGCACATGACGCAGAACCCACCCTCGTGGATCGACCCGATCACGGAGGCTTGCGAGGAAGGGGGCGCCACCTGCTTCACCACCGGCATCGATCCGGGCTTCGCCAACGACCTCTTCCCGATGACCCTGATGGGCCTCTGCGCCGAGGTGAAGAGCGTGAAGGCGCTCGAGATCCTCGACTACCTGAACTACACCGGTGCGTACGAGGACGAGATGGGCATCGGCCGCCCGCCCGAGTTCACGCCCCTGCTCGAGCACACCGACATCCTCGTCATGTCCTGGGGGGCGACGGTGCCGATGATGGCCCACGCCGTCGGGGTGGAGCTCGACGAGATCACCACCACGTGGGAGAAGTGGGTCACCGACACGCCGATCACCACGGCCAAGGGGGTCATCAACGCCGGGGAGGTGGCGGCCATCCACTTCACCATCAACGGGATCTACAAGGGCGAGCCCCGCATCTGTCTCGAGCACATCAACCGGGTCGGCACCGACGCCGCACCGGACTGGCCCCGGGGCACCCAGGACGACGTCTACCGGGTCGAGATCGAGGGGACGCCGTCGATCACCCAGGAGACGGCCTTCCGGTTCACCGATGGCAGCGGGCGTGACGCCGCTGCGGCCGGCTGCCTGGCCACCGGACTGCGGGCTCTCAACGCCGTGCCGGCCGTCAACGACCTGCCGCCCGGGTGGGCCACCGCCCTGGATCTGCCGCTCATCCCCGGGGCGGGCACCATCCGCTGAGGACGACCCGGACGACCGCCCTTATGAGATCAGGTCCTTTATTTCGTAGGCGACGACGCCGCTGTCCGTGTCCACGTCCGAGGTGATGGTGAAGCGGCCGGCCTCGGCGGCGACCCGAAGGGCGCCCCTCGTCTTGTCGTCCTGAGGCGTGAGGAGGATCGTGCTGCCCGGTTTTGCAGCTTTGTCGTCAACGGTCGTCGTGCCTGCGGTCAACTCGGCCCTGCCGTAGGTCGAGGTGACGGCCGATTCCCCCAAGTCGGGAGCCGAGAGGAATCGGCTCAACGCGATGACCGTCACCAGGACCCCCGCGGCTGACTCGACCATGACCAGGGATCTGGCGCGGGTGCTCAGGGCGAGGAACCCGCTCCCGAGTGGCGGCAAGGTGCTCCAGCTCAAGAAGAGATGCCCGAAGCGCCCTATCGGGGCCGGCGGGGTGAACGCCGAGTTGGGGAGCAGTACGTAGAAGGTGATCGCGAAGATCACCACGATGAGGAATACGTTGACGACGGCCAGCAGAACCTTGCTGCCGCCGGTCCCACCGATCGTGTTGAAGACGAACGCGTCGCCGATGGTCCCAAGGATCATGTCCTGGAGCCTGTAGAGCGCCAATGCGACGAAGACCAGGCCCCAGTTCCCACCGAGCGGGGCCCACTGGAGGATGATCAGGAGGGCTGCCAGCCACGCCAGGACATACAGACCGAAGAACCAGGTGTCGAAGTTCGGGTTGTTCTTGCGGGCCGCTTTGTGGTTCGTCAGGTAGTCGTGGAGCTGAGAACCCAGGGAGATCCACTTGCTGACGCTGAAGAGGGCAAAGATGAGGGTGCTGACGGGACCGTCACGTTTGGAATCGAACTGGCGTGAGTCCAACTCGATCGCTCCTCGGGTTCAGCGATCAACCGGGCGTCGGCGGAAGACTGAAGCGTAACGGAAGAAGCTCTTCCGCCGCTGCGACAAGGATGCCGCCCCCATAGGGGAAGAGCACCCGTGCCGCCGGGTTCGAGTCGACGATCATCTGCCGGCACCTGCCACAGGGGGGAACGTCGCCATGTCCCCATATGGCCATCCGCAAGACCTTCACCGGTCCCTGGCGTAGGTGGCCGGCCGCAATGAGAACCGCCTGCTCGGCGTGAAGAACCGCCGCCAGGCTCTGGTCCTCCACGTTCCAACCACTGATCACATCGGTGGAACCGCCGATGCGCGCCGCGGCCCCGACACGAAACTTGGAGAACCTCGGAGAGGCGTGGTCGGCTGCCTCCATCGCGCTTCGGAGAAGTGTGCGGTCAAGTCGTGTCAGCTCGGACTCGGCACACAACGACCACCTCCGTCCGCCCGATCGAATGGTGTGCATCGTGGAAGGTTACCCATCCCGGTCCCGCCCGATCGGGGAACGTGTCGCACGAAGCCGACACCCGATCGATCCGACCGTGCATGTCCCATGCCCATGCACGATGGCGAGCCTGACGAACAGATCGAGTCTCATAGGATCGCGAGGTGGCAACCGACGAACGGGCGGCGGACGGTGGCGGACGACGCCGCAACGACCCGTCACCGTCTATGAGGCCGTCTCCGCCGTTCGGGCCCGGCTCCGTATCCATCCGCCTGTATCCGCACAACGAGCTTCCGGCAGCTGCCATCGTCGACGAGCTCTGTGTGCAAGCCGGTCTTGCCCTCGACGACGGGTTCGACGGGGTCATGACGAGCGAGCACCACGGGGGCTTCGCCGGCTACATGGCGCAGCCCCTGCAGATGGCCTCCTTCGTCCTCGAGGAGCGCGCCACCGGGTGGGCCGCGGCGGCGCCGCTCCTGCTGCCCCTGCGGTCCACCGCGCTCGTGGCCGAGGAGGTGGCGTGGCTGCAGGCTCGCCACAGGGGACGAGTCGGGCTGGGAGTCGCCGCCGGCGCCCTGCCCCTCGACTTCGCGGCAGCCGGGGTCGACCGGGCCGAGGCCGTCGACCGGTTCAAGGCGGAGCTGCCCCGCCTCGTGGCGATGCTGCGCGGCGAGGACCTGGGCGAGCTCGGCGGGGACCCCGCCCTGCGCGCCTGCCGCGAGGCGCCGGTCCCGGTGCTCAGCGCGGCCGTCTCGGTCGCCGCCGCCGTACGGGCGGCCCGGTGCGGGGCGGGGATCCTGATGGAGGGCATGTCGGCGCCGGAGCTACTCGCCCGCCTGACCCGGGCCTACGACGAGGCCGGGGGCACGGGCGCCAAGGTCCTCATCCGCCGGGTGTGGCTGGGCCGCGTGATATCCGACCTGGTCGAGAGCCAGCGGGCCGTCTACGAGAGCTACGCCGCGCCGGCGACCTCGTTCGGGGAGGACCAGACCATCGCCTGCGACGACCCCGAAGAGATGGCGGAACGGCTCGCCGCCACTGTGCGGGAGGTCGGCGCCGACGCGCTCAACCTCCGGGTGCAGTTGCCCGGCATGGCACCCGAGCAGGTGCGGGAGCAGATCGCGCTGATCGGGTCCACCGTCGTTCCCGCCCTCAGAAAGGCCTGGCTCGCGTCGGGACGAGGCGCCCCCTGACTACCGGATCGGGGTCCAGCCACTCGAGAGGTGGTTGCCCCCGTCGACGTCGAGGGTGATCCCGGTGATCTGCCGGGCGTCGTCGGACAACAGGAAGCAGACGGCGGCGGCGATGTCGTCGGCCTCGGTCAGGCGGCCGAGCGGGAGGTTCGAGCCCGCGGCCGCGCCGGCGTCGGACTTCCACATGGGCCGCGTGGCCGTCGTGCGCACCAGCCCCGGGCTCACCGCGTTGACCCGGATCCCCTTGGGTGCGAGGTCGGCGGCAATGGTGCGCGTCATGGCGTTCAGCGCGGCCTTGGCCGACGCGTAGGCGACCATGGCCGACGTGGTCTTGCGCGGCGAGCCGCTCGAGATGGTGACGACCGCACCACCGTCGCCGAGACCCCGGGCCAGGGCGGCGCGGATCAGTGCCACCCCCGGCCAGGTATTGAGCCGGATGGTCTCGAGCAGCTGGGCCTCGCTGATGGTGTCGAACGAGAGTGGGTAGGGGGCGCCGCCCACCGTGCAGACGAGCAGGTCGATGCGGCCGAACGCGTCGACCGCCCGGTCCGTGAGCACGGCCACCGCCTCCTCGGTGTCCATGGACCCGACGACGCCGACGGCGTCGAAGCCCTCGGCGCGCAGCTCCGCCTCCGTCGCCGCCACCCGGTCCGGGTCGCGGCCGTTGACGACCACTGACGCGCCCTCACGGGCGAGGCGGAAGGCGCTGGACCGACCGATGCTCGGGTCGGCCGTCGAACCGGTGACGATGGCGACCCGGCCGGAGAACCGCGGCGCTCCGTCGACGACGGCCGTGTCCGTGCGGTCGTCGTCGATCCGCTCGGCTGGTCCCATGCGCTCATCTTGTCCCACCAGGTCCATGGGGTGCCCACGCACCCCGCGCACGGCAACTCCTATACGGAATCGATCACCCAGAGGCGGGCGGTGCAGGGATCGTTCAGCGGCCACTCCAGGCCCTCGTCCCTGAGCGTCGACCCCCGCCGTCGGTCTACGTCGTTTCCAACCGGTGCGGGCCCAGCGGTGAGATCGACGGTCGTGACCTCGTAGGCCTGCTCCGGGTCGAGCCCGCCGGGGCGCAGCGGCCCGGGATCGGTTCTGCCGGCCGTGAGCTGGAAGCCGAAGACGACTGCCCGTCGGCGGTCCGGGGAGACGTATTCGAGGGCGGCGCGCTCACCGGGCGGGACCAACCGCCAGAGGTCCCCCTGTTGGACGAGGGGACGGATGTCCCGGTACAGCGCGACCGCCCGGCGGCAGATGGCCAGCTCGTCGTCCGTCAGGCCAGCGAAGTCGAGGTCGAAGCCGAACCGCGCGCTCAGCGCCACGGCGCAGCCGAAGGCCACCGGCCGGTCGCCTTCCCGGGTCGCGTGTGCGCCGACCACGTTGGCCGGCAGGAAGTGCGAGGCGGCCCACTGCATCCGCACCCGGTCGACGGGATCGGTGTTGTCCGACAGCCAGACCTCGTGGAACCAGCGCAGCGACCCGAGGTCGACCCGGCCGCCACCCGAGGCACACAGCATGAGCGTCTGCTCGGGGTGGCGCTCGGCCACCGTCTCCATCAGGCGCCAGGTGGCCCGGGTCTCGTCGACCCAGTAATTGGCCTGCCGGTCGGCCGCGAGCGTGGGGGATCCGGGGTCGGTCAGGGGCCGGTTGGCGTCCCACTTGAGNNCGGCGACGTCGGGTTGCAGGACGTCGAGGACGAGCTGGTTGCGCCAGCGGCGTGGGCGGCGCCCCGGCTGGCCCACCACCCAGTCCGGATGCTCGCCGTAGAGCGTCGAGTCCGGGTTGACCATCTCGGGCTCGACCCACAGCCCGAAGCGGACGCCGCGTTCGGTGGACCGGGCGATCAGGGGACCGAGGCCGTCGGGCAGCTTGGCCCGGTCGACCTCCCAGTCGCCCAGGCCCGTGGTGTCGTCGTCGCGGGGATGGCTCACGCCGAACCAGCCGTCGTCGAGCAGGAAGAGCTCTGCGCCCAGGTCCGCCGTGTGGTCGATGAGGCCGAGGATCCGCTCGGTGTCGAACGAGAAGAAGGTGGCCTCCCAGTTGTTCACCACGATCGGGCGCAGCGCGCCGCCGTCGCGCACGGCGTGGGCGCGGACCCAGCGATGGAAGCGCCGGCTGAGCGGGCCCACGCCCCCGGTCGACCACATCCAGATCTGCTCGGGGGTGACGAAGGTGGCGTCGGCGTCGAGCACGTATTCGGAGGACGCCGGGTTGTGCCCGCACCAGACCCGCACCGCGGGGGTCGTCGTCCGCTCGAAGGCGAAGCGGGTGTTGCCGCCCCAGGCCAGCGCGCCGGCGAGGACCGTACCGCTCAATTCCTCGGGCGACCCGTCGGGGGCGAGCAGGAAGAAGGGGCAGGAGCGCAGGTGCGGCTGCACACCGCCGCGCGACTCGACCACCTTGGTCCCCGGCGTCAGGGCCTCGGTCGTCGTGGTCCACTCGGCGGCCCAGTCGCCCCCGCCGAAGTGGGTCAGGAACGGCGCGGGCGTGGCGAGCAGCGGCGAGGCGGCAGCGACCTCGTGCAGCGTGATCGCGCCGGGCTGGCGATTGGTGACACTGGCCCATTGGCGCAGCACACCGTGGTCGTCGGCGCGGAACGACAGCGTCACCTCGAGCGGGCGGTCGGGGTCCACGAGCACGATGTCGGTCTGCGGGCCGGTCACGCGGACGTCCTCCACCTTCAGGCGGGTGGTCGTGGTGCCGTCACCGTGCGTGACCCGCAGCGCGGGCGCCCGCGTCGGCTCCTCGTCGTAGGCGGGATAGGCCAGGGGGTAGAGCGCCGGCGGGATCCTGTCCGGCAACCGCTCCATGTGGTCGTCGATGTCGGGCCCGACCCCCGCCTGGTGCAGGCGGCCCTGGTCGTCGACGAGGAAGCCGTAGCCGGCGCCCTCCGAGGACACGACGATGCGGTTCACCCGACCACCATTGCAGAGCGCCGGCAGTGCACCAAGCGCCGCCGGTGGGATGGCCTCCCCGGTCCCGTCTGAGCTGTGCCGTCGGGTGATGTCGGCAGTGCCGGCTGAATGGCATGGTCGTCGACACCGACCGGGTGCTTTCAATGTGCGGGTCAGTCGGCGATGATTGACACCACGACTACCCCAACACGCAAGACCTCGAGCCGGAAGGAGACAATTCCATGGAAGGACTTGACGGTCGCCATCGTGACAAGGACGGGCGCATCGAGAAGAAGCACGGCAACACGAAGATCAAGAACTTGAAGGACCAGTACCCCGAGCTGAAGAACTTCCAGAACGAAGACACACTCGGACAGGTGCGCGACAGGTACGGAGCCGACAGCCTCGACGAGCTCATCCGGATCCTGCGCAAGAGATAGCGCACCCCATGCACGACGATGGGCGCTCCATGCTGATCGTGCGCTCTCTGACTCAGTGACAAGATGTCGTCCCCGGCTGGCTCGTGTCGCGAAGCGTGAACCCGAACTGACGCCTGAGCCTCCGCGTCATCCCGGGATCTGCAGGCGCGTCCGGCCGGGACGCAGGAGGTTGCACCAGCCGCGGATCACGGGATGTCGGTTCTGTGCATGCAGGCGGTCCAGTGCCGTCTGCATGACGCCCGTGATCTCTGCGTAGCACGCGGCCACAATGGCCTCGTCGTCCGCTGCCTCCGGGCCGTAGTCGGTCCAGTCCAGCGGGGGCAGGAACTCGACGTTGATCGCCGAGGGCATCGGAAGCGGCGGTGTGAGGATGGTGGTCAGGCCGTAGGGCGCGAGGAGGATGGGGAACACCTTGATGCGGATGCGCTGCAAGCCGAGGGCTTTCGCCAGGCGCTCGCCGCTCGAGACGACGACGACCGCGTCCTGTGACCCGTGTGCCACCACCGGCACCACCGGCACGCCGGCACGCAGTGCCAGGCGAACGAACCCCTGACGGCCCCCCAGGTCGACCTTGTTGCGTTGGGTCCACGGCCGACACGCCTCCCGGTCGCCTCCCGGGTACACGACAACGAGGCCACCTTCCGCCAGACCCTGTTCGGCGGCCTGCCCGCCGGCGGGGATCGCCCCGATACGGCGGAAGAACGGGCCGACACCTGGAACGCCGAAGAGCAGGTCGTAACCCATGGCGTACGCCGGCTGGTCGAGGCCGCGCCGCCGGACGATCTCGAGCCCGACGACCCAGGCGTCGGGCATGTAGAAGAGGCCGGAATGGTTCCCGACCACGAGTGCCGGACCGCTGGCGGGCAGGTACTCCTGCCCCCGGACCTCGGGCGAGAAGTAGTTCACGTAGCGGGTCACCGCCGGGAGTTGGCGCCGGAGGAACTCCGGGTCCCGCTGGAAGAGGGGCTGGTCGCGCACGTGATCCACCCGTGCCGACAGCCCACGCATCAAGGGCGCGAGCGCCCCGCTCGCCTCCTGCCCCCCTGCGGACTCGGTGACATGCTCGGACGTGACGGTCATTTCTTACTCCGGTTCCTCCCTCAACCCTCTCCGTATCCGGCCCCTGAGGGAAGGGCCGTTTGACCCAACGTTCCGAATGACAGGCCGACTGGACGGCGAAATGGCGGCAGGATCCGGGGAGGAGCGGAGCGGCGGGTCGCCTTCCCAGGATTCCGCTCCGGTGTGGAGGCCGGCGGGCGGCCCGGGTCGGCCGGCGTTGGCGGTGACGACACCGCCCGTCGCCGTGTCGGTGAGGCTGCTCCGCTCAGCCTCCCCCGTGCGGCGGCAGGCATCCAAAGCCGGAGGCCGAGAAGGAGTCCTCGACGAAGGTGGCAACCTGGCGGGACCAGACGTAGCCCACGTGAGATCCCCAGTACCAGCTGATTCCTGGGCGATCCCAGTGCTCCCACAGTCGATGCGCATGTTCGGGAAGCGCGAGACGATCGCCGTGACCGGCGAAGATGAAGCGGCGATCCTGCAGCACCTTCGGTACGAAGCTCAGGGGCGACACCGCCGCGAAGACCTCCTCCACCGGACTGCCGATGATGTGGTGCTCAATCGATCGAGCTCGGATATGTGCGGGGCTCTGCTGATGGAACAGGGCCGGGAGGTCCACCATCGGGATGCCGGCCACAACGGCGTCGAGTCCGTCCTCGATGCCCGCGAGGAGCGCCACGACATAAGCACCGAGCGAGACGCCGTACAGTCCGATCGTCGTGGCTCCCTGAGCTCGAATCCACGACAGCAGGCGCCGGATGTCCCAGACGGCCTGCGAGAACCCGTGCACGGTGTTCATGAGGTCGAACGAGAGGAACGGTTCCCCGCTCATCCTGGTCACCTTGCGGGATCCGTGCAGTGGAAGCACCGGCAGTGCGATGTTGACCCCGAGCGTCCGGCGGAGCCTGGCGGTGTGCAGTCCAGTGAAGTCCATGAACGGCGAGCCCATGGCGAAGCCATGGACGCACACGAGCCAGGGGCGGGGCCCGTCGGCGCCGTCCGGACGGCGCACGATGGCTGCCACTGCCTGGCGGTTCGGTTCGTACCCCATCCACCGCTCAGCCCCAGGCTCGCCGCTGCGGGGAGCGAACCCGCTGTCGTAGGCGATTCGCTCGTAACCGAGGCCCATGGCCCACCCTCGACTCGTCCGCACGTCCTCGCTTGTCAGTGGTGGAGGCGTGCGATGGTAGGTGGCGGGACGACTGATCCAGCCGCGAGACGAGAACATCTGCTTCGCGTCAGCCAGCTCGGCGCTCACACGCGCGTAGTCCGCACGTCGGGGGAATCTGCTCGGCGCCATCGCCATCGCCAGGAAGGCCTCGTCCGCAGCCACGCCGATGGCCAACCCGAGAGAATGGCGCTGGGCGCGCACGGTGCCCACCACCGTGCCGCTCGTAATGGGTGTGCGCAGAAATTGCAGGGTCCGCGGCACGGCGCGCGCGGCGCGCACGAGGACTCGTCGTTCCAGGAATCTCGTGATGGTCCGGTATGGCCCGGTGACCCGATCGACGAGAGATGGCGAGCGAGGTGCTGCAGCCTCGGGTTGCACGGAGCCTGCCCGAAGCGCGTGCTGCCACGGTCCCGAACCGTCCGGAGCGCACGCGGTGTACGTCATGAGCCTCCTACACCGCTGTGGTCAGTTCCCCCTGACCGGGAAATCGAGCGGTCGAGCACACGCTACTGCGGGGCGCGGATCCCACGGAATCCCATCCTGGTCACGCGTCTATAGTGGACATCACTTATCCAGACGAGCTGAGACACCTGGGTCGACGACGCTCACCAACCGGCCGGAAGGCACGGTGGCAAGGCCAGGTTCGATGAGGAGACCACCATGGTGTCGAAGACACTCGCGTCGCTCGACGCGTGGCTCGCCCTGGCCGAGGACGTGCTGGCCGAGCAGAGCGCCTACCGGGAGAAGGAAGCCGAGGGGAGCAGATCGCAGGGGTTCGACCAGCTCTCGCTCTTTCCGATCGAGTCCGCGTGACGGCGCGTGCAAGCAGTGATCGAACGGGGCTCTCCCCGGGCAGCGAGGCTGGAAGAGTCAGGCGGCCACGGCCGGAGTGCGATCTCTACCTACCCGGGCACATGGTCCACTACATCCAGGCGAGACTGGCCTGGGAGCATCCCCGTGAGTGGGCCGTGTTCGAAGCGGTGCGGGACCAGGTCATCACGGTGCGTTTCACTAGCCGGAGTGCCCGGTACCGAAACCACGAAGTGGAAGCCCTCCTCGACATCGCGGAGCCGGGTTCGTCGGTCCTGGTCAGCGAGAGCTACGGCACGCTGAGCGTTCCGACGGGTCATGGGACGCTCAGGTGCTTCTGCGTCGCCGACGCCGACGAGCCATGGAGGGAGTGCAGTGTCGCGCCCTGGGAGCCCGTCTCGCACGAGGACCTCATCGACCGCCTGGAGGATCGAGGTGGCTTCAGCATCCCGGGTGCGCTGCTGCCCCTCGAGTGACACCGCTCCCAAGGGAGCCACGACGGTGCTCGAACCTCGATGCGTCGGGTCGCCATCCTCCGGACCCGAAGCAGCCGTGCAGGCCGGTTCCGGCGGGCGCGGAACCACCGTGACACATAGGGTTTCCGTCGCAGACCGGAAGGAGTGGGGACATGGCAACCGTTGAGAGCGTCCGGGGTCCGATCGACACCGCCGACCTCGGGCCGACCTACATGCACGAGCACGTCTTTGTTCTCGACCCCGACGTGCAGCAGAACTACCCGGCCGAATGGGGCAGTGAGGACGACCGGGTGGCCGACGCCGTCGGCAAGCTGAAGGCCCTTGCCGCCCAGGGGATCCGCAGCATCGCCGACCCGACCGTCGTGGGCCTGGGCCGGTACATCCCTCGCATCCAGCGCGTCGCCGAGCAGGTACCCGAGCTCCACATCATCCCGGCCACGGGCTGCTACACCTACGACCAGGTGCCGTTCTTCTTCTTCTACCGGGGCCCGGCCCTGTCGGCGGCGCTCGGTATGGACGTGCCCGACCCGATGGTGGACATGTTCATCACCGACATCACAGAGGGCATCGCGGGCACAGGAGTCAAGGCGGCGTTCCTCAAGTGCGCCATCGACCACCAGGGCATGACCGACGGGGTGGCCCGGGTGATGCGGGCCGTGGCCCGGGCGCACCGCCACACCGGAGCACCGATCACCGTGCACACCCACCCCGGTTCCCAGTCCGGCCTGGACGTGAAGACCCTGCTGTGCGACGAGGAGGGCGTCGACCCGACCCGGGTGGTGCTGGGCCACTCCGGCGACAGCAGCGACCTCGACCACCTCAGCGCGCTGGCCGACGAGGGCTTCATCCTCGGCATGGACCGGTTCGGGCTCAACGTGGAGACGACCTTCGAGGCGCGGGCCGACACCGTGGTGGAGATGTGCCGCCGGGGCTACGCCGACCGCATGGTGCTGGCTCACGATGCCGCCTGCTACATCGACTGGATCGACCCCAACGTCCTGGCGATGATGACCCAGTGGAGCTACCTCCACATCCACGACGACGTCCTGCCCTACCTGCGCGAGCGCGGGGTGACCGAGGCGCAGATCGACACCATGCTCGTCGACGTGCCGCGCCGCTACTTCGAGCACACCGCCGCCTACTGAGCCAGGTTCAGTTGTCGCAGTAGTCCACGAACGAGCACAGCGTGGAGATGAGCCGCATGTCCTCGATGGTCCGCGCCCTGCTGTTGAGCAGGCTCTCGGTGCAGACCAGGTAGGCCAGGCAGCGGGCGCGGCTGATCGCCACGTTCAGTCGATTGCGCGAGAACAGGAAGTCGGCGCTGCGGGGCATGTGATCGGCCGACGAGGTGGTCATGGTGAAGAACACGACGGCCGCTTCCTGGCCCTGGAACTTATCGACGGTCCCGACGGGAACGCCCCGGGTCCGGACATCCGCGTCGAGCACCTCGCGCAGCAGGGCCACCTGGTCGTTGTATGGCGCGACCACCATGAAGTCCTCGACCGTCAACGGCTTCGAGGCGACGTGCTGGTCGACCCACGAGGTGCCGAGCAGTCGGTGCATCTCGTCCGCCACGAGCTGCGCCTCCTCGACCGACTCGGTCGACCGGCCGACGTGGTCGGCCCGGAGCCACCGCAGTCCCGTCCCGAACTCCGTCGTCTGCCGGCCGCAGTCCGGATGGCTGACGAGCCGGCCCTCGTAGATCTCCTCCGAGATGAACCGGCACACGTCGGGGTGCAGGCGCCTGGTCTCGGTGAGGAAGACCCCCCGGTGTGGCGGAAGCGTGACGGCGTCTCCGAGGACGTGCTCCAGCACGCTCGAGCCTCCACCTCCGGGGTGCACCGCCTGGGCCACCTGGGGGAGCTGGAGCGGATCGCCGAGCAGGATGACGTTCTTGGCCGAGGTCGAGGCCGCCAGGGCGTCGGCCAGGGCCAGCTGGCCGGCCTCGTCGACGATCAGCACGTCGACGGGCGCTCCCCGCAGGTCGGCGCCGGCGAACAGCCACGTGGTGCCCGCGACCAGGTTGTAGTCGGTCTTGGCACAGGGTGGATTGCCCGTGGCGTAGGCGACACCGGGCAGCGCCGGGTGGTTGCGATCGGGCACGCGCCGAACGGCCTTCAGTCTGGACAGGTCACCCTGCGTCTCGAAGACCCGGAGGATCTCCCGGAGCAGGTTGTCGATGGCGTGGTGGCTCATCGCCGTGATGCCCACCCGCCGGCCGGCGCAGACGAGGCGGTGGACGATGTGCGCGCCCCAGTACGTCTTGCCCGTCCCCGGCGGCCCCTGGATCGACACGCAGCTCCCGTCGAGATGCGTCGCCCAGCCACACATCTGCTCCAGGTCGTCCGTGAACGCGCCTCCGGGCGGGCCGCCGCCCGGGGTGAACGCCGGCTCGTCCCGGCGGAGCAGGCTCAGCGACGCCGCATTGGGGGGCCCGGATCCGGGATCGCCGAGGACGGAGCCGGCGAAGTCATCGAGCGCCTCGGGCTTCGGTTTCGGCGGCACCCAGTCGTTGTGGGCGACGGCGGAGGGCAGGACGCCGAGCTCTTGCGGACGATCACCCCAGAGGAGCACGACCTCACGGTTCGCCTCGTTGACCTCGCACACGCTGGTGTAGCCCGTTGGCCCGTTGGGCGTGCCGTACAGCACCGACGCTCCGGTTCGCCCGAGCTCTCCCGAGACCGCCTGCAAAGGAAAGGCGAACCGGGCTCCCGGGTGTTTGAGCTCCCGGCCGTTGACCCCGTGGCGGGTCTCCATCCCCACGAACTCGAGCCCGGCCATCACGGCCGGATCGTCGAGCAACTCCTCTGTCTCGGCGCCGAGTCTCGCCAGCTTCGGCGCCTTGTGGGCGCGGAACTCCCGCACCCAGTAGCCCAGCAGGTCGCCCAGCAGGTGCTCGGGCGTACCGGGCCCACAGGCGTGGAGGGCGGCCACCCGCAGGTCGAGGTCCGGATACCCCTCCTCGGGCTCGAGCCAGGCCGATCGCCACGGCAGATCGACGGGACGCTGCTCGATCAGCCAATCCCGCAGGGCCTGCGTCGCTCGGACGTCGTCCTCGTTGTACGCCGCGATCTCCTCGAGGATGTCGGGATCGGGCGCAGCCATGTACCTCTCGTACTCGACGACCGCCGCGGAGCCCTGTTCGATCTCGTGACCGCGCTCGTAGCCCGTGAGTCGTTCGAGGTCCTTCAGCCCGTAGGACTCGGTGCCGACCTGGACGGCATCGTGGGCCATCCGGTAGAGGTCGACGAAGAGCCCGGTCTCGATCATGTCGGCAAGCTCCGCCTCTCCGACTCCGTGCTCGAGGGCGAGTCGCTCCAGCGCTGTCCGCTCGGTGTGGTTGTAGTGGTACACGTGCATGTTCGGGTACGCGGCCCGGCGGTGTGCGAGCAGCTCGATGAGCTCGCCCGTCGCCCGCTCCTCTCCGCTCCGGTCGTGGGCCCAGAGGGACTGGTACACCCAGGTGCCTTCGGGACTCCGCGCGATGAAGCCGAACAGGAAGAACAGGCCTCTCTCGGTCGTCCAGAACGGGTCGCCTTCGAAGTCGAGGAAGATGTCCCCCGGATCGGGCTCTGGGAGGTGCTCGAAGCCCCGGCCCCAGGTCGGATCCGGGCCGGCCTCGATCGGCAGGAAAGGTGGCGGACGGTCGGGCTGGCTTCGTGCCTCGAGTTGCAGCGTGGCCTGGGTGGTCACCCGCTCGATGCGGTCGGGACGCATGCCGTCCACCTCGCTCGACCACGTGGCCAGGGCGCCGAGCGTCTCGACTCCTCCGGCTTCGAGGGCTTCGCGTTCGCTGCCCCTGAGATCGGCCACGAAGACCAGGGAGTCCTCCTCGCGCCACTGCGTGTCACAGACACCGGCGAACTCGCAGAAGTCGCAGTGCTCACACGGCTCTGGCCGGGTCTGCGGCGTTGGTGTGTCGTCGTCCATGAGCGTCCGCAGTTGACGGCGGAGCCGGAGCCAATAGGGATGGAACTCCTTGGTGATCAGCGACTCGGTGTTCCCTGACCCGAGCCAGAGGTGCAGATGCGCGGGAAGGCCGCCCATGGCCTCACGGAGGGCGTCGGCGTAGAAGCAGAGTTGGAGGACATGCCCGGGTTTCGCTTCGGTACGAGCCAACTTGGCATCGACGGGTTCGTAGGCGGACGCGCCCGGTGACGGGTTCTCGACCCTGATGAGGAAGTCGGCGATGCCTCGGATGCCGTCGTGCATGAGCGGCATTTGGTAGATGACATCGTATCCGTCGTCCCAGGGTGTACCCGCCCGCGTCACCCAGGCATCGAAACGCTCTCCGGGCTCCCGCGGCGGCACCTCGTAGATGCCGAGGCCGGTGCCCCGGTACTGCTCCAGGCATTGGGCTTCGTGTTGAGATCCCTTGTCGGCGAGCAGTCGCGCGAAGCTGCCGAAATGCGACAGCTCGACGTGGAGGAGGCCGGCATCGAACCTCTCCCGCAACGTCAGGTAGTGCGCGCAATCCAGCCAAGCGGTGATCTTCGACGGCGATAGGAGGCGGTCAGTCATCGCCGTGAGTGCTCACCGGTCGCTTGGTCGGCACAGCGTTGTGTTCCGGTCCGCCTGTGAGCATTGCCCGCCACCTCGTTTGCGATCAGGGTAGCCAGGAGATGTGTCGCCGGTTCTCGACACCTCGGACGGGGGAGCGACTCTTTCTGCAATTCGCTCAAGCAAACCTGAGAAGAGACTCGACCTGGACCATGACCCATTCTCATGTCTTCTAAGGCTGGATTTAGAAAGATAAGGAGCCGTCCACCAGGGGAAACACCATGAACAAGCGGGACAACCCCTACACCCCGGGAGCGGGGAGGAAGCCGAGGACCCTGGCCGGGCGGGACCAGGATCTCGAGTCATTCCAGTCCCTGGTCGAGCGGCTCGATGCGGGGACATACGAGCGCAGCTTGGGAATCACGCCGAGGGTGAATTGGCGGACACTGGCGAACAAGAACGGCAGGTCAGCGACTCGACGGACGCTGGCGAACGGCCACGAACGGACCCGGATGTGCCATAAGCGCGCCATGGTGACGATGGTTTGGGCATGCGGATACTGCCGGATCAGGGAAGCTGGAGCTTGACTCCGGACGCATCGGCAAGGCCGGGATCCATGTAGGCGTTGAGCCGGCGAAGGGCCTTGTCGGAGTCCTCGAAGGTCGTCCAGTCCACCGCTCCGGTCCACTTCTGGGCGAACTGAAGAACCGAGACGAGTGTCTCGCCGCGACCGCTCCCGTTGCTCACCCCGGCGAGGCCCGCCAGGTAGTTATTCCGGTACACGGTCGGGATGACGATTCGGATCTGTCCCGCAGCGGACAGCGCACCGTTCGAGATGATCCTGGCGACCCTCCCATTCCCGTCGTCGAACGGGTGGCATTCGGTCACAAGCAGCATGAGGGCGACTGCACGTTGGAAAGGGTCGGTGACGCCGGCGAACACGTCGAAGCCCCGGCGCAGCGTGCCATTCACGAGGTCCGGGTCGACGAACGCATATCCACCCGCGTAGTTCTGCTTCTGCTTGAACTCACCCGGGTTCTTGTCCGGTCTTGCCGCCAGCAGGACGCGATGGTGGTCACGCAACAATTCCACCAGCTCGTCGCCGCTGGCCGGTGTCTGACCGCGCGTGTCCGGGTCCGAGATGATCCGGTAGGTCGCGGCGACGTCATGGGCATCCGCGGGGCGTTCGGGTGGGATCTCGCCTTCGATCGCGATTCTGCGGGCTTCATCGATGCCGAATTCGGTTCCTTCGATGAAGTTGGAGAAGTATGCCTCGAAGAACGGCTCCCATTCCCACCGGGCAATCTCGCCCAGTGCTGGGCGGGGTTCGGGTGCCGTGGCGCTGAGCAGCTCTGCGAGCGCCCGGAACATCGCTATCCGGTGCTCGTCGTAGGGCTCTCCTGACAGCCGGGCGGCGAGACGTTCAGAGGTGAGCTTGGCCCCGGTGAAAGTCCCGAGGACCGCGACCAGGCGGTCGCGGACCCCCTTGACCGGTCCGGGAGGGAGGTGGGCAGCGACAACGTCGAGCTGGTTGAGGACGTTCTGGATCGCACCGGCCCCGCCGCGCCGGGCGAGGTCGTCAATCTGATCCTCCACCTCCGTTGTACCTGCCTGCCGCGCCGGCCGGCCTACCGGAGGGCGCCCGGCGGCGCTGACGTTCTCGACCAATTTCCGCGCCGGACCGGACAGGTAGAGGCCATCGGGCATCGGCATATCTCCCGGCAGCGGCCCGGGGCCCCGCCGCGGGGAGACGGTCACGCCCGGCAGCACGAGGTCGGATTGACGGGGAGGATCGGGGTGCGCGACAAAGACCCACCCGTCGACGGGACCGCCACCGGCGAGGGCGGTGCGGTCGCACAGCACGCCACCAGGCCAGAACACAGAGATGATCCCGGTTCGGTGATGGCGGATGGCGTGCTCGAGCGGCAACGTCGCTCCGACGATGTACACGCCGGGCGCGACCCGAAACGCCGTGCCTGCCTTGGTCTGGCGGGAGAGCCCGGCCTTGTTCTGCGCGGTCGAGACTACGAGCCGCCCGGCCGGGTGCTCTCGCTCACCGGGGGCAACTTGCGCGGCCTTATCGGTTCCGTAATCGACCATTGTCGCAACCTGAGGGTAGTTATCAGACGTCAAAAGCAACTCTAGGGGATAAATAGAGAGAATCCGGCGATGGGAGGTTCCAACAACGCCGCACCGGTTATCTGCCCCCACTCCGCACCCACAGCAACCAACGGCCGGAAATTGCCACCAAGGCGCAACCCCTCACCCGAATTTCCCCGAACCAGACCAGCCTCAGGACTCTGGACTTCTAGGGCGACGTCAAACTCGCAGAGCGCCGTCTGAGCGCTCGCGTGGAGCAAGCATTCGGTCGTCGAGGCCTAAATGATCGCGTCCGTGACCCGGCC
>PMPX01000098.1:13594-14215 GCA_003169235.1 Acidimicrobiaceae bacterium | reverse complement strand
GCGGCGGCGAAGGAGCGGCTCGGCCACGCCAACGGACGCGGTGGGCGCCCAGTGGTCGACGAGGTTCCCGAGAGGGGCTGCCTCGATGCCCTGTCGTGCCGCGGCGGCGAACGCGACCACCACGTCGCGCCGCCGGGCGCCGCCGTGGGGAGTGAGCGAGATCACGCCGGCGAAGTGGTGCTCGTCGAGCAGGCGCGGCGAGGGTGGTGGGCGTGCCGGGGCCAATCCGAGACCCGTGGCCCATCCGGCGGCGCGGGCGCGCCGCCTCCACTCCGGAGCGAGCTCGGCATAGGGGGTCCCGGGCTTCACGGNNACGCCCCGCGCCGAGTGCGCGCCCACCTCGTGCATGCGACGGCGAATGTCGGCGGCGCGCGAGGAGAACTCGCCGAGCAACTCCGGCGCCACGCCCACGATCTCGGGCGGACGGCCGGGCGCTCCGTCCCAACGCACGCCCAGCGACGACGTGAGGCCCGCTCGCAGGTGGGCGGCGTAGACCCCCGACGCCGCCCGGCCGTGGGCCTCGATCCCGCGCCGGTCGCAGGCGCTCCACCGGCCGTCCACCCCGTGGACGAGGTTCGCCATCACGACGTGGCTGTGCAGGTGGGGGTCGCCGTTGCGATT
>PMPX01000098.1:0-13569 GCA_003169235.1 Acidimicrobiaceae bacterium | reverse complement strand
ACCGACTTCGGCGCGCTGAACGTCAGGTCGAACGCCGCCGTGCTGGTGCGCCCCGATCCCATCGGCTGCCCGGTCTGCGGGTGCCGTCCCTGGAGAACCCTCCGGAAGTCCCCGGGGCGGAGCTCTCCCTCCAGACCGAGCGCGGCGGCGGCCCCGCCCGTCCAACGGCCCGGCATCGGTGCCGGGAGCTCACGGGCGGGGTCGGACAGGTAGTAGTCCGCCCCGGCCCTCCCCACGCCGTGGATCCCGAGCATCCGCCTCCTCTCACCCCCACGATCCGACGGGGGTGAACGGTCGGCCGGAGCTCAGGCTCTGCGGCGCAGCTCCACGACCGGGATGACCCGCTCGGTGGCCTTCTCGTAATCGCCGAAACCCGGCATCCGCTCCACCTGTGCGGCGTAGAGCCGGTCCCGCTCGGGCCCGGTCACCGGGCTGGCGACGGCGTCGAAGCGGTCGTCGCCGAACTCGACCTGGACCTCGGGATGAGCGAGCACGTTGTGGTACCAGTCCGGGTTGGTGGGCGCTCCCGCCTTGGAGGCGAACACGTAGAGCGTGTCGCCCTCCACGAGGGTCGCCAGTGGGTTCACCCGCGTCTGCGCCGTGCGGGCCCCGGTCGTGGTCAGCAGCACCAGCGTGGCACCTTCGAATTGGCCACCGACCACCCCGTGGTTGGCCCGGAACTCCTCGATGATGCCGCGGTTGAAGTCGCTCATGTCGGTCATGACCAGACGCTAACGGGAACGGGCGAGGCCCGCTCTCCCTCAGGCCCCGTAGCGCGCCAGCACCCGGCGGGCCGCAGCCGCGGCCAGCCCGGTGAGCTCCGGTGGGCTGACGACGCGGGCGGCCGGGCCGAGCTGCAAGAGCAGCCGCTCGAACCAGGCCATGCCGGAGACGTCGAGCACGACGTCGGTCACGGCCCCGTCCTCGTCGTGCGCGACGGCACGCACGGGAACCGATTCCGGCACCCATTGCGCGCCCGGCCCGAGGTGCACGTGGACCTCGAGCGCTCCGGGGCCCGGCACGAACATCTCCTCCATAGGCCGGGCCGGAGCCACCGCCGGCTCGGCGAGGTGGTCGAGCACGCGGACGGCGCCGATGCGGTCCACCCGGAACCTCCTCGTGTCCCCGGCCCGGTGGCAGTACGCATCGAGATACCAGTGGCCGTCGATGGTGACGACCTGGACCGGCTCCACGGTGCGGGTCGTGAGCTCGTCCCGCGAGCCCGAGTGGTACTCGATCTCCAGGGCCCTGCCCTGGTCGACCGCCTCCCGCACCGCGGCCAGGTGCTCCGGGGTGTCGACGTCGAGCCCTACCGCCTCGCGGGATCCGAGCGCCGCGTCGAGCTTCGCCAGGGCCCGACGGAGGGCATCGTCGTCCGAACCCGGCACGGCGAGGAGCAGCCGGGCCGACGCGGCGACCGCGAAACCCTCGGCCGGCGTGAGGCGGCGTGGACGCGCGTACTCCGGGGGCAGGAACGCCCGCACCGAGTGCTCGGACACCTCTATCTCCATGAGGGTGTCCGGCGTGTAGGGCGGCGTGCCGCAGCAGGCCGCCAGCTCGAGCTCGGCCACCAGTTCCTTCTCGCTCATGCCGAAGCGGCGCGCCGCGTCGGCGATGGGGGCCTCACCGACCTGGGCCAGCCATCCGACGACAGCCAGCAGCCGGCGCAATCGCCGGCTGGTCTCGGCCCCCGGCGCGGCGCGCACCGGAGCGGCCGCCCCGTCGGCGGCTCCCTCGCCGGTCACCGGCACCGACGCGGGCAGGTGGACGTCGGGCGGGAGCGGAGGGGCCGGGGCCGCGAGCGCCGTGAGCCACGCGACAAGTTCGTCCCGAAAGGCGGGCGGCTCGGTGACCGTCGCGTGGTCGAAGAGGCCGAGCACCCACGAGCGGATGGCGACGAACGAGGAGACCCCGAGCACGAGCTCGACCGACCCGTCTTCGAGGTGGTGCGCCACCTTGTCCTGGCCGACCTCATCGGCCACCCTTCGGGCCTCCAGCGCGTCGACCCGGATCCTCATTTCGATCCGGTCCTTCCCGTCCGCCTCCCACGGCTCGTCGGGCAGGGCCGCCTCCACGTCCACGTCCTCGGGCACCTCCGCGCTTGCGGCCTCGCCGCGCGACACCTCGCCCTCGATCCGGTCCACCCGGAACGTGCGCACGGCGTCACGCTCCAGGTCCCAGGCCACCAGGTACCAGTGCCCGAATCGGAACCACAGGCCCACCGGGGCGACCCGGCGCGTCTCGCCCCGATAGGAGTACGCCGCGGTGGCCCGCGTCCGCACCGCCTCGAAGAGCTCGATGAGCGCCGCCGGCGGCACCATCGACGCGATGGGACGGACGTCGCCGAGGCCCGCCGCGCCCAGCTTGAGGAGCGCATCACGCCCACTAGGATCCCCAAGGTGGACGCCGGCGACGGCGAGGTGGAGGGCGACCTGCTCGTCGGGCTCGAGGTCCAGTTCGGGCAGATAGAACGACTCACGGTCGATCTGGTACCCGTACTGCTCGTGGCCCGGCAGCCGTTGCGTCAGGACCGGGATGCCCTCGTCGCGCAACAGCCTCTTGTCCCGTTCGAAGGCCTGGCGCCGCGCCGAGTGCTCCGAGGGGTACCCCGGGACCTGATGTGCGATCGCATCGAGCGTCAGGGGCTGCTGGGTGTCGAGCAGCACGAGCACGAGGTCCGTGACGCGTTCCAGCCGGTCGAGCTTCGTGGGCGCCTCCATCGCCCAGAGCCTACGGCGGTGGCTGCGGCGTGACCGCCGCGGCGCAGCCCTTCGGCTGGCACCTCCACCTCCTGTGGCTGCTCGCCCTCCCGGCTCTCGTGGCGCTGTACGCATGGGCGACCCGCCAGCAGGGTTGTGCGGCCAGCGGGCGGCAGAGGGCGCTGTTCCTGTGCGGCGTGGTCGTGCTGGTCGCTGCCGTGACATGGCCGCTGGGCGACCTGGCCGCCCATTGGCTCCTGATGGCCCTGGTGCTCCAGCGGCTGCTGTTGACCCTCGCGGTGCCGCCGCTCCTGGTGCTCGGGACCCCGCGAGCGGTCATCGCACGACTGACCCGGCCCCCGGCCGTCGACGCCGTGCTACGCGTCGCG
The DNA here is from genome assembly GCA_003169235.1 of Acidimicrobiaceae bacterium. Taxonomy (GTDB): domain Bacteria; phylum Actinomycetota; class Acidimicrobiia; order Acidimicrobiales; family RAAP-2; genus Bog-473. The sequence continues at coordinate 10,481 of PMPX01000098.1, read as the reverse complement.
GTCCGGCCCGTGCCCGCGGTGGCCATCGTCACCGTCGTGGCGGTCGCCACCCTCACGACCGGAGCGGTGAGCCTGGCGGCGCGTTCCGACGTGGCCCGGGTGCTCATAGAGCTCATGGTGCTGGCCTCCGGCTTCGTCCTGTGGGCTCCCGTGCTGACCGAGCTGCCGGGGGCACCGCGGCTGTCCGCCCTGGGGCGGGGTGGCTACCTCATCGTCCAGTCGATCGTGCCCAGCTTCCTCTCCATCGTGTGGATCTTCGCCCGCCACTCCCTCTACCCGACCTTCACCCACCCCGGCACCGTGGTGGGCCTGTCGCCTCTGCTCGACCAGCAGCTGGCCGGTTTCCTGGCCAAGCTGAGCACGATCGCCGTGTTGTGGACGGTTGCCTTCGTGATCATGACGCGCGCCCAGACGGCCGAGACCACGGGCGAGGACACCGAGCCGCTGATGTGGTCCGACGTGGAACGCGAGATCGAGCGGGCCGACCGTCGCCAGCGGCGCCAGGGTTGGCCCGGTCCGCCCGCGCCGCGCTGAACGCGGCCAGGCGTACACCGGGTTCAGCCGCTGACGAGGACGCGCCAACGCCGGCCTGGCGGCGTCGGGAAGTCGCGTCCTCGACTCGTATGAAGAGGCGTGGACCGTGCTCGGCGTCTACCCGCTCGCGGATGGGCGTGAGGGGCAGATCGCCGTCCCCCACCTCACCCTCACCTTCGGCGCGACGGGGATGGCGCTCGACCCGTCCGACGGTGGGACGGTCTGGGGCTCCAGCTGGACCCAGCTGGAGGAGTTGTCACTCGCGGAGCGCTCCGTCCTCCCCGACGGGCGGGACGGCATCGTGATCCTCGTGGTGGAGCGTGGGCGCCGCCCGCACCGCTTCGTGCTCCCCACCGACGACGGCGAGTCGATGGAGGCCGCCGGCAGAGGGCGTGCGACGCAGCACGGGCTGCGGACGAGCTCGCCGAGACGTGCGATGTCCCGCGCGCCGACGGTCTCGATCGTGCTGGTCGCGGCCGCGCTCCTCACCCTACTGCTGCTCTCCGCCGTCCACGTGATCCGCTTGTCGCAAGCGGGCCCGGCCGGCTCAGGCCAGCGACGCGCCCCTCAACTCGTCCAGTGAGAGCTCCGCGGTCTGGTTTCCGCCACACTGCGGGCAGTGCTCGACGTGGCGCCACGAACGCAGCAGTCGGGTGCCTTCCGGGTTGAGGAGGACGACGAACGACTCGGAGATCGGGTCGATCTCGAGCCCGTAATACGCCCGCCAGGCCGTGGTGGCGGCATGGACGTCGAGGGCCAGACCCTTGAGGACGCGCCGGAAGCGCATCCGGTCCGTGTCGAAGATCCACGTGCTGTGGCATGACTCGAGCACGAACAGGGAGTCATCTGTGGGGGGGACCACATCGCTGATCATGACCGATCCTTTACCGGGTTCGGCGACGAATCCACCTCAGCCTTGTTACGAATTGGTGACAATCTGTATTCTCCCTACTGCACCCCTATTGCGGACCGGCATCGTGCTTCCGGCCTACCACCAGCTCGCGCTTCGTGCAGAGCTGGCGCAGCACCGAGCACAGGACGATCCGGCTGTCCGCCGGGTCGATCACCTCGTCCACCAACCCCCGCTCCGAAGCCGGCCAGGGATTGAGGTACGCCTCCTCGTAGGAGAGCTCGCGCTCGGCCCGCGCCGCCGGCTCGAGACCCCTGTACAGGATCTGCACCGCGCCGGAGGCCCCCATGACGGCCACCTCGGCCCCCGGCCAGGCCAGGCACACGTCGTTGCCGATCCCGCGGGAGTCCATGACGATGTAGGCGCCGCCGAACGCCTTGCGGACGATGAGGCACAGGCGGGGCACCGTCGCCTGCGCGTAGGCGAAGGCCAGCTCGGCCCCGTGCCGGATCATGCCGCGCCACTCGAGATCCTTGCCCGGGAGGAAGCCGGGCGTGTCCACCAGGCTCACGATGGGCAGGTTGAAGGCGTCGCAGAGCCGCACGAAGCGAGCGGCCTTCTGCGACGCGGCGATGTCGAGGGTGCCTGCCAGGATGCGGGGTTGGTTGGCCACGAACCCGACCGGCATGCCGCCCAGCCGGGCGAACGCAGTCACGATCTGCCCCGCCCACCTGGGGCAGAGCTCCCGGAACTCACCGTCGTCGCACAGGGAGCGGACCACGTCGCGGGCGTCGTAGGTGGCGGCCTTGCGGTCCGGGATGACGTTGCGCAGTTCGGGCGTCGGGCGCAGCACCGAGTCGCTGACGGCCGCCAACGGCGGGACCTCGTCGGTGTTCGACGGCAGGTACTCGAGCAACTCGGCCACGGCCCCGTCCACGTCGTCCGACTCCACCGCGCACAGCCCGCTCGACGTGGCGTGGGTCGCGGTCCCTCCCAACTCGTTGATCCCGATCTGAATCCCGGTGAACTCCGCCACCATCTGCGGTCCCGACACGAAGGCCACCGCTTCGGAGCTCATCACGACGAGATCGGCCAGCCCGAGCAGGAGGGCGGGCCCGGAGACGACGGGACCGGTCGCCGCCGCGATCACCGGCACCTGCCCCGAACAGCGGGAGATCGCGGCAGCCGCCCGACCCCACCCGTGCAGCGAGGCGACGCCGTCGAGGACGTCGGCCCCGCTGGAGGCCACGAAGAAGACGAACGGGATACCGAGGTGACGTGCCTGGTCCGCCGCCTCGGCGAGCCTCACGCCGTCGGCATGGGTGATGGCACCACGGCGCATGGTGCCGAGCGACCGGGCGATGACGGCGTTGCGCCCGCCGATCCGCCCGACGACAGACGTGATGGAGCCCACGACGCCCTTGCCGACGTCGGATGGTCCATCCAGGCGGGTCGCGGTCGTCACCGTTGCCGAATGTAGACCAGCCTCCGGAACGGCGGGCCGGCCGCGCCGAGCCCGACGAGACGCTCTTAGCGGTGGATCACGCCGATCGTCGCCACGGGCCGGAGCGCCCGCCTGACTTCTCCCACAGCGCCAGGTGCTCGACGGTCATGGTGCGGTCCGACGACTTGCACATGTCGTAGACCGTGAGCGCCGCCACGGCGCAGGCCGTCATCGCCTCCATCTCGACACCTGTGCGGTCCACGGTCTCGACCTGGGCCTCCACCTCGACGTAATCGTCCCCGATGGAGAAGTTCACGCCGATGGAGCCCACCAGGACCGGGTGGCACATCGGGATCAGCTCGGCCGTGCGCTTGGCCGCCTGAATCCCCGCGATCCTGGCCGCGGCCAGCACGTCGCCCTTGGTGATGGCGTTGTTGGCCACCTTGGTCGTCGTTTCGGGCAGCATCGAGACCCGGCAGCGGGCCAGGGCCCGCCGGTGGGTGGGCTCACGGGGTGTGACGTCGACCATGCGGGCGCCACCCAGCGGGTCGAGATTGGCCAGCATGCGGTCGGACACGACACAGCAGTCTACGACCTGGGACGACTGCCGACGCCGCCCGGTCGGTCCGCCGGGTAAACTTGGCAGTCTCAGGCATCGAGTGCCAACGGAGGATTCCTTTGCCGACCTATGAATACGCGTGCACGGCGTGCGGGCACCGGCTCGAAGCCGTCCAGAGCTTCACGGAAGACCCGCTGACCGAGTGCCCCGAGTGCGGGGGGACGCTCCGCAAGGTCTACGGGGCCGTCGGCATCGTCCTCAAGGGCAGCGGGTTCTACAAGACCGACTCGAGAACGGCCGCCGTCGGCAGCAAAGGCCCGGCCAAGAAGCCGGACGACTCCGCCGGCGGGTCATCGGGCTCGGAGCCAACGCCCAAGGAATCGACCACCAAGACGGACGCCCCCGCCTCGGGAAGCGATGGCAACAAGGGCCCCGCGCCGGCCGCCACCACGGCGAACTGAGAGGTCAGTCCCCGCTCAGCGCCATGTCGGCGATAGCCAGGGTCTGACCAGCGGCCACGCCGGGTAGCCAGCGCAGGTCGCCGCCGATCTCCACGACCGACTGCAGCATGCGCTGCAGCGTGGAGGCGACCGTCACCTCCCGGACCGGCTCCGCCAGCACTCCGCCCCTGATCATCAACCCCTCGGCACCCACCGAGAAGTCACCGCTCACCGGATTGACGCCCGAGTGCACGCCCGTGACCGACTGCACGTAGAAGCCGTCGCCGACCGAGGCGAGGACCTCGTCGAGCCCCTTGGACCCCGGCGTCAGCACGAGGGCGCGACAGCCCGCCGAGGGAGTGCCGGCAAAGCCGCCACGCACGGCCGACCCCGTGGACACCGTCCCGGCCCGGCGGGCCGACACCGTGTCGAAGACGAACATGCGCAGCACGCCGTCGGCGATCAGCACGTTGCGCCGGCAGGCCAGCCCCTCCCCGTCGTGGGACGCGGCGCCGTAGGCGCGGGCGTCGGTCGGATCGTCGACCAGCGTCACCCCTCCTGCCGCGACGGTCTCCCCGACCCGTCCGGCGAAGAAGGAACGGCCCTTCACCACGGCCTCGCCCGAGAGCGCCGACGCGACCACGGAGAGCAGGGTGGAGACCACGCGCTGGTCGAAGACCACGGTGCAGCGCGCCGAGCGCGCCTTGGTGGCGCCGAGCATGCGCGTGGCCCGCTCGACGGCGTCGTCCATCGCCTCGTCGGGCACGAGCTCGCCCGGTCCCCGACCGACGCTGAACCCTGTCCCGGTCTGGCTCTCGGCACCCTCCCCCGCGATGGCGTCGACGGACAGGAAGGCGTTCGTGCGGCGCCGGGACGACGAGATACCGGTCGTGGTGGCCAGCGCCACCTCCACCCGGCTGTCGGAGTAGTCGGCCGATGAGACCTGCCGGACTCTCGGGTCGGCGGCACGGGTCGCCCGCTCGAGCTCTATGGCCAGTGCGACCTTCTTCTCCATGGGCGTCGAGGCCACGCCGTCGTCCCACAGGTCGATCTCCGTGGCCGCCACGCCGTCGGGCTGGGCCAGGACGACGTCAGGGTCGGGCGTGGCGAAGCGGGCGTTGTCACGGGCATCGGCCAGCGTGGCGGCGACGACGGTCGGGTCCAGTGACCCCGCCCACGCGAAGCCGACCCGGCTGCCCTCGCCTCCGGCCCCGTCGACGAGGACACGGATCCCCACACCCGAGGAGTCGGCCGAGGTGAGGGACTCCACCTCGCCCTCGTACGCCCGCACCTCCGTGTCGGTGCCCCGGGTCGCGTAGACCTCGACGCCCTCCCCGGGACGGGCCTGGCCGACGACCGAGGTGGCGAGGTCGAGGAGGTCGTCCGTCATGCGGTCCCCCCGAGGGTGACGCCGGTGATGCGCAGCGTGGCCTGGCCGCATCCCACCGGGACACTCTGCCCGTCCTTGCCGCAGGTCCCCGGCGTCATGTCGAAGTCGGTCGCCACGGCATCGATGCGCCGCAGCACCTCGGGCCCGTTGCCGATCAGGTTGGCGTCGCGCAGCGGCTCGGTGATCCGTCCACCCTCAATCAGGTAGGCCTCCGTCGTCCCGAACACGAAATCACCCGTGGTGGTGTTCACCTGGCCGCCCCCGAGCTTCTTCACGTAGACGCCCGTGGGGGTCTGGGCCACGATCTCGTCCGCGTCCTCGGTGCCGGCGAGCAGGTACGTGTTCGTCATGCGCACCATCGGCAGGTGCTGGTAGCTCTGGCGGCGACCGTTCCCCGAGGACTTCCGGCCCTCCTTGCGCGCCCGGAGCCAGTCCCACATGTAGTCGGTGAGGATCCCGTTCTCGATCAGCACGTTGCGCGACGGGGAGCAGCCCTCGTCGTCCACGCCGAAGTTGCCCCACTCCCCCAGCACCGTGCCGTCGTCGACCAGCGTGACCAGAGGGCTCGCGACCAGCTGCCCCACCCGGCCCGTGTAGACGGATGCGTCCTTGACGATGTGGTCCGCCTCGAGCCCGTGCCCGCACGCCTCGTGGAAGAGGATGCCCCCGCTCCCACCGGCCAGCACGATCGGCACCTCACCGGAGGGCGCCGGGCGCGCCGACAGCTTGGCCAGCGCCCGCGCCGCCGCTCGGGTGGCGATGTCCTCCACCGCGAACCGCTCGAAGACCTCGAAGCCCTCGGTGCGCGCCAACGACTCGTACCCAGTCTGCATGCCGGTGTCGCCGTTGGCCACGCACACGACGTTGAAGCGGGTGCGGATCTGGTCGTCCTGGGCGAGCAGTCCTTCGGAATTGGCGATCAGCACGCGACGCCTGCTGTCGCCGCAGCCGACCTGCACCTGGGTGATCGCATCACCCATGGCCCGGGCCGCCTCGTCCGCCCGGCCCAGCAGTTCGAGCTTGTGGCCCTTGTCCACCGTGTCGGGCAGCGTGCGATCGCCGGGTCCGTGGCGCGACGGTGGCCCCAGCGCCACGGTGCGCACCCCGGCCTCGCCCTGACGGGCCACCGCGGCCGCGGCCCGGGCGGCCGCCAGGAGCCCCGCCTCGCTGAGGTCGGCCGTGTGGGCGAAACCCGTGGTGTCGCCGTCGACGACGCGGATCCCCGCGCCACGCGACCGGCCCGAGGAGAGCTCCTCGACCTTGCGGTCGTCGAGCATGGCACTGGCCGTCGAGGTGTCCTCGGCGAACACCTCGGCCATGTCACCCCCGCCGACCAGCGCCGTGGTGAGGACGCGTTCGAGCACGTCGGGGTCGATGAGGGCGGTGTCGGTCACGGCGGTATCGTAATCGTCGTGCCCGACGGTCCCTCCGACACACAGACCGCCGCGGGCCACGGGCCTCACGCCGGCCTGAGCGCCCAGCTCGAGCTCACCGTGAGCACCGAGGACACCGCCGACCATTTCCGCTCCGGCGACGTCCCGGTCCTCGCCACCCCCCGGCTGCTGGCCCTGTGCGAGGAAGCCACCTGCCGGGCCACCGACGGGCACCTGACCGGGTCCCAGTCGAGCGTGGCCACCCGGGTCCAGTTCGACCACCTGGCGCCCGTGGGCGTGGGGTCCGTGGTGCTGGCCGAGGCCACCCTGGTCAAGGTCGAGGGCCGGCGCCTCGTCTTCACCGTGTCCGCCGCCCGGCTCGAGGCGGAGGGCGGCGGCCTCGTCGGCGCGGGCCGCCTCACCCGGGTCGTCGTCGACCGTTCCGCATTCCTGGCCAAGGCGGGCGCCCCGGGCAAGCCCTGAGCGCGACCCCGGCCGCCACCGACGGCCCCCGGCTCCTGGCCGGAGCGGGACCGGTCGTGGCGGCGTTCGGCACCTTCGGCCTGTTCTGGGGCAGCTGGGCCGTGATGCTGTTCGACATCCAGCACGCCTTCTCGCTCAACGACGCCCAGCTGGGACTGCTCCTGGCCGTCGCCATCGCCGTGGCCGGTGCGTCCAGCGCCGTCATGGCGCACCTGGCGGACCGGGTGGGGGCACGCCGGCTCCTGTGGATCGCGCTGTTCGCGTGGTCCGCGCTCCTGTGCGTGCTGGCGCTCACCCGCGAGAAGTGGGCCTTCGCTGCCGTCCTGGTCCTGGTGGAGGTCGCCGGTGGCTCCATCGACACGGCCATGAACGCGGAGGCCTCCCACCGCCTCATCGGCAACCCGTCCGCCCTGGTGCGCCTCCACGCCCTGTTCAACACCGGCGCGCTGACCGGGGCGGCCGTGGCCGCCCTCGTGATCCACGCCGGCGTGTCCTGGCGCTGGGTGTGGCCGGGAGTCGCCCTCGTCGCCCTGGTCGTCGGCGTCTGGGCTCTCGTCACCGACCCCGGCACCGCACTCACCTCCGCCCAGGCGGGTGACGCGGGGCACACGACCCACCCACTGCGCCGCCTGCGTCGCGACGGCCTCCTGGTGCTCCTGCTCGTCTTCGCCCTGGCCGAGGTCACCGAAGGCGGCGTCGACACCTGGGGCGTGCTCTTCCTGCGCAACCACCTGGCCACGGGGGTGCTCCTCGGCGCCGGGGCCTATGTCGTGGGCCAGTTGGTGGCCGCCACCACCCGCGGGGCGGGCGGATCCCTGCTCGGCCGCCTGACCACCCGCCGGGCTCTGATCCTGGGCGGCTGCGTGGCGGGAGGTGGCATCCTCCTCGAGTCAGTCTCCCCCGTCGCCGGCGTGGCGGCGCTGGGTCTCGCCCTCGGCGCCGGCGGGGCCTCGCTGTTCTGGCCGCTCGTCATGAGCACGGTCAGCCGGCTCGCCAGCCAGGTCGTCAGCGCCGTGGGCACCTTCACCGCGGCCGGCTACGTGGGTTGGGTCGCCGGTGCCCCCATCGTCGGATGGGTCTCGCAGTCCCTCGGCCCCGCCCGCGGGCTCCAGGTCCTGGCCCTGGCCTCGTTCGGCGTGGCCGCATGCACCTACTTCGGCCCCCACCGCAGAGTCGCGGAGGATGGCAGCGGATAGCCTGGGACCACCGTCATGATCCTGCACAGCATCGAGACGCCCGCCGACGTGAAGGGCCTGAGCCACGAAGAACTCGCCGATTTGTGCGAGGAGATCAGGGCATTCGTCGTCGAGTCGGTGACCACGACCGGCGGCCACCTGGGCTCCAACCTCGGTGCCGTGGAGCTCACCGTCGCGCTGCACCGGGTCTTCGACTCCCCGCGCGACGTCCTCCTGTGGGACACCGGCCACCAGGCCTACGTCCACAAATTGCTGACCGGCCGTCGCTTCGGTTTCAAGACCCTGAAGCAGGCGGGTGGCATGTCGGGCTACCCCAACCGGGCCGAGTCCGAGCACGACTGGATTGAGAACAGCCACGCGTCGACCGCGCTCTCCTACGCGCACGGCATCGCCACCGGCTTCTCCCTGCGCGGTATCGACGGCGAGCGCAAGGTGGTCGCAGTGGTCGGGGACGGAGCGCTGACCGGGGGCATGGCGTACGAAGCCCTCAACAACCTGGGCCACTCGCGTCGCCGAGTCGTGATCGTGCTCAACGACAACGGCCGCTCCTACGCCCCCACGGTCTCCCAGCTCTCCCAGAGCCTGACGACGCTGCGGCTCAACCCCACCTACACCGCAGCGCGCGAGCGACTCCGACTCCGCCTCCGGGAGCTGCCCGCGCTGGGAGAGCTCGCCTATTCGAGCGTGCACTCGTTCACCAGCGCGCTGCGCGAGATGGTGGCACCGCACACCTTCTTCGAAGCCCTGGGGGTGCGCTACGCCGGGCCGATCGACGGCCACGACATCGAGCACATGGAGCAGGCCTTCACCCATGCCGCCGAATGGGACGGTCCGATCGTCGTCCACGTGCTCACCCAGAAGGGCCGCGGCTATGCGCCGGCGGAGCAGGACGAGATCCAGCGCCTGCACGACGTCAAGGCGACCAAGCCGATCGCACTGGAGAACACCGTGGGCAGCTCGGCCGGGCTCGCCGTGGGCGGCTCCGCCGGCTCCGACAGCGGCGGCCTGGCCTCACCGGGCTCGGCGCCCGAGGGCGAGGAGGGCGGCCGGTCACCCCAGCTCGTCGCCGCCACCTACACCGACGCGTTCACGCGCGCGCTCCTGGCCGCGGCCGAGGAGGACCCCCGGGTGGTGGCGCTCACCGCGGCCATGCCGGGACCGACGGGGCTGCTGGCCTTCCAGGCCCGCTTCCCCGACCGCTTCTTCGACGTCGGCATCGCCGAGCAGCACGAGGCGACGGCCGCCGCCGGCATGTCCATGACCGGCCTGCGCCCCGTGGTCGCCGTGTACTCGACGTTCTGGAGCCGCGCCTTCGACCAGGCCAACCTCGACGTCGGCCTGCACGGCTGCCCGGTCGTCTTCGTCCTCGACCGGGCCGGCATCACCGGCGACGACGGCCCCAGTCACCACGGCATCCTCGACCTGGCGCTCGCGCTGTCCATTCCCGGCATGACGGTCTTCACTCCGTCGGCCGCCGAGGAGGTGGGGCCGATGCTCCAGGCCGCCCTCGCCCTCCCCGGGCCCTCGACCATCCGGTTTCCCAAGAGCGCTCCCAGGCACGTCGACCCCGAGGACGTCGGCCGTGGCCTCGAGGCCCGGCGACTGCGTGCCGGCGACGGGTCCGTGTGCCTGCTGGGTGTGGGCAAGACGGTCGGCGCCTGCCTGAGTGCCGCCGACGAGCTCGCCGACGAGGGGATCGGCGCCACGGTCTGGGACGTGCGCGTCGTGTCCCCGCCCGACGTCGCCATGCTCGCCGACGCCGCCCGGCACCGTCTGGTCGTCACCGCGGAGGACGGCGTCCGCCACGGCGGCGCCGGCGCGTTCCTCATCGACGCCATGTCGGCGCAGGTCGAGTCCGCCGGACTGGCACAGCCGGCGACCCGCGTCCTCGGCGTCCCGCGTCAGTTCCTCCCGCAAGGGAGGGCCGACGACATCCTGGCCAGCATCGGCCTCGACGGTGCGGGTATCGCCGAGAGCGTCCGCCGGGTCAGGCTCGAGGTCCCCACGGCCGAGCCACCGCTCTGAGCGACGGCCGCCCGACACACCGGCGGGTCAGCTACCCGAGGTTGGCGCCGTGCTGCCGGACGAAGTCGTTGACTGCGTAGTACGCCTCGATCGACTCCCCGGCGTCACCCCAGAAACCTTCCTGGATGTCGAAGGCCATCTGGCCCTTCCCGACGTAGTGGTTGTTCACGTCGGTGATCTCGAGCTC
>PMPX01000233.1 GCA_003169235.1 Acidimicrobiaceae bacterium | reverse complement strand
GTCGCCCGGGGCGGCCCTCCAGAACTACACCTGGAACTTCGGGGACGGCTCGGCCCCTGTGAGCACGACGACTCCCACCACCACGCACATCTACGCCACGCCAGGGAGCCAGCAGGTCACCCTGACCGTGACGGACAGCGCCGGCCAGTCCGCATCGATCACCAAGACCCTGCAGTTCCCCATTCCCGCCTTCTCCTACGTCCCCGACGCCTCCAATCCCAAGGCCCTCGACTTCGACGCGTCGGCCTCTGCCGGGTCCGGAGGGACCGCGATCGCCACCTACACCTGGAACTTCGGCGACGGGAGCCAGCCGGTCAGCACGCACTCACCCACCTATACGTACGCCTACGCGGCCGGTGGCGTCTACACCGTCACGCTCTCGGTGACCGACACCGACGGCCAGACCAGCCCGCTCCTCGCCAAGCAGGTGACCGTGGCCGCCTACGAGGTCAACTCGGTCGGGGACGCCCCTTCCAAGGACTCCACTCAACCCGTCTGTGACACCGGGTCCACGGTGGTCGTCAATTCGACCTCCGTTCCCGAGTGCACGCTGCGTGCCGCCATCGAGGCCGTCGATGTGGCCGGACGGGGTGCCATCACGTTCAACCTTCCCACCGGGGCAACGCCGACGCTGGCTCCGGCCACACCGCTCCCGACGCTCACCGCGGCCAACGTGTCGATCGACGCGTCCACGGTGACCGGTGGGTACCTGACGATCGACGGAACCGCCCTGGACCGCAGCACCGGGGTCGGTCTGCATGTCTCGGGGGCCAGCGACACGATCCGTGGCATGGACGTCGAGAACGTCGCCACTGGGATCCTGGTCGACGCGGCCGGTGGCAACGACACGATCGCCGGGAACATCGTCGGATTGAACAGCAACACGACGGCGACGCCGGTGCTCATCGGCATCAACCTCACGAACTCCTCGAACGACATGATCGGGGGATCGACCGTCACCGACAGGGACTACGTCGACAAGACCAGCACCGGTATCGCCATCGGGGGTACGTCGACGGGCGACAAGGTCTACGGCGACTACATCGGCGTCAATTCGTTCGGGGGCTACGCGGGTGACCTCGAGCCGGTATTCGTCAACAACGCGTCGGGNNTCTGTCGCCTACGGGACAGCGGGGGTGGCCATCGCCGGTTACACCAACGGGGCCAACAACAACTCGGTCCAGGGCAACATCATCGGCCTGATCAACGGAGGCACGGCTCTACCGGAGTGCCTGCCCAGCGACACCGATTTCTGGCAGGTGCCCCTCGCCGGGGTCATGGTGGACGGGCGGGCATCGGGGAACACCATCGGGGGGACGTCGGCCGGTGCGGGCAACGTGATCACGGGTGCGGGCAACGTCCAGGTCGACATCGACGGGACCAAGGTGTCGGGCACCAGCGTGCTGGGGAACCTGATCGGAACGGACATCACCGGGCAGACCGCCCTGCCCGACGTCTGTGGAACACCCTCCGGCGTGTCGATCCGGGGTGCCACGACCACCACGGTCGGCATCGCCGGAACCGGTCGCAACGTGATCACCGGTCAGAACATCGGGGTCCAGACGAGCATGACCACGTCCAATTTCACGGGTCCGAGCGGTGCATATCCGGGGTCGGGTACCACCCAGATCACCCCGCTGAGCTCGATCATTCAAGGGAACATCATCGGACCGGTCGGTGACGGCGTGACGACACCGACGAGCACCCAGGCCTACGGAGTGGCGCTCACCGGGACCGGCGACACACTCGGGCCGAACAATCAGATCTCCGACAACGGGGTCGGCGTGCAGATCGGTGGCCAGGTGAGCTCGGGAGTCAACGAGTCGGTCATCGGCAACCAGATCGGCACCGACAAACTCGGAACGACCGCCCTGCCCAACGGTCTGGGGGTGAATGTGCTCAATGGCACGGGGACCCGGATCGGCATCCCGGGCCAGAAGGAGAACACCATCTCGGGAAACCTGGAGAACCTGGCACTCATCCAGTCGGCGACCGTGCAGAACAACTTCATCGGCACGACCGCCCTCGGCAATGCCGCCATCGCTCCCTACGCCGGCACCCCGAGCGCGGCGATCACCGCCGCCGCCGCCTTCACCATCGGCAGCACCACCTTCGGCACCGGATCGCTTCCCCCCTCGCAGGTCGCGCTGGTCACCGTCGGCACCCAGGGCGGGGTGATCGGGGGCCCGACCCCGGGATCGGGCAATGTGATCTCGGGATCACCGTCGGCGGACGGACTCGACCTCTACGGTCCCAGCACCGTCCAGGGCAACAAGATCGGGGTGGGAGCGGACGGGACGACGTCCGTGCCCAATAGCGGGACCGGCATCCTCGACCTCTCCGGCAACACGGGCACCGTCATCGGCGGGAGCCCGACGGCCGGCGCGCCCACCTCGGACCCTCCGTGACCCGCCGACCCCACTGGCGGGAACGTGGTCGCCAACAACGGAGGGACGGGCATCCACACCGGGAGCACTCCCCTCCTCAGCAATCTGCTCTATGACAACAACAGCGGGATCGTCACTACGCCCGTGACCAAGGGCCCGGTCGTGGTGGCGGCGAATCTGACCGGGGTGAACGGAACCAGCGTGCTCGTCGCGGTCCCCAACGCCGCCGCCGGGACGATCGTGCAGATCTACCAGGCTGCCGACTGCAACAGCTCACCCGAGGGACGGACGCTCCTGCAGACCGATACGTTCAGCGCATCCGGAACCCTTGTCGCCACCGTTCCCCTGCAGTCCGTCGGCACCTCGTTGGTGGCGACGCTGACCACCAGCACGAACGGGACGCCGGCGACCGACCACACGACCGCGTTCTCGCCCTCGTGCTCCGAGGTCCTGCCCGAGTCCGCAGTGGTCACTCCGACCACGGTGATCCAGAACGCTTCGGCCACGGTGACGGCCACCGGATTCACCCCCGGTGAGACCGTGGACGCTACCGTCCACTCGAACTCCGTCGACGTCGGCCAGGTCGTCGCCGGTCCCGACGGCAGCGTCCACCTGACGTTCACCGTCCCCGCGGACCTGGCGCCGGGGACCCACGAACTGGTCTTGGTCGGCCAGACCTCGGGCTACATGGCCGTGGCGGCCTTCACCGTGCTCGCCGGGTCGGGCTACCGGCTGGCCAGGGCTGATGGCAGCGTGCTCGCCTACGGCGGGGCCGGCCTGTTCGGTTCGGCCGAGGCAGAACACCTCGTTGCTCCGATCGTCGGCATGGCGGCGACGTCGGACGGTGGTGGCTACTGGTTGGTGGCCGCCGACGGTGGCGTCTTCAACTTCGGCGACGCCGCGTTCTACGGATCGCTGGCCGGGCGGCACCTCAATGGCCCCGTTGTGGGCATGGCCGCCACCCCTGACGGCGGTGGCTACTGGCTGGTGGCGGCCGACGGGGGGGTCTTCGCGTTCGGCGACGCCGCGTTCTACGGGTCGACGGGCGGCACGCGGCTCAACGCCCCGATCGTCGGCATCGCCGCGTCCCCCGACGGTCTCGGCTACTGGTTGGTGGCAGCCGATGGTGGAGTCTTCGCGTTCGGGGATGCCGTGTTCCATGGTTCGATGGGAGGGAGTCGGCTCAATGCCCCCGTCGTCGGCGTCGCGGCGAGTCCAACCGGTGGTTACTGGTTGGCCGCGTCCGACGGGGGCGTCTTCTCCTTTGATGCCGCGTTCGACGGGTCGATGGGCGGCAAGAGCTTGAACGGCCCGATCGTCGGGGTGGCAGCGACGTCTGACGGGAACGGATACTGGCTCGTCGGCGACGACGGCGGCGTCTTCAGCTTCGGCGACGCCCAGTTCGCCGGCGCAGCGGCGAGATCGACGACTGGTGACCCGATCGTCGGAATAACCCCAACGGAGGGGTAGGGCGCTCCTGGTCGCCAGTGCAGCGTCGAGGGACAGGGCACCCCGGCTTGCTCCGAACCGGATGTGACTCGCCGTCGATATGAACGGACGGTTTGAGGACGGTGTGACGGCCCGACGGCTGCGTCGCCAGACCGTTCTCCTCCGTGCTCGCCTCCATCGCGTCGGCCGCGCTTCAGGGCACGATCGGAACCCCCGTCTCGGTCGAAGTGCACATCTCGAACGGCCTCCCGGGATTCACCATCGTGGGGCTCCCCGACGCCTCGGTCAGAGAGGCACGGGACCGGGTCCGTGCGGCCATTCTCTCCAGCGGCCTGAGCTGGCCGCTCCGGCGCATCACTATCAACCTTGCGCCCTCCGGCATGCGCAAGGGCGGTGCGGGCCTCGACCTCCCGATCGCCATCGGCCTCCTCGTCGCCGCCGGCGAGCTGAACTCCTCCTGCACCGACGGCTTCGCTTTCTGCGGCGAGCTGGGACTCAACGGCTCGTTACGCCACGTCCCGGGCATGATCGCCCTGGCCGACGCTGCTGCCGTGCCCCTGGGCCTGGTGGTACCCCTCTGTGACGTGCGGGAGGCCGCCCTCGTGCGCGGCGAGGACGCCCATGGCGCGGCCGCGCTGGCCGATCTGGTGCGCGTCCTGCGCGGCGAAGCCCGCTGGCCCGGCCCCCCGCCCCCGGCCGGAGCCAACACCGCCCCCGATCCACCCGATCTGTCCGACGTGCGCGGCCAAGCCGTCGGCCGCCGCGCCGTCGAGGTCGCCGCCGCCGGGTGTCACCACCTCCTCATGATCGGCCCGCCCGGATCCGGCAAGACCATGCTGGCCGAGCGGCTGACGGGCCTGCTCCCGCCCCTCACCGCCGAGGAGGCGCTCGCGGTCACCCGCATCCACTCGGCGGCCGGCTGCGCCCTGCCCGACGGCGTGCTGCTCGACCGACCGCCGTTCCGGGCGCCGCACCACCAGGCCTCCGTCGTCTCGCTCGTCGGCGGCGGCAGCTGGTCGCTCCGGCCGGGCGAGGTGAGCCTGGCGACGCACGGCGTCCTCTTCCTCGA
>PMPX01000245.1 GCA_003169235.1 Acidimicrobiaceae bacterium | reverse complement strand
CGTCGTGGTCGTCACGCCCCCGGGCGGCAGCTCCGCCGCGGCCGACGGGGTGACGGGTCCGTCCGACCCCGGGTCACCGGCGTAGGGGGTGCCGGCGGCCGCAGCGCCCGACGGCGGGAGCACCTCGTACGCCTGCTGGCCCGGGCTCACCAGCTGGTACTGCTCCCGGGCGATGCGCCCGATCTCGTTGGCGTCGCTCAGGTTCTTCTTCTCCTGGGCCAGCGCGGCATCCTGTTTGTGCAGCGTGGCCAACTGGGCCTCGGTGCCGGCCAGGTTCGATCGTTGGTTGAGCAGCGAGCCGGCAGGGAACCACGCGAAGAGGACGATCGCCGAGACCACGACGGCGCCGAGCAGCACCAGCCGGGAGCGAATCGCGGTCCCGGCACCGGCCACCCGTCGCTGCCTCGCCTTCGGTTTCGCCTTCGCCTTCTGCTTCGGCCCCGACCGGCGGCTACCTCCCGCCACGCCGGACCCCCTCCCCCGCCAGCGCGCTGCGCCCCGGGAAGCTCGCCGACTCGCCCAGGTCCTCTTCGATCCGGAGCAGCTGGTTGTACTTGGCCACACGATCGGACCGGGCCGGCGCACCAGTCTTGATCTGCCCCGCGTTCACCGCGACCACCAGGTCGGCGATGGTCGTGTCCTCCGTCTCGCCGGAGCGGTGCGAAATCACGGTCGCGTAGGACGCCCGGTTCGCCAGCGCCACCGTCTCGAGCGTCTCGGTGAGGGTGCCGATCTGGTTCAGCTTGATGAGGACGGCGTTGGCCACGCCCTCGCGGATCCCACGCTCGAGGATCTCGGCGTTGGTGACGAAGATGTCGTCACCCACCAGCTGGATCCGCCCACCCAGCGTCTCGGTGTGGAGCGACCAGCCGTCCCAGTCCTCCTCTGCCATGCCGTCTTCGATCAACACGATCGGATAGCGGTCCACCAGGTCGACCCAGTAGTCGGCCAGCTCGGCGGGCGACAGCGTCCGACCCTCCCCGGCGAGGACGTAGGACCCGTCGTCCCACAGCTCGCTCGTCGCAGGGTCGAGGGCCAGCGCGATCTCGTCCCCGGGCACGCGGCCGGCGGCCTCGATCGCTTCGAGCAGCAGCTTCACCGCGTCCTCGTTGTGCGGGAGGTCGGGCGCGAACCCTCCCTCGTCGCCCACGGCGGTCGACAGCCCGCGCTCGGCCAGGATGGAACGCAGCACGTGGTAGGTCTCCGTCCCCCAGCGCAGCGCCTCGCTGAACGAGGCCGCACCGACGGGCATCANNCATGAACTCCTGGAAGTCCACGGAGTTGTCGGCATGGGCGCCACCGTTGAGCACGTTGAACATGGGCACCGGGAGCGTGTGGGCGTTGGCCCCGCCGATGGAGCGGTAGAGCGGGATCTCGAGGTCGTCGGCCAGCGCCTTGGCGCTCGCCAGCGACACGGCGAGAATCGCGTTGGCGCCGAGCCGTCCCTTGTCCGGCGTCCCGTCGAGGTCGATCATGGTGAGGTCGACGGCGCGCTGGTCGAGCGCGTCCAGCCCGCGGACCGCGTCGGCGATCTCGCCGTTGACGTTGGCCACGGCGCGCAGCACGCCCTTGCCGGAGAAGCGCTCGCCCCCGTCGCGCAGCTCGACCGCCTCGCGGATGCCCGTCGACGCGCCGGACGGCACGATGGCGCGCCCCCGGGCGCCTGAGTCCAGCACCACCTCCGCCTCCACGGTCGGGTTGCCGCGGGAGTCGAGGACTTCGCGCCCGATCACGTGCTCAATGGTGCTCACGACATCACTCCTTGGGTTCCCGGCCCTGGTGGGACCCGGGGCACAAGGTTAGCGGTTGCCAATCCCCTGCTCGGGGACGCCTTCGACGGCGAGGATGTCCGCTCGCAACGCCAGTGCGCGCTCGCGCAGCGCCTGTTCGGCATCCACGCCGAGGCACTGCGCGAGGGTGGCCACCGCGAAGAGGAGCTCGCCCACCTGTCCGAGCATCTCGTCCGCCTGGCCGGCCAATGGATCGTCGGAGGCCGGCGTGGCGTCCCGGGCCCGCGCCACCAGCGCGTCCAGCGTCGCCGTGGTCCCACCCGCCGCGCCGGCGGGGTAGGGCTCCACGCCGACCGAGCGTGCCTTGCGCGCCAGCTTGGTGGTCAACATGAGCGCCGGCAGCCCCGCCGGGATGCCCTCGGTGACGCTGCGCCGCCCCTTCTCGCTCTTCTTGATCGCCTCCCAGTTCGACACGACCTGGTCCGCGCTCTCGGCGTCGACGTCGCCGAAGACGTGGGGGTGGCGGTGCACCAGCTTGTCGTGGACCGCGCGCGCGACGTCGGCCAGGTCGAACCGGCCCTCCTCGTCGGCCAGGCGGGCGTGGAACACGATCTGGAACAGGAGGTCGCCGAGCTCCTCCTGCAGGTGGGCGGACGCCTCGACGGTCCCGTCCAGCGCGGACAGCGCGTCCAGGACCTCGTAGCACTCCTCGACGAGGTGCGGCATCAGCGACGCATGGGTCTGCGCCCGATCCCACGGGCAGCGGGCGCGCAGTGTGTCCATCAGCGCGACCAGCCGTGCCATCTCGTCACCGGACGACACGTCGGCGCGGGCGGGGGTCGCCGGGACATAGAGCGACGTGAGGTGGTCCGGCTCCACCGTCCGGTCGAGCTCCCACCAGTCGACCGCCACGACCAGCTGGTCGGGCAGGCCGAGGTGGTGCAGGATCACCGGGCGCGGGAGCTCGGGGCCCGCCTCGTCCGGGGCGCTGAGCTTCACCTCGGAGAGAAGGTGGCGCGACCAGCACTGGGCCAGGAGGAAGGGGCCCCGCTCGCGCGCCGCGACGTCCCCGAAGGCGGCCGCGTCCATGAGCCGCACCCCGACGGCGAGGGGGTCGATGCCGAGCGCCGCCCAGGCCAGGTCCAGGAACGAGAGGGCGGGCAGCACGGTCACCTCGACCCGGTCGTCGGCCCGCAGCAGCTCGACGCTGCGCTCCGCCACCAGGGGTGACCCCGGCACCGCGTAGACGACCGGTTCGGGCGCCGCGTCCACCGCCGCCGCCACCAGCTCCTCGACGATGGCGGCGTACACGTCGTCGAAGGTGGCCGCGGACTCGTACAGCTCGTCGAAGGAGCGGGCACCGACGGCGCTCGCCGCCGCCGGGTGGCGCGCCGTCCGGAGGAAGACGCGTCCGGGAGCCGCCAGGAGCGCGGCGGTGGCGTCACCGAGGAGGTCGCTGCCGGCGGGCCCGAGGCCCACCACCGTGACGTGGGGGCGGAGCCGCGCCACGGTCAGCCGCCGGTCGCGCCGGCCGGTGCCGATGCCGATGCCGATGCCGATGCCGATGCGGTGGCGGGTTCGTTCGCCGACGCGTTCAGCACGTCCGAGGAGGCGGGGGCCAGGGGCGGGAAGACGGTCGCCTGCTCGGGCAGCCACACGCCGTAGCGCGGATCGACCGTCACCGAGGAGTGGCGCTCCTTCGCCGTGATGGCCGCCTGGGTCGCCTTCGCCCCCGCCTGCTGGACCACCTCGGCGACGATCGGCGCGGCCTTGGAGTACGCCGTCGGCGTCCGCGAGGTGATCTGTACGAGGACGTAGCTCCCGTTGACCCCAATGGGCGCCGAGACCGTGCCCGTGGGGAGCGACGCGAGCTTGGCGGTCGACGGGAGCTCGGACGCGATGATCGGCAGCAGCTCGCACGTCTGTGGGCCGCCCTGGGTGGCCTTCGCCGCCACCTGGGAGAACGGTGTTCCGGCCGCCACCTCGGCGGCCGCCGCCTGGGCGTCCGACTGGCTGGAGTACACCCCCACCGTCCAGCACGCCGTGTCGAACTCGGCGAGGTGCCGCTGGAAGTAGCCCTCGAGGTCCGCCGGGCTGGAGCCGACGCCGGCCAGGTCCTCCTGCAGCGCGCTGGCCGTGGCGACGAACTGCACCTGCTGGTCGACGAACGACGACGGCATGGTGCTGAGCACCTGGTCGCCGGTGAGGGGCTGACCGGTGAGGCTGCAGGTGTAGCGGACGTCCTGCGCCACGGGCTCCTGCAGGATCTCGGACATGACCTGGGAGATCTGCGCGCTCAGGTCGGTGCGGGCGTCGGCCAGCTGGGCGGGCGTCACGGTCACGTGGCGTTGGTCCGCGACGTCGAGGACGATCTGGTGGCCGACCTCGGTGTCGAGATACGTGGCCACGAAGGCGCTGGTGGCCGTGGGCTGGTCCCCGGACCCGTCCTGGCCCTTGCCCGCGCCGCTGACCGGCGGCAGTTCCTGCTCGCCGCTCGACGAGAGGTAGGCCTGGGAGTTCAGGTAGCACTGGTAGGAGGCGCTGCCCGAGATCGCGTGCAGGTCCGAATTGAGGGACGCCTGGCTGATGGTGCTGCCGTTCACGTTGGCCGCGTTGGTGGGCACGGCGAGCGCGGCCGCGGCAACGCCGCCGACGAGGACGATGAGGAGGACGAGGAGCCGCTTCACGCGCCGCGCACTCTACAAGACGTCTCCGCCGGATCCCGCATCGGGCAGGGGCACCAGGTCCTCGATCACGCTGCGCACGGCGTCCGCGGCCGGTGCCCCCGCGGCGATCGGCAGCAGGAGCTGGGCCAGGTCCTCGCGGTAGGTCGCGCCGGGAGCCACGCGCCGCAGCCGCACCTGGGCGCTCGCGGGCAGCGAGACGGGCGACACTCGCACCGTGGGCTGGCGGACGCCACCCGGCCGGACGGAGCTCATGGTGATCTCACCGATGCGCCGTGCCATGGCGCTGGCGCGCAGCCGGGCCACGGCCAGGAGGCCCTGGGCCGGGGCGGGCAGCGGGCCGTAGCGGTCCGCCCACTCGACGCCGATGTCGTCCACGTCCGCGGCGCTGCCCACCGACGCCAGCCGGCGGTAGGCCTCGAGCCGGGCGTCCTCGGCGGCCACGTAGTCCTTGGGCAGGTGGGCGTCACCCGGGACGTCGATGGAGACCGTCGGGGGGGCGGGCCTGGCCTCGCCCCGGGCCTCCGCCACCGCCTCCGCCACGAGCTGGACGTACAGGTCGTAGCCCACCGCGGCGATGTGCCCCGACTGGTCCGAGCCCAGGAGGTTCCCGGCGCCCCGGATCTCGAGGTCGCGCATGGCGATCTTGAAGCCGGAGCCGAGCTCGGTGTGCTCGCCGATGGTGCGCAGCCGTTCGTACGCCTGCTCGGAGAGGACGCGGTCGGCCGGGTGGAAGAGGTAGGCGTAGGCCCGCTGGCCGCCACGGCCCACCCGGCCCCGGATCTGGTGCAGCTGGCCCAGGCCCAGGAGGTCGGCCCGGTCCACGATCAGCGTGTTGACCGACGGCATGTCGATGCCCGATTCGATGATGGTCGTGCACACCAGCACGTCGTGGCGCCGCTCCCAGAAGTCGAGCACCACGGTCTCGAGGCTCCCCTCGTCCATCTGCCCGTGGGCGATCGCCACCCTGGCCTCGGGAACGAGGTCGCGGATGTCCCGGGCCACGCGGTCGATGTCGGACACCCGGTTGTGCACGTAGAAGGCCTGACCCTCGCGCAGGAGCTCGCGCCGGAGCGCCTCGCTCACCGCGGACGGGTCCTGCTCCCCGACGTAGGTGAGGATGGGCCGGCGGTCGGCCGGCGGCGTGTTCACCATGGACAGGTCGCGGATGCCGGTCAGCGCCATCTCCAGCGTGCGCGGGATCGGGCTCGCCGTCAGCGTCAGCACGTCGACGCCCTCGGCCATGCGCTTCACCGTCTCCTTGTGCGACACCCCGAAGCGCTGCTCCTCGTCGACGACCAGCAGCCCGAGGTCCTTGAACTGCACGTCCTGTGCCAGCAGCCGGTGGGTCCCGATGACGACGTCGACGCTCCCGTCGGCCAGTCCCTGCACGACGTCCTTCTGCTGCGCCGGCGACAGGAAGCGGCTCAGCATCTCGACCCGCAGCGGATACGGCGCGTAGCGGTCGGCGAAGGTCTGGGCGTGCTGGCTGGCGAGCAGCGTGGTCGGCGCCAGCACCGCCGCCTGCGCGCCGCCCTGCACCGCCTTGAAGACGGCCCGCACGGCCACCTCCGTCTTGCCGAACCCGACGTCGCCGCA
>PMPX01000035.1 GCA_003169235.1 Acidimicrobiaceae bacterium | reverse complement strand
CGATCAACCGGGGCATGAGCCTCGAGGCCATCGCCGCCTTGCTCGGGCACCGCTCCATGGACATGACGCTGATCTATGCCCGCATCTCCGATGACACCGTCGCCGATGCGTACTTCAAGGTGACCGAGGCGGTCGAAGCCCAGTACTACGGACTCTCCGGCGCCGCCCCTCCTCTTCGGGCTCCGAGCTCGAGCACGCCGTCGGTCAGCGATCACCGTCGGCTCCTTGCTAACGGTCACTGCACGAGACCGGCCCTTCTCGGCTGCTCCTTCGAGAGCGTCTGTGAGCGGTGTGGATTCTTCGACACCGGTCCGCAGTTCCTCACCATCTTGAAGCGCCAGCGAAAGCACGCCGGCGAGCGAGGTCAGAGCGACCGGAGCGACCTCTTCGAGGGCCTCATCGAAGGAGTCGCCGACGCCCAGTGAGTGTGCTTCCATAGGACACAGCCCAGGACCTGTGGATCACATATATAACGCCGGGAGCGGGTGCCCCTCGGAGCACGGGACAGGGCGACCACGCCACGAGGAATCTGCGTCGTTGGGGTCGCCGCAACGGTCGTCGTTTCGTGGCCGCATGGTGGGGTAGATCGTTAGGGTCCGATGTCTCCCATGATCTTGGTGTACAACCGGATGTACTCAGTGGCAACCGCGTCCATCCCACAGAACGCGCGCAGGGCGGTGAAATTCTCATCTGTCCACCGCCTCTCAAGGTCATGCTCCGTGAGCACCGCAATAGCCTGCTGCACTGCTCCGCCCAGGATGTCGTGGCGAAGTTGATGCAGCCCTCCGAACTCTTCCAGCCGATCAAGCTGTTCTGTGCCCCCCAGCGAGATGTAGTGCGGAACATGGTCGCGGACGAATCGTTTGAACACCGGGTATTCGAGGACCGCCAGGGGTCGTCTCGCCCAGACGGTCTCAATCGCCTGGTTGCCGAATCCTTCGTGCTCAGGCGGATAGCAGACAAGGTCGACCGCTCGATAGGTGCCATAGAAGGGATAATGGTCGGGGTCGTCGTGCTGGAATCGTCGGTCGGGGACGACCATATTGCCCCCGTAGGCGAGCTTGATCCCAAGCTGCTCAGCGTACGACAGGAGCCTTTCGAAGTAGGGTCGGTTGTCGTCGAGATCCTCGCCCTGCGGGAGTAGCAGAACGATGCTGCTCGTGGGGCCGAACCGCCGCCGATTCAACCCCAGCCCGTCTGGCGCGCTCTCGAGAGACGTGCGCTCGAGATTGAGTGCTGCCACAAACTGAATGGCCAATTCGATCGCCTTGTTGATGGCAATTCTGGCCGGCATTGCCACCACGAGGTCGTCAGCGCCGACGGGTCTGGGATCACCGACCAGCACCTCCAGCTTGGTGCGGAAGGCGTGCTCGTCGATGACAGGTACGTCTCGATCGAAGTTGAAGCCATCGGGAACGATGGTGCCAACGATGCCTTTCCTGGCGCGCAACGCCTCAGCAGCGAGAGGGTTGATCAGCACGTGGTGTGCATTGGGCAACGTCGGACACATGATGTGATCCATCATGTCGTTGACCTGTGAATACGGTGTCAGGAAGTTCTTGGCATTCGGACCTTCCCAGTAGATGTCGTGGTGCTGCATGAGAAAGCCGATGTCAGGCCGATCAGTCGCGAGGTTGTACAAGGCAAGAGTGGCCGGAAGGTTGTACGGCAGGGACATGATGTTTCGAACGTGGAGCAACGGGATCTCCCAGACATCCACGAACTCCTCGATCTGTCGCCGAATACGCTCCGCACGCTCAGTGATCTCCATGACGAGGCTTTCCCCGTCCGACGCCGGCGGATGACTCTTGGAGGTCGGGAAGACCCGCTTGCGCAGCGCGACGGCATCTGGCGACTGGTAGGAGAGTTCCGGCAACATTAAGCCTTCAGTGTGCGGTGGCACGTCAGAAGCACAGGGGAAGGCCCGCCAGCCCCTCGAGCGAAGGGCGTTGGAAAGCTCTAGGGATTGAAGCGACACCCCATCGGTGCCAAACAACTTGAAGTGAACCTCGACGAGCGTCTTTCTCGGGAGCCCTCCACCGTCCACAGTACGTTCGTCGTTCTGTTCCATGTATGCCTCAGCCTCGCGCGACAAAGATGCTCCAGAAATGATAGGTGAGATCCGCCGCCCACCCCCCCTGGAACAGGGCAAGGTGCGTCCCACCTGATGACACCGGCCCAGGGTGAATGCCCCCACACGCCGGACCTGCGCGCACCCTGCGGCACGACTGGGGCAATCTCCACCTAGCTGTTCTGGCACAGGCCGAACCAGATGCCGCAGCCGAATGACGAGTCCCCCTGCCTTTGCGGAATCCAGTGGCGGGGGCGTTTCGCGACTGCCAAAATGCGCTCTGGCGCGCCGGGGTTTTCGCCAATGCCGCCATATCGTGCCCATCGTCACGCCGGATCGGTCACGCCCCTCGACGCAGGGGCGCCGCAGGGTCATACTCGGAGCATGCAGCCGAGGCGCCTCAGCATTCCCGACGCTCGGGGCCAGGGTGCGACGCTGCGGGTCACCAAGCACCCGGAGGAGCGGAAGATCGTGCTGAGCCACTGGCGCGACGGCGTGTGCGTCGCCTCCACTCCCGTCGAGGTGACGGAGGTGCCCGCTCTGATCGGCGTCCTGGCCGATGCGCT
>PMPX01000335.1 GCA_003169235.1 Acidimicrobiaceae bacterium | reverse complement strand
ACAATCAAACCAGCTAAGACGATGAAGATAGCGAAGGCAACGTAAAGAAATGCTTTGTCACCTACCATGGCGCTCGGTCTCGAAATGGAGACTCCAGCCCCGAAATTTGAGAAGGTATTGAGCGTAAATACCAAGTTATCCATCAGTAAGCCGAACGTCAGAGTAACGAGCGCAATGTAGAGGTCACCCAGGCGCGTTGTGAGATAGCCAAGTAATCCAGCCACCGGTACAACAATGAGTCCTGCGCCAAGCAGGGCCAACGGCATCGGAAGATGAGCATTCGACGCAAGCTCGGCCGTCGTGATGGCTCCGATCCCAGCAAAAGTGATCTGACACAGCGATATCACTCCGGCCTCACCGGTTATCAACGTATAGGAAAGGAACGCTATCGCGAAGGTCACACCGCTTCCCACTACACCAACCCAAAACGAGCCAGCCAGAACAGAGAATACGATCAAAGCCACGCCAGCGACTCCCATCGGAATGAGGTTCGCGCCACTCCGCCGTCTACGAACTGGACCGACGGAGACGTCATCCGCAGATGTCGGTACCCGGTACGCCACCTTTCGAGCTCCGGCCCCTCGGGCGTCCGAACTGCGCACAGCAATTGCTGCATCCAGCGCGCTTCCGACTGCGCCGGACTCTGCTGCTTGGCCACGTGAGATGTAATAGACGAGAAAGCCAACGATAATTGCGAATGGAACGGAGCTGGTCGCCGCGGTTGACCAGAGACTCTGCGGTGGAACGTAACGCTGGATGACGCCTCCGAGGAGACCGAGCAGCAGGGCGGCCAGAATGGCACGCCCTACGTAGCGGAACTTCGCAGCAATAACGGCCGCGAATGCAGACGCCATTAGAAGGGTGAAGCCGCTACTCGTCAACCCCGTTACCGGAGCGATCAGAATCCCGGTTAACCCAGCAATGAACGTTGTCGTTGCCCAGACGCCAATCGAATATGGGGCCGGATTCGTACCCGTTGCTTTGGTCAACGCTCGAGAACTGACCATAGCGCGCAACACCAGCCCGACGTCGGTGAACCTCATGACCCACCATCCCGCGATGCCGATGAATGCGACGCACGCTAGGACGATCACTTGATCAAGGGTTACCGCCGTGCCAAAAATATTGTAAACGGGCACTGGCTGTGGGGAAACGCCCGGCACGAGCCCACTTGGATCACTCCCGAACGCGATGACGGCTACTGCCGGGATTGCAACGGAGAGGCCGATTGTCGCGACAATCTTCACCAGTGTCGTTGAATCTTGGAGGCTCCGAAAGAGGACAGCCCACAGCATCGCTCCCAACAGCGGAGCAACGACCACGAGGCAGAAGAACACGGCGACAGCCGTCGACCACGCATGTTGGGTGTGGAGAAAAAAGTAGAGCTTGGCGATGAAATAGGCCATCGAGCCGAAGGCGAAGTTCAAGATGCCCGAGGACGTGTAAGTGACAACTAAGCCGGCTGCCACAAGTGCGTATATGCCGCCCAGGACGAGCCCGGCGATTAGATATGCTGTCATCTGTCACCTCGACGCCAAGGGTGGTTCCACGATTGACGACAACGGACACAGTAGGTCACGATGACTCAACCGTCCCTTTAGCTATTGCGATATGCGCGCAGGAGCGGGTGGAGTTCGCCCGAGTTGACTACTGCTTGTAGAAATCGGTCGGCGTGCAGTACGGCTGCGTGGAGAGGGGAACGAACTTCGTACCGCTCACCTTCAGGGCGTACTCGCAGTTACCGGCCGCTGCCGGCGCGTAGGTTCCTTGTTTGATCTGCGCCAGATTTACGGGAACTTGGAGACCACCGGCGGTGTACGCCGCCTGCTTGTGCAAACCGTTGAGGTAACTGTTGACTGTCAGGTTCTTTCCCGCAGCCTGAAGGCCAGTGATGGCGATCTGCGCTGATGCCCAGCCAAAGTAGTAGCCCAAGTTTGGCGGGGGCGAACCTCCCTTGTATCCCGTGTACTTCCGCAGGGCAGCGACCAGTTGACCACCCACGGCCGGGCTTATCTCGGGTGTCTTGTAGTAGAACGGAACAATCGTTCCCTGGTCAATACTGTTGAGCGGCGGCTGCAGCAACGCCCCTGCGTACTGGCCGAGCAAGACAGCCTTGATGTTAGTGGCACCTTGTTGATGAAGAGCTGTCATCAGCGCTTGCTCACTGAATAGAGACGTGAGTCCTACCCAGCCGTTAGCGCCAGACTTCTTCATTGTGATCGCATTTGGCGTCAGGTCGGTTTGGGTTTCGGTCAGCGAGTTGTCTTCATCGACGACCTGGATTCCTGCTGCTTCAGCCGCCGCCTTGATTCCGTTGGCGTACGCAACACTTGCTGCGGAAAAGCCGTTGGCGAGAGTCGCCAGTTTGGTGATCTTGTCCGCCTTGAGGATCTTGATCAACCACTCCCAGCCCAGATTTGGTGTATTCGGATTTTGGGCACCGGCTCCGTCCACGAGGTCATGGCTGGACGGGTCTGCCCATTCTGGCCCGCCGTCATAAGGCTGGCCCGACACCGTGGGGATCTGCTGTTGCCCGAGGTACTTGTAGACCAAAGTAAAGAAGGCACTCTCCGCCATGAGAGAAAAGATGCCCTGCTGTTGCACAAGGCCTTGCGTCACCGTCAGGGCATCGTTCGGGTTGGACTGATCATCACCGACTGCAAGCTGGATCTTCCTGCCGTAGACACCTCCACTGGCATTCTGTTGATCGATGCGCGCCTGCGCGCCCTGCGCCACACCACCAAAAGAAGACGCGAGGGGACCGGTCAGATCCGCGAGGAGACCCAGCTTCACTGAGTTGGAGGTCACTCCAGGCGTGGTCTGTGCCGAAGCACCAGAAGTGCCCAGGGCTGACAGACCCAGGCTGAACACGGCCACCGTGGCCACGAGCACAGCGGCTTGACGCCGCACCGATGAGAGCATGTTTCCCCCGATCTCCGGCCGCCATCGCGGCACTAGTTAACCGCTGTTTCTACTCGGTTGGTTCCTTCTTGTCAACCACATTACGTAGAGATGACGACAAATAATCGGCGCCACGCAACCTCCACTCGTCGGCCGAGAACCAAGCCGCCCGACTCTGGTCGCTGTATCGACGTCCGTCGCTTGTGCTCGGAGCGCACCCGCCCGGCACTG
>PMPX01000239.1 GCA_003169235.1 Acidimicrobiaceae bacterium | reverse complement strand
CTGCCCAAGCTGATGGCGCTCGAGCTGTTCAAGCCCTTCGTCATGAAGCGGCTGGTCGACGCCGAGCTGGCCCAGAACATCAAGTCGGCCAAGCGCATGGTCGAGCGGCGCCGGCCCCAGGTGTGGGACGTCCTCGAGGGCGTCATCCGTGAGCACCCGGTGCTGCTGAACCGCGCGCCCACCCTGCACCGCCTCGGGATCCAGGCCTTCGAGCCCGTGCTCGTCGAGGGCAAGGCCATTCAGGTCCACCCCCTCGTGTGCACCGCCTTCAACGCCGACTTNNTTCGACGGCGACCAGATGGCCGTCCACCTGCCGCTGTCGGCCGAGGCCCAGGCCGAGGCCCGGGTGCTGATGCTGTCGGCGAACAACATCCTGTCGCCGGCCACCGGACGCCCGATCACCGTGCCCACCCAGGACATGGTGTTCGGCGCCTACTACCTGACCCTCAGGGTCGAGGAGGGCACCGGCGCCGGGCGCGCCTTCCGCCACATCTACGAGCTCGAGGCGGCCTTCGACGCCGGGGACGTGGGGCTCCAGGTCCCGATCACCCTGCGACCGGCCGCGGGCTCCACCCTGGCCGGGCGACTCGCCGCGGCCGGCGTGACGCCGGACGACGAGGGCCAGCTGATCTTCGACACCACACCCGGCCGCGTCTTCTTCAACGAGGCGCTGCCCGAGGGCTTCGCCTTCGTCAACGACGTGGTGGGGAAGCGCAACACCCCGATCGGGACGATCGTCGAGGAGCTGTCGGCGAGCTACCCCAAGAACGTGGTGGCGTCGAGCCTGGACCGGATCAAGGCGCTGGGCTTCCGCTTCGCGGCCCAGTCCGGGCTGACCATCTCCATCAACGACGTCCAGACGCCGCCGGACAAGCAGGCCATCCTGGACCGCTACGAGAAGGAGGCCGAGAAGGCAGAGACGCAGTTCAAGCGCGGCATCATCACCGACGACGAGCGGCGCCAGAAGGAGATCGAGATCTGGACCTCGGCCAACTCCGAGGTCGGGCGGGCCATGGAGGCCCAGCTGGCCACGATCGCCTTCAACCCGCTGGACATGATGGTGGACTCGGGTGCCCGAGGGAACTCGCAGCAGATCCGCCAGATCGCCGGCATGAAGGGCCTGGTGTCCAACCCGCGTGGTGAGATGATCCCCCGTCCGATCAAGTCCTCCTTCCGTGAGGGCCTGTCGGTGCTGGAGTACTTCATCTCCACCCACGGCGCCCGCAAGGGCCTGGCCGACACCGCCCTGCGCACCGCCGACTCGGGCTACCTGACCCGTCGCCTCGTCGACGTGGCCCAGGAGCTCATCGTGCGGATCGACGACTGCGGCTCGACCCGTGGCATCTGGATCGAGGGCGTGGCCCCCGACGGGCCGGGTCACCGCAACTACCTCGAGACCAGGGCCTTCGGCCGCCTGCTCACCGAGGACGTCAAGCTCTCGGACGGCACGGTGTACCCGGTCGGGACCGTGCTCGACGACGGCAACATCGCCGCCATGCGCGACGACGACGCCATCGAGCGCATCCGGACCCGCTCCGTGCTGACCTGCGAATCGCCCCAGGGCGTGTGCGCGGCCTGTTACGGGCTGTCCCTCGCCACGGGCTCCATGATCGAGCTCGGCGAGGCCGTCGGCGTCATCGCCGCCCAGTCGATCGGCGAGCCGGGCACGCAGCTGACCATGCGGACCTTCCACACCGGCGGTGTCGTCGGTGAGGACATCACGCACGGCCTGCCCCGCGTGGNNCGAGCTCTTCGAGGCCCGCACTCCCAAGGGTGCCGCGGTCCTCGCCCACCACTCGGGCGTCGTCCGGGTCGAGGACGACGAGACGGGCCGCCGCATCACGGTGGTGGCCGACGACGGCACCGAGGACTCCACGCTGGTGGCGTCGCGCGCCCACCTCGAGGTCACCGACGGACAGGAGGTCGGCGCGGGTGACGCGCTGGTCGAGGGTCCCAAGGACCCCAAGGAGCTGCTCGAGGTCAAGGGCATCCGCGAGACCCAGCAGTACCTCGTCGAAGAGGTCCAGAAGGTCTACCGGGACCAGGGTGTGTCGATCCACGACAAGCACATTGAGCTCATCGTGCGCCAGATGCTGCGGCGGGTGCTCGTGGCGGAGCCGGGCGATGCGCCGTTCCTGCCCGGTGAGCGCGTCGACAACCAGATTTACGCCGAGGTCAACCGGACGCTCGTCGAGGACGGCAAGACGCCGGCCGAGGGACGTCCCGAGCTCATGGGCATCACCAAGGCATCGCTGGCCACGGACTCCTGGCTCTCGGCCGCCTCCTTCCAGGAGACGACCCGGGTGCTGACCGAGGCCGCCATCGAGGGCAAGAGCGACCAGCTCTTCGGGCTCAANNAACATCATCATCGGCAAGCTGATCCCGGCCGGTTCCGGCATGGAGCACTACCGCGACATCCGGCTCGAGATGCCCGATGCCGAGGCGATGCCGTTCTGGGCCGTGGGCGCGGGCGAATCGGACACCGAGGACCTGGCCAACTGGCTGCGGGACATGGGCGAGGGGGTCAGCGAGGACCCCTTCGACTCCTCCATCGACGCCAGCTGGCTGGGTGCGACCCCGACGGCCGAGGACGCCTACGGGAACCCGATCGTCGACGGCGGGTCGGCCCCGGAGGAGCCGGGCACCGGCGCGGTGGAGGCCGGGGCCTAAACTCTCCCCGTTCACAGGGGGGGAAGGCAGAGGGAGGCTCTGTTGGCGACACCGCGCACGGTTGCTGGTCCGGGCGGTCAGGAGGGCCCGGCGGGGCACGCCGGATCGGGCAATTACCGCTTGTCGGACCTGCGCGCCCTGGAGGCGCAGGCGATCCACATCTTTCGGGAGGTGGCGGCCGAGTTCGAGCGTCCCACGCTCATGTTCTCGGGCGGCAAGGACTCCATCGTCATGCTGCACGTCGCCAAGAAGGCCTTCTGGCCGGCGCCGGTGCCGTTCCCGGTGCTGCACGTCGACACCGGGCGCAACTTCGGAGAGGTGCTGGAATTCCGGGACCGGCACGCGGCGGACGTGGGGGTCCGGGTCGTGGTGGCCAAGGTGCAGGACGACATCGACGCCGGGCGGACGGTGGAGGACCCCTCGCCTGGCGCCACCCGCAACCGGCTGCAGACGCCCACGCTGCTCCGGGCCATCTCCGAGGGGCGTCACGACGCCGTCTTCGGCGGAGCCCGGCGGGACGAGGAGAAGGCCCGGGCCAAGGAGCGGATCTTCAGCTTCCGTGACGAGTTCGGCCAGTGGGACCCCAAGAGCCAGCGTCCGGAGCTGTGGAACCTCTACAACGCGCGCCACAACAAGGGTGAGCACATCCGGGTCTTCCCGCTCTCCAACTGGACCGAGCTCGACGTGTGGAACTACATCCGCGACGAGGACATCGACGTGCCCTCCATCTATTTCGCCCACCGGCGCGAGGTGTTCCAGCGCGAAGGCATGCTCATGGCCGTCACCGAGCACCTGTCCCCGGACGGGGGCGAGCCCGCGTTCGACGCGATGGTGCGCTTCCGCACCGTGGGTGATGCCGACTGCACCGGCTGCGTCGAGTCCATGGCCACGACGATCGACCTGGTCATCGCCGAGGTGGCGGGCACCCGCCTGACGGAGCGGGGCGCCACCCGGGCCGACGACAGGATCTCGGAGGCCGGCATGGAGGACCGCAAGCGGGAGGGGTACTTCTGATGGCCGAGCTCCTCCGTCTGGCCACCGCCGGCTCGGTGGACGACGGCAAGTCGACCCTGATCGGCCGGCTCCTCTACGACGCCAAGGGGATCTTCGAGGACCAGCTCGAGGCGATCCGCCGCACCAGCGAGCAGCGGGGCCAACCCGAGGCCGACCTGGCGCTCCTCACCGACGGGCTGCGCGCCGAGCGTGAGCAGGGCATCACCATCGACGTNNTTCATCATCGCCGACACCCCCGGCCACACCGAGTACACCCGCAACATGGTGACGGGTGCGTCGAACGCACACGTGTCGCTCATCCTGATCGACGCCCGCAAGGGCGTGATCGAGCAGACGCGCCGGCACGCCTTCCTGTCCTCCATGCTGGGCGTGCCGCACATGGTGGTGTGCGTCAACAAGATGGACCTGGTCGATTGGGACCAGGCCTGCTACGAGCGGATCAAGTCCGACTACATGGAGTTCGCCGCCCGCCTGAACGTGCACGACATCACGTTCATCCCGATCTCGGCGCTCAAGGGCGACAACGTCGTCCAGCGCTCCGAGCACACGTGGTGGTACGACGGGTCGCCCCTGCTCAACCACCTGGAGTCGGTCTACATCGGGAGCGACGAGAACTTCATCGACCCCCGCTTCCCGGTGCAGTACGTCATCCGCAGCCAGACACCCGAGAACCCGGACTTCCGCGGCTACGCCGGCACGGTGGCCAGCGGGGTGCTCCGTCCGGGGGACGAGCTGCTCGTGCTGCCCTCCGGGACCACGTCGCGGATCGCCTCCATCGTGACCGCCGACGGTGAGGTGGCCGAGGCCTTCCCGCCCATGGCGGTCGTGATCACGCTGGCGGACGACATCGCGGTGTCGCGGGGCGACGTGCTGTGCCGCCCCAACAACCGGCCGACGCTGACCTCTGACATTGAGGCGACGGTCTGCTGGATGGACGAGCGCTCCCCGCTCGCCGTGGGCCGCAGCTACCTCGTCAAGCACGGCACGCGCACGGTGCGCGCCACGGCCCAGTCGCTGCAGTACCGGCTCGACATCAACGGGCTGCACCGCGACGAGGATGCGGATTCGCTCGGCCTCAACGAGATCGGCCGCGTCACGTTCCGCTCCACCGAGCCCCTCCTGGTGGACGACTACACGACGAACCGCACGACCGGCAGCTTCATCGTCATCGACCCCTCGACCAACGCCACGGCGGGCGCCGGGGTCATCCGGGTGATCGCCACCACGCACGCCAGCCCGAACGTGGTGCGCCACGGCGGCCGGCTCTCACGGGGCGAGCGCTTCGCGGCCCTGGGTGCGGCGGGCGGCACGGTCCTGTTCACGGGGCTGTCGGGTGCCGGCAAGTCGACCCTGGCGGCCGCGGTGGAGGAGGCGTTCGTCAACAGCGGCCGTCCCGCCTTCCTGCTCGACGGCGACAACCTGCNNGGCTCAACGGCGACCTCGGGTTCTCCGACCGCGACCGCACCGAGAACGTGCGCCGGGCGGGGGAGGTGGCCCGCATGTTCGCCGAGTCGGGGGTCCTGGCCCTCATCGCGCTGATCTGCCCCTTCGAGGAGGACCGGCGCCTCATCCGCACCCTTCACACCGAGGCCGGCCTGTCCTATGCGGAGGTCTTCGTCGACACCTCGCTCGAGGAGTGCGAGCGGCGCGACCCCAAGGGCCTCTACGCCCGGGCGCGCTCCGGCCAGCTGCCCGGGTTCACGGGGATCGACTCCACCTACGAGGTGCCCACGTCTCCCGACCTGCGGCTCGGACCGGACTCGGGGTCGCTCCCCGAGCAGGTCTCCAGAGTGCTCGAGCTCTTGGAAGGCCTCCTCCGCTAGCTCGTGGCGCAGCGGGACCGCCGGCAGCGGCGGGCGGCACAGAGCAAGGCGAACCGGGCGCGTCGTTCCGCGGCGGCGGCGCGCCGGCGCCGGCGCCCGCGCAGCCGACGGGAGCGGCGGCGCCGGACGATCACCTGGGTCGCCGCCAT
>PMPX01000083.1 GCA_003169235.1 Acidimicrobiaceae bacterium | reverse complement strand
ATCCTGTTCATCTGCGGCGGGGCGTTCGCGGGGCTCGACCGGCTCATCGAGGGGCGCATCGGCAAGCGCGGCATCGGGTTCCGGGCCGAGGTCCACCGCAAGGACCGCGACGACGGGGAGATCCTGCGCCACGTGCTGCCCGAGGACCTCATCAAGTTCGGGCTCATCCCCGAGTTCATCGGGCGACTGCCCGTGGTGAGCGCCGTCTCGCCGCTCTTCAAGGACGCGCTGGTGCAGATCCTCGTCGAGCCCAAGAACGCGCTGACCCGGCAGTACGAGCGGGTCTTCGCGCTCGACAACGTCGAGCTCGAGTTCACGCCCGACGCCCTCGAGGCGGTGGCCGAGCAGGCGCTGCTGCGGGGCACGGGCGCCCGTGGCCTCCGGGCCATCCTCGAAGAAGTGCTGCTGGACGTGATGTACGACCTGCCCAGCCGCACCGACGTGGGCAAGTGCGTGGTGGACCGCTCCGTGGTGCTCGACCGGGTGGCCCCGACGCTGGTGCCGCTCGGCGGTGCGCCGGTCAAGGCGACCCGCTCCCGCCGCGCCGCGTCCTGACCGAACCCGGGCCCGAGCCGGTCGCCGTGGAGCAGCCGGTGTCGCCGCCGTTCGAGGGGATCGCCGACGCGCTGGCCTGGCTCGACGCCCACGTCGACTTCGAGTCGAACATGCCGCGCCGCCGCGCGCTGCCGACGCTCGACCGCATGCGCGCCCTGACCGCGCTGCTCGGTGAGCCCCAGGACACCATCCCGTCCATCCACATCACCGGCACCAACGGCAAGGGGTCGACCTCGGCCATGGCGACCTCCCTGCTGCTGGCCAAGGGCCTCAGCGTCGGGACCTACACCAGCCCCAACCTGCACACGGTGGCCGAGCGCCTGGCCCGCAACGGAGAGGCGATCGACGACGCGTCGCTCACCGCGGTGCTGACCGAGCTGGCGCTGCTCGAAGGGCTGCTCGAGGATCGGCCGACACGCTTCGAGCTGCTGACCGCGGCCGCCCTGTCGTGGTTCGCCACCGAGGCGGTCGACTCCATGGTGGTGGAGGTGGGGCTGGGTGGCACGTGGGACTGCACCAACGTGGTGCGCGGCGACGTGGCGGTGCTCACCAACGTCAGCTTCGACCACACCGACGTGCTCGGCCCCACGCTCGAGGGCATCGCGGCGGACAAGGCGGGCATCATCGAGCCCGGCAGCCGGGTCGTGGTGGGGGAGATGGACGCGGCGCTGGTCGACATCGTCGTCGAGCGCGCCGACGCGGTGGGTGCGGCCTCGGTGTGGGTCGCGGGCCGCGACTTCGGCTGCGAGTCGAACCTGGTGGCGGTCGGGGGCCGCCTGGTCACGCTCTGGACACCGGGCGGCCGTTACGAGGACGTCCTGGTCCCGCTGCACGGCGCCCACCAGGGGGTCAACGCGGCCGTCGCCACCGCCGCCGTGGAGGCGTTCTTCGACGGCCCGCTCGACCCCGAGGTGATCGAGGAGGGACTGGCCGCCGTGCGCGTGCCGGGCCGCCTCGAGGTGCTGGGGCGCCGCCCGCTGCTCCTGGTCGACGGCGCGCACAACGCGGCGGGCATGGCCGCTCTGGCGGACGCGCTCACCGAGGAATTCGCGGTCGACGGCGTGTCGGTGGCCGTGGTGGGCATGCTCTCGGGCCGGGACCCGTCGGCCATGCTGGCACCGCTGGCGTCGGCGGGGATCGCCGCGATCGTCGCCTGCGAGCCCGAGTCGCCGCGCGCCATGCCGGTCGCCGCGGTGGCGGAGGCGGGCCGCTCCGTCGGGCTGGCCGTCTACGAGGAGCGGGACGTGCGCGCCGCGGTGCGGGTGGCACGCGGGATGGTCGACGCCGACGGGCTCGTCGTGGTCGCCGGGTCGCTCTACGTCGTGGGCACCGCGCGCGCCGACGCGCTGGCCTCGGCCGTTCCCTGGGAGGACGCCGGGCGCTGAGGGCGGGCGGAGGGCGGGCGGACCGGCCGGGTGCCGTTGTGTAGTGTCCACCCCTCGTGGACCGCACCCTTGTCATCGTGAAGCCCGACGGCGTCGAGCGTGGGCTCGCCGGCGAGATCCTCAGCCGCCTGGAGCGCAAGAACCTGCGCCTGGTCGCGGCCGAGCTCCGGACGATCACCAGGGAGGTGGCCGAGGTCCACTACGCCGAGCACCAGGAGCGGCCGTTCTTCGGCGACCTGGTGGACTTCATCACGCGGTCGCCCTCGCTCGTCATGGTGGTCGAGGGGCCCAAGGACACCTTCGCCGTGGTGCGCCTCATGATGGGCACCACGAACCCGGCGGAGGCCGCGCCAGGCACGATCCGCGGCGAATTCGGCATAGAGACGACCGAGAACCTGGTCCACGGGTCCGACTCGCACGAGTCCGCGGCGCGGGAGATCGCCCTCTTCTTCCCCGGTCTGGCGGCCTCGTAGGCCCTCGTCGGCCCCGCCGGCCGGCACGGCCGGAATCCCAGGTCAGATGGGTGTCGCACGCCGACCGCCTTGTGAACCCCCCTCCGGTCCCGTAGCCTGGGGGCGCACCACCACGGGCGCCAGACCCCGGCGCCCTTCCAGGATTCCCTCGGGAGACTCCAGCTATGGCCGAAAATCGCCTTTCCCTCCTTGGTCGTGACATGGCCGTCGACCTCGGCACCGCCAACACGCTGGTCTACGTCCGCGGCCGCGGCATCGTCCTGAACGAGCCCTCCGTGGTCGCGGTCGACATCAAGGACGGCCGCCCGCTGGCCGTGGGCGCCGAGGCCAAGCGGATGATCGGCCGCACGCCGTCGAACATCCAGGCCATCCGGCCGCTGAAGGACGGCGTCATCGCCGACTTCGAGATCTGCGAGAAGATGCTGCGCTACTTCATCCACCGGGTGCACCAGCGCCGCTTCGCCAAGCCGCGCATGGTGATCTGCGTCCCGTCCGGCATCACCGGAGTGGAGCGCCGTGCCGTCATGGAGGCCGCCGAGTACGCCGGAGCCCGGCGCGCCTACATCATTGAGGAGCCGATGGCCGCGGCTATCGGTGCAGGTCTTCCGGTACACGAGCCGACCGGCAACATGGTGGTCGACATCGGGGGTGGGACGACGGAGGTCGCCGTCATCTCACTGGGCGGCATCGTCACGAGCCAGTCGGTGCGCATCGGTGGCGACGAGCTCGACGAGGCGATCGTCTCGTTCGTGAAGAAGGAGTTCAGCCTCGCACTGGGTGAGCGCACGGCGGAGGAGATCAAGATCACACTGGGGTCGGCGTACCCGTTGGAGCAGGAGCTGCACGCCGAGATCCGCGGCCGCGACCTCGTGAGCGGGCTCCCCAAGACGATCGTCGTCTCCACCGAGGAGATCCGCCGCGCCATCGAGGAGCCGGTGTCCGCCATCATCGACGCCGTCAAGGTCACCCTGGACCGGACCCCGCCCGAGCTGGCCGCCGACATCATGGAGCAGGGCATCGTGCTCACGGGCGGCGGGGCGCTGCTGCACGGGCTCGAGGCGCGCCTGCAGCACGAGACCGGCATGCCGATCGTGGTGGCCCGGGAGCCGCTCAACTGCGTCGCCATCGGTGCCGGCCAGTGCCTGGAAGAGTTCGAAGCGCTGAAGCGGGTGCTGATCACCACGTCCACGCGCTGACCGAGCGACCGGTTTTCTCTGGGTGGCCCGGTCCCGGCGGTCGCGCCGTACGCTCACGGTCATCGTCCTCGTCGTCCTGTCGCTGTCCCTCATCTCCCTCGACCTCAACGGGCGGACGCACAGCCTGACCTCGGGGGTGAAGTCGGTGGCCAACGACGTCTACGCGCCGTTGCGCCAGGGCGTCCTCGACATCATCAACCCGATCGGCGACTTCTTCGCCGGCGCGTTCAACTACGGCTCGGTCCAGGCCCAGAACGAGCAGCTGCAGAAGACGATCGGCGACCTGCGCGCCGCCCAGGCCGAGCGCGGCTTCGAGCAGAGCCAGCTGCGCCAGCTCATGGCGCTCGAGAACCTGCCCTTCCTGCAATCGTTGCCGACCGTCACCGCGCAGACCATCGACGAGTACTCGTCCAACTTCACCGCCACCATCACGCTGGACAAGGGCCGCGCCGACGGGGTCGACGTCGGCTACCCCGTGGTCGGCGCGGGCGGCCTCGTGGGCCAGGTGATCCAGTCGTTCCACCACTCCTCGGTCGTGCGCCTCGTCACCGACGGCCAGTCCAAGGTCGGTGTCACGTTCGGGAACCAGCTGACCGGGATCGTCGACGGCCAGGGCCCGTCGAGCTCCATGACCGCCGACCTGGTGCCCCCGCACACCGTGCTGCACAAGGGTGAGGTCATGTTCACGAGCAGCCTGGACGCCGCGGCCTTCCCAGCGGGGATCCCCGTGGCCAGCGTGCGGTCGTTCCACACGCCCGCGGGCGCCAGCCAGGAGTCGATCGAGGTCGATCCCAAGGCCGACCTGGGCCAGCTGGCGTACGTGGACGTGGTCCAGTGGGTGCCCCAGCCATGACCGGCCGGGCCATGCTCCGCGTGGCGCTGGTGATCTTCGTCGTGTTGATGGTGCAGCAGAGCGTGATGGTGGCCTTGCGCATCGGCGGCGCCCATCCCGACCTCCTGTGGCTGCTCCCGATCACGGCCGCCCTGCTGGACGGCCCCGAGACGGGCGCCATCGTCGGCTTCTGGGCCGGTTTGGCCTTCGACCTGGTCCTCCCCACCCCCTTCGGGCTGTCCGCCCTGGTGGGCTGCCTGCTGGGCTTCGTCACGGGGTCGCTCACGGCGGCCATGGACCCCCGTGCGGCCTGGCTCAAGCCGGTGGCCGCGGTCGCGGGGAGCGTCGGAGCGGACATGCTGTTCGCCGTGCTCGGCGCAATCCTCGGTCAACAGCAGATGGTGCAGATCGACTTCCTGGCCGTGTGCCTGGTCGTCGGGATCTCGAGCGTCGTGCTGGTGCTGCCGGTGAACCGCCTGATGCGGTGGGCCCTGGCCGGTGAGGGCAACCGCCGCTCGCTCGTGTCCGCCGAGTCCTCGAGCAGGAACTGGTGAAGCGGACACTCCGTCACCCGATCCGCGGTGACCGGCTGCACCCGAAGCCGTCGGCCCGGACCGCCCGCCGCAGCTCCTGGCGCACCGACGGCCGCCAGCCGCGCATGCGGCCCCGCAAGAGCGTCAACGTGGCGTCCATCGTGGGCTCGCCCGAGGAGGAGGAGTCCCGGCCCAATCTCCGCCTGCGCATCGTCGGGGTGGTGGTGCTGCTCCTCTTCGGTGTCCTCGTCCTGCGCCTGTGGACGCTGCAGGTGGTGGAGGGGAAGACCTACGCGGCCGCCGTCACGCGGAACCAGGTGCGGGTCGTGAGCATCCCGGCCCCGCGTGGTGAGATCGTCGATCGCAACGCCACCGTCCTGGTGTCGAACACCCCGCAGCAGGAGATCCTCCTCTCGCGGGCCGAGGCCTCGCAGAACCCGGGCATCGTGGGGATGGTGGCCGCGCTGGTGGGCCAGACGCCGACGCAGGTGCAGGCGTCCATCAACAACAACCAGTACAGCCCCTACGAGCCGGTGCCCGTGGCGGTCGGCGTCTCGACCGACACCGTGCAATTCCTGCAGACGCACCAGGCCGAGTACCCGGGCGTCAGCGTCGAGACGGTGGCGCAGCGCACGTATCCCCAGGGCGGCACGACGGCCACCCACGTCCTGGGCTACGTGGGGGACATCACCTCGAGCTACCTCGCCGCCCACCCCAACGACGGCTACACGCAGGGCAGCCAGATCGGGGTGTCGGGGATCGAGGCCCAGTACGAGGCGTACCTGCGCGGTGCCGACGGCCGCCAGGCCCTCTCCGTCGACGCCGGCGGGACCGTGGTCGGCACGCTCAACACCACCGCGCCGCAGATCGGCGACACGGTCGTGCTGAACATCGACACCGGGCTCCAGCAACAGGTGGAGGCCGACCTCCAGGCGCAGATCCTGGCCGACCGCCACACGCCCGACCAGGTGGACGGCGGGCGTCTGCCCTCGGCGCCCAACGGCGCCGTGATCGTGATGAACCCCCAGAACGGCCAGGTGCTGGCGATGGCGTCGTACCCGACCTTCGACCTCAACGAGTGGGTCGGGGGGATCTCGTCGGCCAATTACGCGGCGCTGGCGGCGTCGGGCGCGGAGAACAACAACGTCATCGAGGGCCAGTACACCCCGGGGTCGACGTTCAAGCTCGTCACGGCCACCGCCGCGCTCCAGGCCGGGCTCATCGCTCCGACCACCCCGTACAACGACACCGGGACGTTCCACATCGTCGGCTGCCCCGCGCCTGGGGTCAACAACGACACCGGGTGCATCCTGCACGACGACCCGGGTGACAGCGGGGGCACCTACGACGTCACGGGCGCGTTGACCGTGTCGAGCGACTCGTTCTTCTACAACCTCGGCCAGACGTTCTGGACCGACCGGGGACAGTTCGGTGACACGCCGATTCAGAACGAGGCCACGCAGTACGGCGAGGGGACCATCACCGGGATCGACCTTCCGGGCGAGGCACAGGGCCGCGTCGACAGCTACCTGCTTCGGGCCAAGCTGCACGCCGAGGCGCCCAAGGCGTTCCCCTACACGGCGTCGTGGTTCACCGGTGACAACATCGAGATGGCCTTCGGTCAGGGCGAGACCGTGCTGACCCCGATTGAGCAGGCGGTCGCCTACTCGACGTTCGCCAACGGCGGGACGCGGTATGCGCCGCAGGTGGCGTCGCAGATCGTCGACCCCGTGTCCGGCAAGGTGATCAAGAAGATCACCCCGCAGGTGACCGGGCACGTGGCCATCTCGCCGGCCAACTACTCGGCGATGCTCCAGGGGTTCGAGGGGGTCATCTCCAACCGCTCGGGCACGGCCTACAACGACTTCCAGGGCTTCCCGTCGTCGTGGAACCTGGCTGGCAAGACGGGCACCGCATCGAACGCGCCCGGTCTCGAGCCCAACAGCTGGTTCGTCGCGTTCGGGCCCAACCCGAACCCCACCTACCTCGTGCTCGCGGTGATCGACCAGGGCGGTTACGGCGCCCAGGCCGCCGCCCCGCTGGTGCGCAACATCTTCGACTACATCGCCGCCAACCCCATCAGCGCGACGACGAAGACACCGACACCGTCCAGCCCGCCCAGCCAGACCGCGCCGACGGCCAACGCGCCATTGGGAACGCCGACCACGACCACGACGACCACGAAGCCGGCGACCGGCACGTCCGGAGCGGCCGCCAGCACGACCACCAGCACCACGACGG
Organism: Acidimicrobiaceae bacterium; assembly: GCA_003169235.1. GTDB lineage: Bacteria > Actinomycetota > Acidimicrobiia > Acidimicrobiales > RAAP-2 > Bog-473. Next base: position 4,111 of record PMPX01000083.1, on the reverse strand, counting down.
GCGGGGGATGAGCGTCCCGTAGGGTTGTGGCCCATGGAGACCCTGTGGCCGACGATCGAGCGCCTTCTGCCCACGGTGTCCAAGCCGGCCCGCTACATCGGCGGCGAGCAGGGGGCCGTCTACCCCGAGCACGGCCCCGGCAGGGTGGCCTGGCTCCTGATCTATCCCGACACCTACGAGATCGGCCTGCCCAACCAGGGCCTGCAGATCCTCTACGAGATCCTGAACGAGCGCCCCGATGCGGTGGCCGAGCGCGCCTACGCCCCCTGGGTCGACATGGAGGCGGCCATGCGGGCGGCGGGGGTGCCCCTCTTCAGCGTCGAGCAGCACCTGCCGGCCTCCGCCTTCGACGTGCTGGCCTTCAACCTCTCGGCCGAGCTCGTCTACACCAACGTCGTCAACCTGATCGACCTGGCCGGCCTCCCGCTGCACGCGGCGGACCGCGGCGGCGACGACGCCCTCGTCCTGGCGGGCGGCCACTGCGCCTACAACCCCGAGCCGCTGGCCGACTTCGTCGACGCCTTCGTGCTGGGCGACGGGGAGGAGGCCGTCAGCGAGGTCAACGAGGTGGTGGCTGCCTGGTTGGAAGGGTCGCCACCGGAACAGCGGGACCGCGACGCGCTGTGGCGGTCGCTGGCGCAGCTCGAGGGCGTGTACGTCCCGGCGCTCTACGCGCCGTCCTACGTGGACGGGCGGCTCGTGTCCACCGGGCCGGTGGACGTCGCGGTGCCGGCCGAGGTGACGAAGCGGACGGTCGCCGACCTGGCCGACTGGCCGTACCCCTCCCACCAGCTGGTGCCACTGACCGAGGTCGTCCACGACCGCCTCAACGTCGAGGTGTTCCGGGGCTGCACGCGGGGCTGCCGCTTCTGCCAGGCCGGCATGATCACCCGCCCGGTGCGCGAGCGGCCGGCCGCCCAGGTGCGCGAGCTGGTGCGCAACGGCCTGGAGCGGACCGGGTACGACGAGGTGACGCTGACGTCGCTCTCGACGGCGGACTTCTCGGACATCGAGGGCACCGTGCGCGACATCGTCGACGATCCCGAGCACGGCGGGCGGGTCTCGGTCAGCCTGCCGTCGCTGCGGGTGGACGCCTTCACCGTGGGCACGGCGGCGCAGATCCAGAAGGTGCGCCGCACCGGCCTCACCTTCGCTCCCGAGGGCGGCACGTGGCGCATGCGCACGGTCATCAACAAGCTCATCACCGAGGAGGACCTCTACGGCGCGGTCGACGCCGCCTTCAGCCAGGGCTGGCGGCGGGTCAAGCTCTACTTCCTGATCGGGCTCCCGACCGAGCGCGACGAGGACGTGCTGGGCATCGCGGAGCTGGGGGCCCGGTGCGTCGAGATCGGGCGCCGCCACCAGAAGTCGGTCACCGTGGTGGCGTCGGTGGGCGGCTTCGTGCCCAAGCCCCACACACCCTTCCAGTGGTTCGGGCAGGACACCGTGGCCGAGCTGGAGCGCAAGGTGGTGGTGCTGCGCGAGGCAGCCCGGCGCTCGCGTGGCCTCACGATCCGTTGGCACGACCCGTCCGCCTCGGTCGCCGAGGGGCTGGCCAGCCGGGGCGACCGGCGCATGGGTGCGGTGATCGAGCGGGTCTGGCGGGCCGGTGGCACGTTCCAGGAGTGGTCCGAGCGGTTCGACCTCTCGCTGTGGGAGGCGGCGCTCGCCGCCGAGGGCCTCAGCGTCGACGAGGTGTGCCACCGCGAGCGGGGCGCCGACGAGGCGCTGCCCTGGGACCACATCTCGGCGGGCCTGCACCGGGACTTCCTCTGGGGCGACTGGCAGGACGCGCTGGCCCGGGTGGCCGTCGAGGACTGCCGCTGGACCCCGTGCTACGACTGCGGGGCGTGCACCGAGGTCGGCCTCGAGCACGTGGTGGCGTCACCGGTCCCGCCGGCGGGAGGCAGTCAGGGGACGGGACAGGACCTCAGCGTCGGGGACCGCATCCCCGTCACCCTGGTCAGCCGTGCCTCCTGAGGCCGCCGCACCGCAAGCCCAGCGCCGCCTCCGCCTGCGGTTCACGAAGGCGGGGAAGATCCGCTTCACGAGCCACCGGGACGTGGCGCGCATGTGGGAACGGGCGTTGCGACGGAGCCGGCTGCCGGTGGCCTACTCGCAGGGCTTCGTGCCGCACCCCCTGGTCAGCTTCGGGTTGGCCCTGCCCACGGGGTGCGAGTCCCGGGGGGAGTACCTCGACGTCCGTCTCGGCCCGGTCGAGCCGGGTGAGATCCCGGTCGCACAGCTGCCCGAGGCTTTCAGCGCGCTCCTGCCCGAGGGGATCGACGTGTCGGCGGCCGCCCTGGTCGCAGAAGCCGAGGGATCGTTGCAGCAGGAGGTAGCATCGTGCGATTGGGAGCTGGAGGTGCTCGGAGTGCCAGGTGAGGAGCTGCAGGAGCGGGTGGAGAAGGTGCTCGCTGCTCCCATTCTCACCGTCCGGCGGGAACGGAAGGGTCGTCAGGCCGACGACGACATCCGGCCGGCCATCCTGGCACTGTCCGTGACCAGCCCCAACGGCCATCTCCGCGCGGAGATGGCCACGCATCCACGAGGCGTCCGCCCGGGCGACCTCGTAGCGGCCCTCGACACCCGTGCGGTGCTCGGAAGGGCCTGTCGAACGCATCAATGGATCGAACGCGACGGCGGACGGTTCGAGCCCCTCTCGGTGAGCGGGCCCGGACTCAGCGTGGACGCGACACAGTACGCGAGGAGGGCTTTCCCTCATGTCCGAGACGGAATTCAGCCAGACCCCGGAGGGTCCCCCCCGGGAGGCGACGGGAGGCACTAGCCCCCCGGACGCGGCGCGCCCGGCGCCCCAGCGACCCAAGCCCAAGATCGGGGACACCCGGCCCGCACCGGCCGCGCCGCCGCCACCGAAGGCCGCGGCACCTGTGGTGCCGCTCGTGCGGCAGGAGCCCGCGGCGCCCCCGGCACCCAAGGAGGGCGGCACCCGCGGGGCCGCGGCGGCGGGCACCGCCGTTCCCGAGGGCGCCGAGGAGGGGGCCAAGCCGGCGCGCGGCAGGCGCCGTCCCGCCCGGGAGCGCCGTTCCAAGCAGGTCGGCCGGTACCTGGTCTGCGTGCACGTGCAGCCCCACATGACCCAGATCGCCATGCTCGAGGGCCGGACCCTGGTGGAGCACTACGTGTCCCGGGCGGCCGACGACACCAGCCAGATCGACGGCAACGTGTACCGGGGTCGGGTCCAGAACGTCCTGCCCGGCATGGAGGCCGCCTTCGTCGACATCGGCATCCCGAAGAACGCGGTGCTCTACCGGGGCGACGTGCGCTACGACCGGGACGACATTGAGGGCGGTGCCTCGTCGCAGCAGCCCCGGATCGAGGACGTGCTCAAGGCGGGCCAGACCATCCTGTGCCAGGTCACGAAGAACCCGATCGGCGCCAAGGGGGCCCGCCTGACCCAGGAGGTCTCGCTGCCCGGGCGCTTCGCGGTCCTCGTCCCGAACTCGAGCGCGTTCGGCATCTCCAAGCGCCTGGGCGACACCGAGCGGCGGCGGCTCCGCCGCATCATCGACGAGGTCAAGCCGGCCGGCCACGGCATGATCGTCCGGACGGCCGCCGAGGGGGTCTCGGCCGACGAGCTGCAGCGCGACGTCACCACCCTGCTGGAGCAGTGGAAGACCATTGAGGCCGAGGCCAAGAAGTCCGACGCCCCGGGCCTCCTCTACCGGGAGCCGGAGCTGTCGGTGCGGATCCTGCGCGAGGAGCTCAACGCCGAGTACCGGGGCGTCGTGATCGACGACCTCGAGCTCTTCGAGCAGGTGCGTGACTACGTGCGGGCTGTGAGCCCCGAGCTCTCGGACCGGGTCGAGTACTACGACCCCGAGGTGGAGGGCCTCCCCATCTTCGAGCGCTACCACGTGCACGAACAGCTCCACAAGGCGCTCGACCGCAAGGTGTGGCTCCCCTCGGGCGGCTCGCTCATCATCGAGCGCACCGAGGCCCTGACCGTCATCGACGTGAACACGGGCAAGAACGTCGGCAAGACGAACCTGGAGGAGACCGTCTTCCGCAACAACCTGGAGGCGGCCGAGGAGGTCGCCCGCCAGCTGAGGCTGCGGGACATCGGCGGCATCATCGTGATCGACTTCAT
>PMPX01000230.1 GCA_003169235.1 Acidimicrobiaceae bacterium | reverse complement strand
GACATCGCCTTCGACGGCTACACGCCGCCGTCGATCCTGCAGGTCCCGGGGGCGAAGGACTGCTGTGTCGAGCTCTACACGATGACCAAGTCGTTCTCGATGGCCGGGTGGCGCGTCGGCTTCCTGGTGGGCAACGCCGAGATCGTCCAGGCCCTCACCAAGCTGAAGAGCTACCTCGACTACGGCACCTTCCAGCCCATCCAGATCGCCGCCATCGTGGCCATGAACGAGGCGCCGGACTACCCCAAGGAGATCAACGCGATCTACCGCTCGCGTCGCGACACGCTGTGCGACGGGCTGAACCGGATCGGGTGGCACCTGGTGCCGCCCAAGGGGACCATGTTCGTGTGGGCACCGATCCCCGAGCCCTACCGCGAGATGGGCTCGCTCGAGTTCTCCAAGTACCTGGTCAACGAGGCCGACGTCGCCACGTCACCCGGTGTCGGGTTCGGTCCCGGCGGGGACGGCCACATCCGCTTCGCCCTGATTGAGAACGAGCAGCGCATCGGGCAGGCCGTGCGCCACCTGCGCAGCGCGCTGACCAAGCTGGGGTAGCCGCCGCTCCTCAGGGCAGGCCGGCGCCGGGCACGGTCGTCCGCACCTTCTCGATGGCGCCGTGGCGCGCCGCCCGCGCCGCGGAGGCGTTGCTGTCGACCGCGGTGATCAGGTACAGGGTGCGCCGGTCGTCGTCCCCGAGCATGCAGGCGTAGCAATTCAGGGAGGTGACGACGCGCTCGAGCACCTCGCCGCCCTCGGCCACCCGGACGCACTCGTGGGCCAGCGCGTTGGACACCCACACCGTGCCGTCGGCGCACAGGCAGATGCCGTCGGGGGCGATGCCCGGGAGGGCCGCCCAGACGCGGCGGTTGGTCAGCGTGCCGTCGGCCTCGCGGTCGAACGCGGTCAGCCGGCCGCCGAAGCTCTCGGCGATGACGAGCGTGCCGCCGTCCTCGGTGATGACGGTGCCGTTGGGGAAGTCGAGGCCCGCGGCGGCCTCGTGGCTGGTGCCGTCCGGGTCGACGCGCACGAGGGACGCCGGTGCGACGGCACTCGACGGCACCGTGCCGTCGGAGAGACCGTCGAGGTCGAACCCGAAGTTGCCGGCGTAGGCCTGTCCGTCGGCGGCCACCACCATGTCGTTGGCGTGCCAGGTCGCCCACGGCGTGAGGTCGCCGTGGCGCACGAGCGTCCCGTCCTCCTCGCGGCGGAAGATGGCACGGTCGATCCGGGAGTTGATGAGCAGCCGGCCGTCGGGGAGCCAGCCCAGGCCCGCCGGCTCACCGTCGAAGGCCACCTCCACGCGGCGTTCCCCGTCGGGCGACGCCGAGAAGACGGTGCGGTCGAAGAAGTCGGAGTACCAGAGCCGCCCGTCGTGCCAGCGCGGGCACTCCCCGAAGAACAGGCCGGACAGGAACGGCTCTGCAGTCAGTGTGTCGCTCACGGTGGTCCTCCCCGGGGCTGGGCCGATTCGGCGGCCCGCAGTACAGCACAGACCGGGATCCGGTGCGCCGCCGGCCGCCGAGGGCTACCTTTTTGACCGTGACGTACTGGGTGATGAAGGCGGTGCTGACCCCGATCTTCTTCGTGCTCTACCGGGTGAAGGTGGAGGGGAGGGAGAACGTCCCCACCCACGGGCCCGCGGTGCTGGCCGCCAACCACCAGTCCTTCTGCGACTCGTTCTTCATCCCGCTGGTGGTGCGCCGCAAGGTCACCTTCCTCGCCAAGGCGGAGTACTTCGACTCGTGGAAGACGTCCTGGTTCTTCCGGGCCGCCGGGCAGATCCCGATCCGCCGGGGTGGCGGGAGCGTCTCGGAGCGGGCCCTCGACACCGCGCGCCACGACGTGCTCGGGAAGGGGCGGATCCTCGGCCTCTACCCCGAGGGGACCCGGAGCCTCGACCGGTACGTGCACAAGGGGCGGACGGGGGTGACCAGGCTGTCCCGTGAGTGCGCGGTGCCGGTGATCCCGGTGGGCGTCGTCGGCACGACCGACGTGCAGCCGCTCAACTCCAAGTGGATGCGGCCCTTCAAGACGGTGATCGTCCGCTTCGGGGCGCCCATGCAGATGGACCCGCCGGAGAACCCCGAGGACCCGCTGGAGAACCACGACCACACCCAGTGCCGGGCCTTCACCGACCGGCTGATGCACGAGATCTCCCGCCTCTCCGAGCGCGAGTACGTCGACGAGTACGTGCCGGCACGCACGAAAGCGGCCGCCTGAGCCGATCGGCCCGGCCGATTTCCGCAGACCACGGGTTTCGTAAACAATCCGAAACAGCCAGTTCACATAGACCGCCTAGCGTCTGGTGGATGGCTGGCTATGTGGTGAGGATCGCACTGCCCGACCGGCCCGGCGCCCTCGGCCTGGTGGCCAGCCGGATCGGGGCCGTCGGGGGGGACATCGTGGCAATCAACATCTTGGATCGTGACGGGGGGCAAGCCGTCGACGAGTTCATCGTCGAGATCGGGGGGCACCACCTCATTGAGCTCCTCCAGAGCGAGATCCACGAGGTGGACGGCGCCGAGGTCCTCGAGATCAGGGCGGCGGACCCGACGACGACGGCGGGCTGACGACGTAGGCGCACACGTGCGCGCCGTCCATGATGTGCGCCACCCGGCGCACCCGTCACTCGGCGTCGGGGACGGCCCATCCCATGGACTTCTCGACCGCGCGGCGCCAGGACTCGTGGACGGCGTCGGTCAGCTCCGCCGGCAGCTGCGGCTCGAAGACCGTCTCCGCCTGCCAGAGAGCGGTCAGCTCGTCGAGCGACGACCACACCCCCTCGGCCAGGCCGGCGACGGTGGCGGCGCCGAGCGCGGTCGACTCGAGCGAGCGCGGGCGAGCCACCGGCATGCGGCTCTGCTCGGCCTGCAGCTCGAGGAGGAGGTCCATGGCGGCGGCGCCCCCGTCCACCCGCAACGCGGACAGCGGGTGGGGGGAGGCGACGGCCATGGCATCGGTCATGTCGCGCACCTGGAAGGCCATCGCCTCGACGCAGGCGCGGGCGATCTGGGCGCGTCCGGCGCCGCGGGTCAGGCCGGTGACGATGCCGCGCGCCCGGGGGTCCCACCACGGGCTGCCGAGGCCGGTGAGGGCCGGCACGAAGGTGACGCCGCCGCTGTCGGGGACCGACGCCGCCAGCGGGCCGACCTCGGCGGCCGACGCGATGATGCCGAGCCCGTCACGCAGCCACTGGATGGCCGCGCCCGACACGAAGGCGGAGCCCTCGAGCGCGTAGGCGACGCGCCCGTGCGAGGCCGGCGCGTGGTCGCCGAGGTCCCAGGCGCAGCTGACCGTGAGGCCCTCGGGCGCCGGCGGACGCTCGGGGCCCGCGTTGGCCAGCGCGAAGCTGCCGGTGCCGTAGGTGACCTTGACCATCCCCGGCTCGAAGCAGGCCTGGCCGAAGAGCGCGGCCTGCTGGTCGCCGAGCACGCCCGAGACCGGCACGCCGTCGAGCGCGGCGGACGCGGGACCGAGGTCCGCCAGCGCGGCGGTGCCGAAGCGGCCGGCCGACGGACGCACCTCGGGCAGCGTGTGGGCCGGGACACCGAAGAGGTCGCACAGCTCGGGGGACCAGGCGAGGGTCGCCGTATCGAGCAGGAGGGTGCGGCTGGCGTTGGAGGGGTCGGTGGCGTAGGTCCCGCCGGCGGTCCCGCCGGTCAGGTTCCACAGGATGAAGGTGTCGACCGTGCAGAACGAGAGGCCGGAGTCCGCCGCCCCCAGCGCCAGGTCGCCGTGGCGCAACAGCCAGGCCGCCTTGGTGGCGCTGAAGTAGGGGTCGAGGACGAGCCCGGTCGTGGCGCGCACGAGGGGCAGGTACCCGCCGTCGACGAGCTCGGCGCACAGCGGTGCGGTCCGGCGGTCCTGCCAGACGATGGCCCGGTGCAGCTGCCGCCCGGTCGAGCGGTCGAACGCCACCAGGGTCTCGCGCTGGTTCGTGATGCCGATGGCCGCCACGCTCTCGCCGGCCTCGGCGAGGCGCCCCCCGACCTCGGCCAGGGTGGCCCGGACCGAGTCCCAGATCTCGGCGGGGTCGTGCTCGACCCAGCCCGGGCGGGGGAAGTGCTGGGTCAGCTCCCGGTAGGCGACGTCGGCCACCCGGGCGTGCTCGTCGACCACCAGGGCGCGCACGCCGGTCGTGCCCGCATCGACGGCGACGACCTTGGCCATGGGGGGCCGACGCTATCCGTTCGCGGGGAATCGGCGTGGTGGGGGAGCGGGCGGGGGGCCTCCGCGCGCAAACAATCGCGAACGGCCCGTGACCTGCACTGATGTTGCGCGCCGTTGGTTGACAAGGGCGTAACTACAGTGCTGTAATAACACAGCATCTCGTGTCTCGGGGGAGGGCCAGCCACTATATGTTGTGGTGAGGCGACTCAGGACCTCACCCGGGCACCGGATCCGAGCACAGGCCGTGAGACACCCCCCAGCTGGAACGAGGGGGTGGGGTGACGGCGCCGACGAGCAAGTACAGCAGCACACAGCGACCCCCAGCGACCCGATTCAACGAGGAGGACCCCAGCGCCATGGCCATCGCCCCCCAGCGATCCGAGATCGGCATCCGCCGCCACTTCACCACCGAAGGTGTGCACCCCTACGACGAGGTGCGCTGGGAGCGGCGCGACGCCCGCATCACGAACTTCCGGGACGGCACGGTCGCCTTCGAGCAGCTCGGCGTCGAGGTGCCCGAGTCCTGGAGCGTCAACGCCACCAACATCCTGGCGCAGAAGTACTTCCGGGGGACGCTCGGCACCGAGGAGCGCGAGTGGTCGCTGCGCCAGGTGGCCGACCGGGTGGCCGACACGCTGACGGCGTGGGGCATCAAGGACGGCTACTTCGTCGACGACGAGGAGGCCCAGGTCTTCAACCACGAGCTGAAGTACCTCGTCATCCATCAGAAGGCCGCCTTCAACTCCCCGGTGTGGTTCAACATCGGTGTGCACGGCGTCCCGCAGCAGGGGAGCGCGTGCTTCATCCTCTCCGTCGAGGACACGATGGACTCCATCCTCAACTGGTACACCGAGGAGGGCGTCATCTTCAAGGGCGGCTCGGGCGCCGGGGTCAACCTGTCGCGCATCCGCTCGTCGCACGAGCTCCTCAAGGGGGGCGGCACGGCGTCGGGCCCGGTCAGCTTCATGCGGGGCGCGGACGCGTCGGCGGGCACGATCAAGTCCGGTGGCAAGACGAGGCGCGCCGCCAAGATGGTGATCCTCGACGCCGACCACCCCGACGTGGAGGACTTCGTGTGGTGCAAGGCCATCGAGGAGCGCAAGGCACGCGTCCTGCGTGACGCCGGCTTCGACATGGACCTCGACGGTGCCGACAGCCACTCCACGCAGTACCAGAACGCCAACAACTCGGTGCGGGTCACCGACGAGTTCATGGAGGCGGTCATCGACGGGCGCGACTGGCAGCTGCTCGCCCGCACGGACGGCTCGGTCGTCCGCACCCTCCCGGCCCGTGACCTGTTCCGCCAGATCGCCCACTCGGCCTGGGAGTGCGCCGACCCGGGGCTGCAGTACGACACCACCATCAACCGCTGGCACACCGCTCCCAACACGGGCCGGATCAACGGGTCCAACCCATGCTCGGAATACGTGCACCTCGACAACTCCGCCTGCAACCTGGCCTCCATGAACCTGCTGACCTTCCTCGACGACAACGACGAGTTCGACGTGGAGGGCTTCAAGGCGGCGGTGTCCGTGGTCTTCACCGGGCAGGAGATCATCGTGGGCAACGCCGACTATCCGACCGACAAGATCGGTGAGACGACGCGGGCCTTCCGCGAGCTCGGCATCGGCTACGCCAACCTGGGCGCGCTGCTCATGGCGCAGGGCCTGCCCTACGACTCGGACGCCGGGCGGGCCTGGGCGGCCGCCATCACGGCGCTGCTGACGGGGCACGCCTACGCCACCTCGGCCCGG
>PMPX01000234.1 GCA_003169235.1 Acidimicrobiaceae bacterium | reverse complement strand
CGGTGCCGCGCCAGCCGGCGTGGACGGCGGCCAGGACGCCGGCTGCCGGGTCGACGAGGGCGAGGGGGACGCAGTCGGCGACCATGATCACCAGCGTCACCCCGGGTGAGGTCGTCACCAGGATGTCGGTGTCGGGCACGGCATCGTCCTCGGTCGTGCTGCCGCGGCCACGGTCGCCCGGACCCACCAACGAGGCCGACGCGCCGTGCACCTGCCGGGCGAACACGGTCGTCTCGAGCCCGACACCGAAGGCGGCGGCCGCCCGGGTCCGGTTGACCACGACGTCGGCGCTGCGGTCACCGACGTGGAGCCCGAGGTTGAGCGTGTCGTACGGGGGCTGCGACACGCCGCCGTGCCGCGTGGTCACGGCCACCGCACTTCCGTAGGCCGCCGCCTCCTCCCAGTGCAGCAGGGGGACCGCCGTGGTGTCGGGCACGGCTCGCGACCATATCGAGCGGCCGGCCCGGCGCGGCCGGCTCGGGTCAGGACGCCTCGCCCTCGCCCCACACGGTGGTGGGCACGACCGAGAGCAGCGCCCGTCCGCGCCCGCGCCGCGCCGCCGCCGGCTGGAGCTCGGCGAAGCCGTAGAGCTCGGCCGTGTCCGCGGCGGCCTCCGCCCCCGGGTGGCCGACCGCCGGCGCCGGCTCGGGGAGCCCGAGGACGTCAGCCAGGGTCTCGCCGGCCTGGAGGGCGCGGAAGAGCACACCGAGCGACTCGAGGGAGAAGCCGAGCTCCTGCAGACGGAGGATGGCGGCGAGCCGGTCGGCGTGCTCGGGCCCGTAGCGGCCGGTACGGCCCCGGAGCTCGGGCCGGGGGAGCAGGTCCAGGGTCTGAAGGAAGCGGATGCGGCGCGTGGTGGTCCCCTCGAGCGCCGCCAGCTCGTCGATGGTCATGGACGTCTTCGGGCCCGTCTCCACTTGACAAGTATGACATGAATCCATGTAACATGAAACACTGTTCTTCCGGTCGAGGGAGTAGCCTGAGGGACACGGGACGTTGACCCGGGCCGTTCCGACGAGGGAACGCCGGAAACGAGAGAGAGGTACGAGCGATGGCACTGAACCCCGATGCGGTCGGCAGCACGTCCGAGCCGGTGGAGCGGTCGTGGCACAGCAAGGACGCCCTGCTCTACGCGCTCGGCGTGGGGGCCGGCGCGCTGGACCCGACCGGGTTCGAGCTCGACCTGACTACGGAGAACTCGGACGGGGTGACCCAGCGGGTCCTGCCCACGTTCACCACCATCGTGGGTCAGGGCGGGGGCACCGGGAGCTCCATCGGGGACTTCGACCCGGCCATGCTCGTCCACGGCGAGCAGTCCATCCGGCTGCACGGCGAGATCCCGCCGGAGGGGACCGTGGCCATCACGACGACCGTCGCCGGCATGTACGACAAGGGATCGGCCGGGGTGGTCGTGCTCGAGAGCGACTCCCGTCATGCCGCCACCGGGGAGCCGGCCTTCAGCATCCGCACCACGCTGTTCATCCGCGGCGCCGGCGGCTTCGGCGGCCCGCGCAATCCCGAGGGGGACGCGGAAAGCGAGCTGGCCGCCCAGCCCCTACCCGGGCGCGAGCCCGACGAGGTGGTCACCTACGCCACGCGCCCGGACCAGGCGCTGCTCTACCGGCTGAGCGGGGACCGCAACCCGCTGCACTCCGACCCCACGTTCGCCAAGCGGGCCGGGTTCGACCGCCCGATCCTGCACGGGCTCTGCACCTACGGCTTCACCGGGCGCGCCCTGCTCCACACGGCGTGCGGGTCCGACCCGGCGCGCTTCGGGGCCATGCGGGCCCGCTTCTCCAAGCCGACCATGCCCGGCGACACCCTCACGATCTCGGTGTGGGACATCGGTGACGCCGTGCCGGGTGCCTACCGGTTCCGGACCGAGACCCAGCGGGGCGAGACGGTGATCGACGCCGGGTTGTTCACCCTGGCCGGCTGATCCGGCCGCGGGCGCGCGGCGCGGTCAGCCGCGGCAGTCGGCGCAGACGCCGAAGATCTCGACGGTGTGGGTGACGTCGCTGTAGCCGAGAGCGGACGCGGTGGCCTCGGCCCAGCGCTCCAGGTCGGGGAGCGCGACCTCCACGCCGCGCCCGCAGCGCCGGCACACCACGTGATGGTGGTGGGACTCGCTGTGACAACGGCGGTAGACGACCTCGCCGTCGGCGGTCTGGAGCGCATCGAGCCGGCCCTCGTCGGTGAGCAGGGCCAGGTGGCGGTAGACGGTCGTGAGCCCGACCGCCTCGCCCGAGGACCGGAGCTCGGCGTGGATGTCCTGCGCGCTGCGGAAGTTGTCCGAGCCCAGGACGACGTTGAGCACCGCCTCGCCCTGCCGGGTCCGGCGCGAGGCGCGCGCCGGGTGGTCGCTGGCGTCAGCCACGGGTCAACTCTGCCATCTCGGGGCCGGCGGGCCGGTGTCTGCGCCACGCGGTCACGGCGGGGCCGACGAGGCGGGCCACCACGTAGAAGGCGAAGCTGATGGCCACGATCAGGACGCTGGGCTTCACCGTGGCGAACTGGAAGCTGAGGAGCAGCCCGCCGTCCGCCGCCAGCACCGCCATGGCGATGGAGAGCACCGTCACCGTGAAGGGGTTGGGGCTCAGGCGCTGGGCCGCCGCGGCCGGCGTGATGGCCAGGCTCAGCACGAGCAGGGTCCCCACGATCTGTGCGGCCTCGGTCACGGTCACGGCCAGCACGAAGAGGAAGACGATGCCGAGCAGCCCGGTGCGCACGCCGCGGGCGCGGGCCACGTCGGGGTCGACCGAGGCGAACAGCAGCGGCCGCCAGATCACGGTCAGCACCGCGGCGACGGCGACGGCGATGAGACCGAGCAGGAGGATCTGGCTCGAGCTGATGCCGAAGATGTTCCCGAAGAGGATGTTCAGCGCCTCGCTCGCATAGCCGTGGTAGTAGCCGAGGAGGAAGACACCCAGCCCGAGCCCGGCGGCCAGGATCACGCCGATGGTCGAGTCGCGCTCCGAGGCGCGCTGTCCCAGCAGGCCGATCATCGTGGCCACCACGAGAGCGCCGACGAGGGCGCCGGCGAGCGGGTTGTCGGCGACGAGCAGCCCGGCCACGGCGCCCGTGAAGGCGAGCTCGCTCGTCCCGTGGACCGCGAAGGACATGGTGCGGGTGATGACGAAGGGGCCGATGAGGCCGCAGCTGACCGCCACGAGGAACGCGGCCTCGAGCGCGTGCTGGGCGAAGGGGAACTGGAGGTAGAAGCCGATGCCCATCAGTGCGCGTGGTCGTGGTGCGCGTGGGCACCCGGCTCGGTCGGCAGCTCGTCCTCGGCACTGACCACCAGGTAGCGGTCGCGCACCTTCACCACGTCCACCTCTATGCCGTAGAGGGCGCTGAGCCGTTCGCTGGTCAGGATCTCGGCGGGGGCGCCGATCGCCCAGCGGCCGCGCACGAGGTAGAGGATGCGGTCCACGTAGGGCAGCACGGGATTGACCTCGTGGGTCACGAAGACCACGGGTGAGCCCGCCTCGCGCCGGCGCTCGTCGATGAGGCGCGTAACGGCGCGCTGGCTCGCCATGTCGAGGGCGAGGAGCGGTTCGTCACAGAGGAGGACCGTGGGATCGCCCAGCAGCGCCTGGGCGATGCGCAGCCGCTGCTGTTCACCGCCCGACAACAGGCCGACCGGAGCGTCGGCGTAGTCCGTGGCGCCGACGGCCTCGAGCACGGCGTCGACTCGTCGCCTGGTCGCCCGGTTGTGCAGCGGCAGCCCCCACCGGTGTCCGTCCACGCCGAAGCGCACCAGGTCGCGCCCGCGGATGGGCAGGGTGCGGTCGAAGGCCTGTTGCTGGGGGACGTAGCCCACCTCGGGGTTCCCCGCGTGCGGCGGGGCGCCGTTGACCTCGACGGTGCCGGCGGACAGGGGGACGAGGCCGAGGAGGACCTTGAGCAGCGTGGTCTTGCCGGTGCCGTTCGGGCCGAGCACGGCGAGGAACTCACCCTCGGACAGGGCGAGGTCCAGCTCGGACCACAGGGTCCGCGTGCCCAGGCGCACGGCGGCCCCCCGGAGCTCGACGAGCGGCGCGGTCACGGGCTGCGGCTCGACCCGAGCGCGTGCAGGAGGTCGGTCAGCTGGGACAGCTGCCAACGCTGGTAGGTGCGCACGCCGGCCGGCATGGTCTCGGACACGCCCACGACGGGGATGCCGTGCTGGCGGGCCAGGGCGCGTATCTGCGTGGTGACGGGAGTGACCGTCTGCACGTTGTAGAGGAGGACGTTGATGTCGTGGTCGTCGACCAGGCGCTCCATGGCGAGGGTGTCCGCCGGGCCGGGGTCCGTGCCGTCCTCTATCGCCCGGGCGAAGCCGGGCGGGGTCTTGACGTCCAGGTCGGCCGCGGCCAGCGCGTAGCCGGGGACCCGTTCGGTGTAGGCGACCGACACGTTGTGGAAGCGCGCCTTGATGCTGGCCAGGGTGGCGTCGAGGGGGGCGAGCGACGCATCGAAGCGCGCCAGGTCGGCCTGGAACGTCGACGCGTCCCGGGGCGCGGCCTTGGTCAGCGCGGCGGCGATGGCGGCGGCCACGGTGGGCACGCGCGGGATGTCGTACCAGAGGTGGGGATTCGGATCGCTCCCCGTGACGTGGAGGACCGCGGCGGCGTTGACGATCGTCGGGCTCCCGTCGTCGGCGCTGAGCAGCGAGCTCATCCAGGTGTCGTAGCCGGCGCCGTTCTCTATGACGACCCGGGCCTCGGCCAGCGTGGCGGCGTCGGCGGCGTCCGTCTCGAAGAGGTGCGGGTCGGCGTTGGGGTTCGAAATGAGAGAGGTCACGCGGACGTCGCGGCCACCGATCTGGCGGGTGACGTTGCCCCAGAAGTTCTCGGCGGCCACCACGGGGACCACGGCCGGCGCCGCTGCCGCCGGCGGGCCGCCGGCGGTCAGGGCGAGGGCGGGGACGCCGGCCAGGGCACCGAGGCCGACCGCGGCGGCGAGCAGCGCGGAAAGGGGTCGCCTCGTCATGACCATAATCATAACGGTAATCATTTCGGATTACCGTGCGCAAGGTCATTGTGCGGGACGTGGCGGGGCGCGTGCTGGCGAGCGCGGACTGCAGTGACCGGGCGCGAGTGCTGTGACCGGGGCTCAGCCGAAGAGGAGCGAGTAGTCGGCCCCCCGGCGCAGGTGGTGGCCACCGTCGATGCCCAGCGTCTCTCCGGTCACGAAGGACGACTCGGGGCCGATCAGGTAACGCACCGCGGCGGCCACGTCCTCCACCGTGCCGACGCGGCCGAGGGGCATTTGGGCCAGGTAGTCGTCGAGCAGGGGTCCGCCCGCAGTGATGAAGGACATGAGCTCGTCGTCGATGATGCCCGGGGCCACCGCGTTGACCCGGATGCCGAGCGGGCCGAGCTCCTCGGCGGCCGTCTCGGCCAGGAAGCGGATGCCGGCCTTCGAGATCCCGTAGGCCCACAGCTGGGGGTGCGGGAAGCGGCCGGCCCCCGAGGACATCAGGACGATGGCCCCCGGGCCGCCCTGGGCCTCCATGGCCGCCGCGCCCTGCTTCACGCAGATGACCGAGCCCATCAGGTTGAGGTCGATGGTGGCGCGCACCGCGTCCACGTCGGCCGTCAGGACTGAGCCCAGGTGCAGCGAGCCGCCGGCGCAGGCGAAGAGGCCGTCGATGCGTCCCGTCGTCGCCGTCGCCGCCGCCACCGCCGCGGCCACCTCGTCCTCGACGGTGACGTCGGCCACCACGTACCGCGCCGTGGCGCCGTCGGCGGCGGCTTCCGCGATGCGCACCGTCGCGTCGGCGAGCTTCTGCTCGGTCCGCCCGCAGATGGTGATGTGGGCGCCGTCGGCCGCCAGCCGCTCGGCGGTGGCCAGGCCGATGCCGCTGCCGCCACCGGTCACCAGGACGGACCAGCCGCCGATGCCGGCCGGGTTCGGGGATGGCCCGGGCATCAGACCGGGCCGGCCCCTACGGGCGCGCCGGGCGTGAACTCGACCGGCATCTCCTCGATCCCGGAGATGAAGTTGGCCGGCCGCCGGGGCAGCGACGCCCGGTCCACGGCGAGGTGGAGGTCGGGCAGGCGGGCCAGGACGCGCTCGACCATCACCCTGAGCTCCAGGCGGGCCAGTTGGTTCCCCAGGCAGAAGTGGGCGCCGAAGCCGAAGGCCATGTGCGGGTTGGGGCTGCGCGTGATGTCGAAGCGATCGGGGTCCTCGAAGACCGCCTCGTCGCGGTTGGCCGAGGGGTAGAGGAGCAGCAGCTCCTGCCCCGCCCGGATCCGCGCGCCGGCCAGCTCGACGTCGCGGGTGGCCGTGCGCGCCATGTTCTTGATGGGCGACACCCAGCGCAACATCTCCTCGACCGCTCCGGGCATGAGGCCGGCGGGGTCGGCGGCGAGCCGGGCCGTCTGGTCGGGATGGGCGAGGAGCTCCTCCACGCCGCCGCTGATGACGTGACGGGTGGTCTCGTCGCCGCCGATCAGGATGAGCAGGGTCTCGTGGACGAGGGAGTCGTCGTCGAGCGAGTCGCCGTCGATCTCGGCGTGGCACAGCACGCCGACGAGGTCGTCGGTGTTGCCACTGGCGCGGCGGTCGTCGAAGACCGGGTGGATGTACTCGGAGTACTCCACGAAGGCGGTGGCCGCGTTGTCGATCAGCGACGGGTCGGGGGCGCCCTGGCCCTTGAGCATGTCGTCGGACCACCGCAGCAGGTCGTCACGGTCCTCGGGCGCGACGCCCAGGAGGTCGCCGATCATGATGATGGGGAGCGGGGCGGCGACGTCCTTGACGAAGTCGCAGCTCCCCTGCTCGCAGACCCGGTCGATGAGGGCGTCGCAGACGAGCCGCAGCTTGTCCTCCATGGCGCGCACCCGCTTGGGCGTGAACCCCTCGGAGACCAGACGCCTCCGGCGCACGTGCTCGGGCGCGTCGAAGTCGATCATCATCGGGAGCGGCGGGAACTTGGGGCGGATGCCGCTGGCGTTGGAGAACGACTCGGTGTCGACCGAGGCCTGCTTGACGGCGGCGTAGCTGGCCGCGGCCCACAGGTCGTTGGGCTCGTCGTAGTAGACGGGGGCGTTGGCCCGCATCCAGGCGAAGGCGTCGTGGGGCTCCCGCCCGAAGAACGCTCCGCTCATGAAGTCGATCCCGAGATCCTCCGGGGCGGTGGTCACGGCGGAGACGATATCGCCGGGTAGGTAGGGTGGTCCCCATGGCAGACCAGGCGACCTTCACCGACGTCGCCATGGAATTCATGCCGGGCCTCTACTCGGCCGCGCTCCGGATGACACGGAACAGGGCCGATGCCGAGGACCTGGTGCAGGAGACCTACCTGAAGGCCTACCGCGCCTACGGGTCCTTCACCGAGGGGACGAACCTGCGGGCCTGGTTGTACCGGATCCTGACCAACACCTTCATCAACACCTACCGGGCCGCCCAGCGCCGCCCCGAGCTGTCCGACGTCGAGGACGTCGAAGAGCTCTACCTGTACAAGCGCCTGGCCGGATCGGGCGGGAGCGACCCCGGCCGGTCGGCCGAGGACGAGGCGCTGGACCGGTTCACCGACGAGGACGTCAAGGCGGCGCTCGAGGCGCTGCCCGAGGCCTTCCGGATGGCCGTCCTCCTGGCCGACGTCGAGGGATTCAGCTACAAGGAGATCTCCGAGATCACCGATGTGCCCATCGGGACCGTCATGAGCCGGATCCACCGGGGAAGAAGGGCGCTCCAGAAGGCGTTGCACGATGTGGCAGAGCAACGAGGGCTCGTCGGCAGCATGCCCGGAGGGTCGAGGGAATGAGCGAGAACGTGGGCGACGCACAGGACACCGAGACGAGCAGTCCGGTCGAGTCGGGCGGGCTGTTCGGCGCCTCCGTCGACTGCGACGAGGCGGTGCACGAGCTCTACCACTATCTCGACGGGGAGCTCACCGAAGAGCGGCGCCAGGTGATTCGCGTGCACCTGGACTTCTGCGGGCCCTGCGGCGGCGCCGCCGAGTTCGAAGCCGAGTTGCGCAAGGTCATCTCCAACCGCTGCAAGGACCGGGTGCCCGACAGCCTGATTCAACGCGTGGCCGAGGCCATCCACGAAGAAAGCCGGCAGCACGACGACCAGCACTGACGTCTCCCCGGCGGTCCCGGACGTGCCGCTGGGCGGTCCCGCCATGGTGGACTGGGCCCTGGCCCAGCGTGTCGCGGCGGGCGCGCTCATCCTCAAGCCGGCTCCGGCCTCCTACCGGTCGTCGGACCTCCAGGACCAGTTCGACGAGTTGACGGCGCGCGCCGAGGCCCTCGTGAGCGAGGCGACCGGCCTGCACTCGGCTCACGGGTCGGCCCGGGCCAAGGTGACCGACCGTCCCGGCTGGGCCGCCGCCAACGTGCGCTCCATTGAGCGGCTCGTCGGGCCGGCCCTGCTGGAGCTCCAGCAGAAGCGGGGCGCCAAGCTCGGTGGCCCCTCGCTGGTGGTCGGCCGGGCCGTGGCCGGGACGCAGCTGGGCCTGATGCTCGCCTACATGGCCACCCGCGTGCTCGGCCAGTACGACCTGCTGATCAACGACGAGGCGCCCGAGGACCAGGACCTCGTCTCCTACGTGGGTCCCAACATCGTGGCCGTCGAGGCGCAGTACGACTTCGCACCGAGCCAGTTCCGGCTCTGGCTGGCGTTGCACGAGGTGACGCACCGGCTCCAGTTCACCGCCGTCCCCTGGCTGCGCGACCACTTCGTGGGCCTCGTCTCCGAGCTGCTGGGGCCGCTCTCGGGCGACCCGGCGGGCTTCGCCGACGTGGTGCGGCGCGTGGCCGACGACGTCCGCAACGGGCGCCACCCGGCCCGCGAGGGAGGCGTGGTCGGCATGCTGGCCACCCCCGAGCAGCGGCTGGCGCTCTCGAGGATCTCGGGGATGATGAGCCTCCTCGAGGGCCACGGCGACGTGACGATGGACCGGGCGGGTGCCGCCGAGGTGCCGGGGGCGGCCCATTTCTCCCAGGTGCTGCACGAGCGGCGCACCCAGGCCCGGGGCCTGACCAAGCTCATGTCCAAGCTGCTCGGGCTCGACGCCAAGATGCGCCAGTACGCCGAGGGCGAGCGCTTCGTCGAGTCCGTGGAGGCGGCCGGCGGAGCGGTGCTGCTGGCCCGCGTCTGGGAGGGGCCCGAGTGGCTGCCGACCCTGGAGGAGATCCGCGATCCCGCCACGTGGGTGGCCCGGGCCGGTGGGTGAGGGGCAGGGCACCGCTCCGACCTCCCTCGCCTCCGATCTCCTTCCCCGCTGCACCTTCCCGCCGCCGGGCACGGCCCTCGCCTGCGCCGTGTCGGGCGGTGCCGACTCGCTGGCGCTCCTCGCCCTGGCCACCTCCGCCGGGTGCGACGTCACGGCCATCCACGTCGACCACGGCCTGCGCCCCGGATCGGACGCCGAGGCCGGCGTCGTGGCCGACGCGGCGGCCCGCCTGGGGGCGCGCTTCGAGGGCCGTCACGTCGCGGTGACCCCGGGGCCCAACCTCGAGGCCCGGGCCCGGGCCGCCCGCTTCGCGGTGCTGCCCGAGGGCGTGGCCACGGGGCACACCATGGACGACCAGGCCGAGACCATCCTGGTGAACCTGCTGCGGGGGGCCGGCGCCGACGGCCTGGCCGGCATGGCACCGGGCGTCCGGCACCCGCTGCTCGGCCTGCGCCGGGCGGAGACGCACGCCGTGTGCGCCGCCGCCGGCCTGGCGCCGGTGTGCGACGCCAGCAATGCCGACCCCGCCTTCGTGCGCAACCGCGTCCGCCACGAGCTGCTGCCGCTCTGCGCCGAGGTGGCCGGTCGCGACCCCGTCCCCCTGCTGGCCCGGCAGGCGGGGGTGCTGCGCGACGAGGTGGCGCTCATGGAGTCGCTGGCCGCCGAGGCGCTGCCCTGGTAATTGGCGTCATTGATCGTGCCAATCACCGTGTAGCTGCCCGCGTTGGTGGGAACTGTAGCCGAACCGTTGTAGGTAAAGTTCACCGTCAACCCGGTCGGAATCGTCGTCGCTGTCGCCGGCTTGGCCGCGCCAGTGTAA
>PMPX01000018.1 GCA_003169235.1 Acidimicrobiaceae bacterium | reverse complement strand
GGGAATTACTTGAACGCCGACACCAGGGGGTCGACTTGTCGATGGACACCGTCGTAGCCCGCTGCCGGTATTTGGCCGACAATGGGAACCTGCTCCTCAGCCCTCGCGAAGTGCGGGTCACGACCATCGCTGAGTACCAGAGCCAGCCGGCTCGGTACACCGTTTCTGCACTCGGTGCCCGACTGCGCCGCGAGGTGACGGCATTCCTCGCCGTGACCGGAGGAGCCCGGGAAGTCCCCCGGGAACTCCTGGCGCTCGTTGCCGAGGGGTTGGCTCGGCTCGACCCCGGAGGGGAGCCCGAGTCCTTAGCCGGCGCCGTCTCCACCATTTTCGGCCAGTTCCATGAGTTTGCGGCCTCGGTCACGGACTTTTACACCTATATCGGATCGGTCCTGACCCGCAGCGACCTCGACGGCGACGAGTGGGCTGGCTTCAAGGGCCTCCTCCTCGACTACCTGGAGAGCATTGTCGAGAGCGTCCGGCGCCACAGTCACGCGATATCGGACTCCCTGGCGCGCCTGCGACCCGAGCTGCCCCGACTGCTCGACCGAATCTCCGAGAGCGATGGCGCCTTCGCCTCCTTGCAGGCCGCCAGCCCCGGTGGCGAGGACGTTGAACGGGCGCGAGGCCGGACGCGGGGCGATTGGGACCAACTCGAGGCCTGGTTCATCGGACCAGGAGCCCGCCAGTTACGCGATGCGGCGCACCGGGCGGTCGGGGCCATGCTCACCAGCCTCAAAAGGCCAGGTCAGAGGGGCCAAGGTGGGATCCCCCAGAAGATCAGATTGTTCGACGTGTCTTTGCGTGTCTTTATCGAGAGAGTCTGGTCTCCAGGAACCGATGAAATCGGGATGGGTCGAGGTCGCGCTCGCGATTACCCAGCTGTCCGTGGCGTGTCGATCGACGCCACTTTCGTGGGATCGAAATCTTCCTTCTTTGGCTCGTTCATGACTACTCGTGGCCGAGGTCGCCCATGGTCGGGTGATGTGGGCTGGAGTGCGTGCGGGCATCGACGTCGCTGATTTCGTTCAACAGGGTTGGTGAACTGATCTTTTCGGGAGCCCTCCAGGGGGCGGCCGGCGGCACTTTCTCGATCGGCGCCGTGAAGTGAGCCCGCAATCGTTGGAATCCTTTGAGGTCGGCACGGTAGGACACCACGTCCCAGAGATCGTCAGAGAGCGAAGCAAGGTAGTGGCCCGCCCTTGTTGACCGTTTCGGAAGATCCGACGTGATGAGAATGATCGGAAGAGCTTGGCGTCGAGCCAGTTGCATCGCCATGAAGCCAGCCTTCTCGACAGTGTCCGTGCGACGAAGTGCGCCCCGATCCTGTTCGTCGGGCGTTCCCCGAGCCAGAACGAGAAACGGCCGACCGTTTCTTCCCGATACTTGGGCATCGACAGGAAACCCCTGAATCCGGAAATTGACCTTTTCGATTGTGGCCCCTGCCTCTTTCAGACGGGCGATTGCCATGGCTTTGAAGTCGGCTCCTGACCGAGGTGCGCGCGACTGGAAATCTGCGCGCCCTCGGAGATCGGGCTCCTCAAACGGCTCTCGCCCGGCCCCAACGGGGACCTCAAACAGCCCGTCGAACCCGGAATTCTTCATTGGAATCACCCGGGAATGGGGGCAAACCGAGCAGCTTGCGACGTTCGGGGAGTTGGTCAATCACGAGGTGACTACCGGGTGCTTCGAGGAGCCGATAGAGATGAGACCGAGTAGGAACCGTCGAGATGTTCTCCGCGTCGGTGACCACGAGGTACCGAGCCGATAGATCGCAATTTCGTACCGCGTTGGCCATCGCCGCGATGTCGGTTGTCATCCGGCAAATCGCATGAAGCCAACGGGCCCGAACAATCTCATCCGCGCCGTAGGAGCGCTCGTGTCCTCGACGCCCAGCGGGAACGATCCACCCGCGCTGGACCCAATCATCGAACTGGTTATAAGTGACCTGTGCGGCTTCAGCGGCCTGAGGCTGAGAGCGCAGAGGGGCAGAGCGTGAAGCCTCAAGTGCTTCTTGCCACTGCCCCACTTCCAGCTCCTCGAGGCTGCTCTCGATAAGTAGCGCTGCCACCTGTGCCGGACCTACGCGACGGCCCGACACGCCAATCTCGCTGGCAAGGTCCTGGAGTCGTGTCCAGTTGTCCTCCTTGAATGGCACGAGTCGGGTGACCGTCCAAGCGGGATCCGTGGGCCGCCCGCCGCTCGAACGTAGACGCTGGTTGAACTCCTCACGCAGTGCGAGCAGATCGAGGGGACCCCCAATCGTCTTGGGGCCAACCTCGACGACTCGCGATGCGCCGAGGGCTTCAGCGATCCTCGATTTGTCTTCCTTCTTCATTCCTCAACCTCGTCGTTGTAGTCGATGATCCCGAAATAGGTGCCATCTATGACGATGCCGACCTCACCTTGGTCTGCCTCTCGTCCCATTCGACATAGGAACGCCCGTAGGCGTTTCAGAACCTCGTGGTCGCCGAGGATGTCTCCAGTCACATACGACGTCACCATCTGGGTGTCGTCGTACACCAACACGCCGCCTCGCTGATCATCACGCCAGACCCCCCGCCCGGGCGGGAAGGCCGTTGCCCCTCGGAACAGGTTCCCGAAGGTCGTGAGCGCCTGTTCACTCCAGTAAGCCTGATCGATCGGTTCTCCGTGACGATCGACACTCGGAACGAACAGAGTTACCTGCACCACGCCTGCCGGCGGCCCAGCTCCGAGGGCCTCATGCAGCACTTCGCTCACAGACACTTTCTATATTGAAAGAAGACCGCTGTCAACGGGTCCCAGAGCGAACCGCCAGCGTGCTCGCGATAGTTAGCACCTAGGCGAAATTCCCGCCCCAGGCACCCACCGGTGTGTTGGGGTCGACAGGCCTGATCGAGACAGGAAGCGCGCCCTGAGCTGGGTCCAAATACCGCGAGCCGCAGCCTCACGCCGACGTCGTGAGTAGATCACGGATTGCCCGCAGTGCGGTGTCCCTGGCTGACCGCATCGGCTCGGTGGACTTCATGGCTTGGGAAAGAACGAATGCGCCTTCGATTAGGCAGATGATCGACAGTGCAAGCCGGCGAGCATCGTCAGTGGCGATATCTGCTGAGATGAGCCGTTCGCTAGCGGCCATTGTCCAGGCCTCAAAGACCTCGGCAGTTGCGGTTCGCAGCTGGTCATTCGTGCTTGCGACCTCTAGTGCGATCACGGCGATCGGACAGGCTTCGACAAAATTGGTCGCTTCGAGAGTCTGGCTGGCGCCATCGAACACAGCAGCGATGCTGCTGATCACGTCGTCCTGCCCGTCCCACACTTCTTCGACGAGCGCCTGGTACTGCATTCCCGAGGAACGGATCGCAGCCTCAGCGAGTTCGTCCTTCCCCCCGGGAAAGTGGTGGTAGAGGGATGAGAAGGGTGCCTGCGCTTCGGCCAGGATCTCCTTGATCCCTGTGGCAGCGAGGCCTCGGCGTTGGAACAGACCGGCACTCACGTCGACGAGGCGTGCCTTCGTGGCATTCACTCGGTCACCTCCTGGTTTCGGTGGCCCGACCGCGGTGGGCGGGTTGCAGCGCGACACACA
>PMPX01000152.1 GCA_003169235.1 Acidimicrobiaceae bacterium | reverse complement strand
GCCAGATCGGGCGGGGCAAGAGCGCGTTCGTCAAGACCTTCCTCTGGCGCCAGGCGGTCTTCGGCCGCCGGGCGTGGGTCGTCGATCCCAAAGGCGAGTACGGCGACCTGGCGGACGCGTGGGGCGTGCGCCCCGTGGCGCTGCGGCCGGGCGGCTCCATCCGCCTGAACCCTCTCGATGCGGGGCCCGACGGCGGTGATGCGGAGCACGACGCCAGGCCGGACGCCACCGGCCGACGGAGGACGGAGCTCCTCGCCTCGCTGGCGAGCGCGTGCCTGGGCCGCAGCCTCGCGCCCCGTGAGCGTGCCGCACTGGGGGCCGCGCTCCACGACGTGACGCGGACGGACGCTGCTCCCACCGTGCCGATGGTGGTCGAGGCTCTGCTCTCTCCCGGTGCGGATGCCGCCCGCTCCCTGCGCACGGAGCGGCGCGACCTGCTCGAGGACGGGCGCGACGTGGCGCTGGAGCTGCGTCGCCTGGTCCACGGCGATCTGTGCGGGATGTTCGACGGACCGACGACGCCGGGACTGGACCTGTCGGCGCCGCTCGTCGTGCTCGACCTGTCCGCGCTCTACACGTCCACCGCGCTGGGCGTCCTGATGGCCTGCGCGACGGCCTGGTTGCAGGCCGCCCTGGCCCGCACCGCGGCCGCGGCGGGTGCCGGAGCCGGGCGCACGGGCCGGGGCCAGTTCTTCCTCGTGGTCGACGAGGCGTGGGCGATCCTGTCCAACCTGGGCGTGGCTCGCTGGCTGCAGTCCTCGTGGAAGCTGTCGCGAGCCTTCGGCGTGTCCAACGTGGCGGTGCTCCACCGGGTCTCGGACCTGCGCTCGGTGGGCGCGTCGGACTCCGAGCAGGTTGCGCTGGCCCAGGGGCTGCTGGCCGACTCCGAGACCCGTGTCGTCTACGCCCAGTCACCCGGCGAGCTCGAGGCGGCGTCGGAGCTGCTGT
The DNA here is from genome assembly GCA_003169235.1 of Acidimicrobiaceae bacterium. GTDB lineage: Bacteria > Actinomycetota > Acidimicrobiia > Acidimicrobiales > RAAP-2 > Bog-473. The sequence goes on along the minus strand of PMPX01000152.1, from coordinate 3,360 downwards.
CGCTGTCGGCCACCGAAGCAGACCTCCTGCCCCAGCTCCGCCGGGGCATCGCCCTGTGGAAGGTGGGGCAGCGGTCCTTCCTGGTGCAGCACCGCCTCTCTGGGACGGAACGGCGCATCGTCGACACCGACGCGGCAATGGCGGCGAGGTAGGCGTGGGCGGCATGGCGTCGGCGGTGTTGCCGGTGGCCCTCGGCGGCGCGCTGCTCGCCGGGATCTCGTACCCGGGCGGCGGGCGGTTGGTGTCGGTCCGGCGCGGCGCCGGCCGCGGTCCTGGTCACGGACACCGGCGCGGCGCCCGCTGGGCCGGTCGGCGCGATCTCCGCCCGCTGCTGGTGGGAGCGGACCCGCCTCCGCCGTCCGGCCGGCTCCTGCTCGGCGAGCTCCCGGGCGTGCGGCGCTCCGGGGTCGCAGCCGAACCGGCCCAGTCACTGGTGGTGGTCGGCCCGACACAGAGCGGCAAGACCACGAGCCTGGCGGTGCCGGCCATCCTGGGCTGGCGCGGACCGGTGGTGGCGGCCAGCGTGAAGAGCGACCTGCTGCGCCACACACTCGGCGTGCGTGCCCGAGGGGGTCGGGTGTGGTGCATCGACCCCACCGGGTGCAGCGGGGTGCCGGCGGACACATGGTCACCGGTCACCGGTTGCCACGACTGGCGACGAGCCGGCCGGGTGGCGTCGGATCTGTGCGAGGCGGCCAAGGCCGACGGGACGACGGCGGACGGCGAGTTCTGGTACGCCACGGCCGCCAAGCTCCTGGCCCCCCTGCTCCTCGCCGCGGCGCTGGACCGTCGCACCATGGCCGACGTGGTGCGCTGGGTCGACACGCAGGAGGTGGGCGAGGTCGCCGGCATCCTCGAGGGCGGCGCGGCGCCGCCGGCCGCGCTCGATGCCGCCCGGGCCACCTGGTGCCGCGACGAGCGGACGCGCAGCTCCGTCTACACCACGGCCGAGACGGTGCTCGCCCCGTTCGCCGACGCGCCAACGGCGGCGCCGTCGGCCGACCCGTTCGAGCCCGCCCACCTCCTCGGCGCTCCCCACACGCTCTACCTGTGCGCGCCGGCGCACGATCAGCGACGGCTGCGTGGCTACTTCACGGCCCTGACCCAGCAGGTGCTCGGCCACGCCTTCGCCCGTGCCACGCGGTCGGGACCACTCAACCCGCCGCTGCTCGTGGTGCTCGACGAGGCGGCGCACATCGCGCCGCTCCCCGAGCTCGACGGGCTGGCGGCAACCTGCGCGTCGCACGGGATACAGATCGTCACGGTGTGGCAGGACCTGGCCCAGGTGAAGGGGCGGTACGGGGCACGGGCGCCCACGGTGCTGAACAACCATCGGGCCAAGCTCTTCCTGCCCGGCATCGCCGACCCCGACACGCTCGAGTACGCCAGCCGGCTCATCGGCGACGAGGAGGTCTCCCAGCCCTCCGTCACCCGGGACCCCACGGGCCGCCGTTCGACCACGTCGACGACCGGGGCCCGCCGGCTGCTGCCGCCCGAGGAGCTCCGCTGCCTGCCACGGGGCCGGGCGGTTCTCGTCTACGGCACGCTGCCGCCGGCGAGGTTGCGGCTGCGCCCGTGGTGGGCCCGGGGGGCATCGAGGCCCTGGCGTCGCGGGGCGACCTGACGGCGGCGGGGCCACCTTGACCCGTCGCGTCAGGCCTCCGTAGTGTCGCCCGGAGTCCAGGTCGACAGGAAAGGGGGCGGAGGCATGTCCAACCAGAGTGGTGAGGTCCGCATGCTCATCGACGGCGAGCTCGTCGAGGCAGCCTCGGGCAAGCGGTTCGAGAACATCAACCCGGCGACGGAGGAGGTGCTCGGCGAGGTGGCCGACGCCTCGCCCGAGGACATGAAGCGGGCCATCGCCTCGTCCCGGCAGGCCTTCGACGAGTCCGACTGGTCGACCAACCGCGCCCTGCGCAAGCGCTGCCTCGAGCAGCTGCAGGCGGCGCTCGAGTCTGAGCGGGAGGAGTACCGCGAGGAGCTGATCGCCGAGGTCGGGACCCCGCGCATGATGACCTTCGCCGCGCAGCTCGACTGGCCGCTGGAGGAGGCGCTCAGCTGGCCGGCCAAGATGATCGACGAGTTCGCCTGGGAGCGCGACCTGCCCGACGGGAACATGATGGGCATGCAGAGCCGCCGCTCCGTGTGGAAGGAGCCCATCGGGGTCATCGGCGCCATCGTCCCGTGGAACTACCCGCTCGAGGTGACGCTGAACAAGCTCGGCCCGATCCTCGCCACCGGCAACACGGCGATCCTCAAGCCCGCGCCCGACACGCCGTGGAACGCCACCCGCCTGGGGCGCCTGGTGGCCGAGAAGACCGACATCCCGCCCGGCGTCCTCAACATCGTCACCTCCTCGGACCACCTGGTCGGGGAGGAGCTGACCGTCTCGCCCCTGGTGGACATGATCTCGTTCACGGGGTCCACCGCCACCGGCACCAGGATCATGGAGAAGGGCGCCCCCACGCTGAAGAAGGTCTTCCTGGAGCTCGGTGGCAAGTCGGCCATGATCGTGTGCGACGACGCGGACTTTGCCTCCGTCATCCCCGGTGGGGCGATGGTGTGCATCCATGCGGGCCAGGGCTGCGCCATGCAGACCCGGATGCTCCTGCCCCGCTCGCGCTACGACGAAGGCGTCGAGCTCATCAGCGCCGCCATGGCGGGGATCCCCTACGGGGACCCGAGCAGCGACGCGGTGTTCATGGGCCCGGTGGTCAGCGCGCGCCAACGTGACCGGGTGCTCGGGTACATCGAGCGCGGCAAGGAGGAGGGAGCCACCCTCGTCACCGGTGGTGGCCGTCCCGCCCACCTCCCCAAGGGATGGTTCGTGGAGCCCACGCTCTTCGTCGACGTCGACAACTCCATGACGATCGCCCAGGAGGAGATCTTCGGCCCGGTGCTCGCCGTGATCCCCTACGAGGACGACGACGACGCGGTCCGGATCGCCAACGAAAGCAACTATGGTCTGGCCGGTTCGGTGTGGACAGCGGACATCGCCCACGGCCTAGAGATCGCCGCCAGTGTGCGCGCCGGCACCTACGGCATCAACCTGTACACCCTCGACATCGGCAGCCCGTTCGGCGGTTTCAAGCAATGGGGCATCGGGCGGTAATTGGGCGAATACGGCCTGCAGCAGTACACGGAAGTGAAGACGGTAACAATTAAGCTTTAGTCTGTCAGCCGTCGTTTCCGTAGGGTAGACCATCGTTTTTTTTGTGGTCTGCCCGCGGCCGTCCGCCCCACAAGGAAATGGCCAATCTCCAGGGCCGGCTAAAAAACGATGGTCTGCCTCACGGGAGCTTCACGCTCTCCGCCTGGCTCGAGCAAGCGGTTTTGCGGAATTCTGCAAGTCCCTCTTCA
>PMPX01000298.1 GCA_003169235.1 Acidimicrobiaceae bacterium | reverse complement strand
TCGAGTGGGTGGGTCCCGGAACCCGCCCCTACGCCGAGGTGATGGAGGCGTGGCGGACGTCGTGCCCGCGCCTGCCCGTGTGGGAGGAGACCGACCGCCGGGGCTTCGTCACCCGCCACCACGACCCCGGGGTCGGCGCGATGGTCTCGGTGTCGCCGGCCGGACGGGAGCACCTGCGACGGCACCGCGCCCCGGTGGCGCACTGATTTCGGCACCACCCGGCGGCGCCGGGCGGCGGTGGCCCACCCCGCCCCGTCGTGCTTGACTGCGACCCACGGAGCCGGGACACGAGGGAGGACCCCATGAAGGACCTGCAGGGCAAGGTGGCGGTGATCACCGGCGGCGCCAGCGGCATCGGCAGGGCGGTGGCCGAGCGCGCCGCCGCCGAGGGCATGAAGGTCGTCATCGCCGACATCGAGGAGGGCCCCCTCAAGGAGGCGCAAGGTGAGCTCGCCGGCCGGGGCGCCGAGGCGATGGGTGTGGTGACCGACGTGTCCGACGGCGCCTCGGTCCGGGCCCTGCGGGACCGGGCGCTCGACCGCTTCGATGCCGTGCACCTCGTCCACAACAACGCCGGCGTCGGGGTGGGCGGCCCGATCTGGGATTTCACCGAGGAGGATTGGCGCTGGATCCTCGGGGCCAACCAGTGGGGTGTGATCCACGGCATCTCGACGTTCGTGCCGCTGATGATCGAGCAGGGCGAGGGGCACGTGGTCAACACGGCGTCGATCGCGGGGCTGACCACCACGGCCTTCCTCGGCCCCTACCACGCGACCAAGTTCGCGGTCGTCGCCATGTCGGAGGCCCTCTTCAAGGATCTCCAGGTGGCCGGCGCGCCCGTCGGTGTCTCGGTGCTCTGCCCCGGTTTCGTCCAGACGCGCATCGCGGAGTCCGACCGGAACCGGCCCGCGTGGGCCCCCGAGCGCGACGTCGAGGGTGCGGAGGAGCTGCGTGGCGTAATTCAGGGCATGGTGGACTCGGGGATCAGCCCCACCGCGGTGGCCGACCGCGTCATCGACGCCGTCCGCACCGACACCTTCTACATCCTCACGCACCCCGAGCTGAACGAGGCCATAGAGACGCGGACCCAGGACATCCTGCAGGGCCGGCCGCCGACCCCGACCAACATCGCCTGATCGACACCACCGGCCCGCGGTCATCCCCGTGGGGGACACGGCGCCGGCTCGACTATTCCTCGTGCAGGACGATCGCCGTCGCGGTACGAGCGGCCCGGCGGCCCGGGAGCACGGCGGCCGCGATCCCCAGCACCAGCGCCACGATCGCCGCCACGAGGACCGACAGCACCGGCACCGTCGGGGCAGGCACCGCACCGATCTGCTCTGCGAAGAGGATCCACAGCCAGCGGCCGATCACGATGCCGAGTGGGACACCGACCACGATCCCGATCCCGACCGCGATCGACGCGTGCCACGCCACGGCCGCCGAGAGTTGCCGCTGGACGAACCCCAACACTTTGAGCTGCGCCAGGTCCCGACGGCACCGCCGGACGGACGACGCCAGGGCCAGCGCCAGGGCCACCACCGCTGCGAGCGCGAGCGCGCCGGCGAGCAGCAGCGGCGTGGTGCCCATGGACCGGTAGTTCACGATCTGGGCCGGCCGCTGGACGCCGATGGTGCTGGCCACGTTGCCGCTGCAGTTGGAGTCCTGCGGTTGCACGGCCAGGATCCGGTTGGCGGCGTCGGACAACCGCTGCGCGGCGGCTCGACCCTGCGCGGCGCTCAGGCCGCCCCGCACGCGCACGAAGACCATGTTGGGTCCGTTGCAGCCGGCCCCGTACCCCTGCGGGCCGAGCTGCTCGGTGACCGTGCCGGCGTCGGCGGGCACGGCCGCGCCGATACCCATGGACGTGTGGAGCCCCTCGGCGATCCCGATGGCGGGCATCGTGGCCACACCGACCACCGTCAGCCGGATGGGATGGCGGGGATAGCCGGGCACGTACTGCAGGTCCACGGTGTCACCGATCCGCTTGTGCAACTGCGCCAGCGTCGCCGCGCCGAGCACCACCTCGTGTGAACTGGCGAGGCCACGACCCGACACGATGGGCGGCCCCACCGGAGCCCCCGGGTTGGAGAGCAGGGTGGGGACCTCCACGCCGTCGAGCTGCATGGTGGCGAACCAGACGCCCGAGGTCGACACGACCGCCGGGTCATGGCGGACCGAGGCCACCGCCTGGTTGGGAACGGGCCCGTACCCGTCCGAGCTCTGCACGGCGTAGTCCCAGTTCCACCCGTAGAGCGCGGGCTGGGACACCAGCGCGTGCAGGCTGGCGCCGAAGGTCAGCGTCGTGGTCACGACGACCATGGCGACGATCGCCGCCACCAGCGCCCATCGGTAGGGGCCGGCCGTCCTGCCGTACCGCGCGTCGAGCGCGAACGACGCCCCCGCGATCGCCGACGGCGGCAGCCCGCTGCGGGCCACGAGCTCCACGGTGGACGAACGGCGGGCGAACGAGCGCGCGCGCCGCTGGGCGCGGTGCGGCGCGGCCAGGAAGGCCAGTGCCACCGCTCCCGCCCCAATGACGAGGAAGAGGACGGCGAAGCCCACCCCGAGCACGGTCCAGTCGGCGTTCACGCCGCGATCCGGGTACACCGGGCGCACGGGCCCGATCGGGAAGAGGCTCGACAGGCCCAGCGCCACCCCCACCGCGACGGCGGCGCCGGCCAGCACCGACCCGAGGATGCCGGCGAGACCGTCGAGCGTGGTCGTGGCGGGGTCGGCGCCGACGGCGCGCATGACGGCGAGGTCGTGCTCGCGCCGGCTCAGCTGGCGGGCCACGAGCTGGAGGCCGAGGAGCAACGCGGCGAGTCCGGCGACGGCGCCGAACACCCCCAGGGCCAGGGCCTCGGGCCGTATCGACTGATCGGCTGCGGCCTGGAGCTGCGAGGAGACCTGGAAGTCCGTGAAGTACCGCTCGGTCGAGTTCCATCGTCGCTCCACGGCCCCCACGTCGGCCGCGCCGTGGCGCAGCTGCACACCGAGGTAGAAGATGCTGCCGTCACCGGCCACCAGGCGGGTCAGGGCCGGCGTCGCCACGATGTAGGTGGGGAACTTGGCGATCTGATCCTGGACGACCTCCCGGTTCAGCAGGCCGATGCCCACGACCTTGAGCGCGAATCGCCGCACGGATCCCCTACTGGTGCCCGGCGAGATCGCGACGGGGATCACCGTCCCGACGTGCAGCCCCAGAGCCGACGCCGCGCTCTGCGTGACCACGACCTCGTCGGCGCGGGCGGGGTTGGCCATCCGGCCACTCGTCACGGCGAAGCGATCCTGGTCGAAGAGGAGCCCGTCGACGCTGCCGACGAGCACGACGTTGTTGTCGAGGCTCCGTGGCTGCACCTTTCCCCCCTTCACCAGAGACGCGCTCAGCCCGACGTAGCTCTCGACGTGTGTGACCTCCGGGTAACGGCGCACGGCGTCGACGAGCTGTTGGTCGTGGGCCGGCTGGCCCACCCCGGGGCCGCCGCCCGCGGGTTCGATCATGAGGTCCGAAGGGTTCGACCAGGCCAAGAACGTGGAGAACGACGACGCGGTCCGGCGGGCCGCCGCCAGGGACCCCAGCGCCACGCCCCCCACGAGCCCGATCAGGAGGACGAGCACCGCATAGCTCCTCCGCTGCCGCCGCCAGCCGGTGACCGTGCGGTACCAGGCCGCCTGAAGGGCCGTCGAGCGCGCCGGGCCCTCCGTCGGCGGAGCGGGCGCGGTCAGGCCGGCGAACGGGGCGGGAGCCGCGCGCTGCATGGCTCCAGCCTGCCCGACGTGCGCCGGCACGCCAATGAGGTCAGCACATTGGCCGACCTCGTGCTAGCACGAGTGCCGGCCCGGCGACTCCCGCCGGAGGCCTGCCGCTCAGGAGCCGGAGGTCGACGGCAGCGGCTTGAAGGGCTGCACCGATACCCAGCACGTGCCCTGCGGCTTGTGATTGGTCTTCAGCTTGCACTGCGACGACGGCGGGACGTTGTTGTGGATCTTCACCACCTGGTACTCGGTCGGCCCGTAGAACTTGTCGGGCCCGAAGGTCCAGACGGGCGACAGGCTGCCCGGGAAGTCGGTGATCTTGGACATGGCGGTCACGAAGGTGCGCCGGTCGAGGTCCGATCCCGCGTTGGTCGCCGCCGTGGCGAAGAGCTTGATGGCGCTGCACCATGCCGCGATCGGGCCCTGCTCCTCGATGTAGTAGCTCGAGGCGCCGGCCACCGGCTTGGGGTACGCCTTGTGCCACGACGTGTAGCAGGCCCGCACGCCGGGGTCGTAGCCCCCCTGGCTCTCGGGCCGGGCGTCGTCGAAGCCGCCGAGCGTCTCGGTCGTCACGCCCTCCTGGCCGTCGAGGGCCTTCTCGTAGGGGACCGGGATGAGCCCGAGCGCCAACTCCACGGACTGCTCGTAGTCGCTGAGCAGGAGCTTGGGGAAGTACTGCTGGGAGGTCTCGGCCCCGATGTAGGGGAAGAACGCCGGCTCCTCCACGAGCGGGATCACCGACGTGATGCCGGCCGCCTTGAAGCGCTCGACCGCGAGCTGGACGTCCGAGTTCGTGGTGGCCGTCTCGTTGCTGCCCGAGGCCACGGTGACGACGGTCGGCGTCACGCCGATCTTCTTCAGGTCGGGCAGCAGGTCCTGGTTCAGGGCGTCCTGGTCACTGGTGCGGTCACCGACGACCACACCCACCTTGGCCGAGCCGCCGAGGAGCTTGGCGCTGTGGCCCCACTGGACGAGCGCGGCCAGCACCGCGGCGTCGTCCGGCCCGGTCCACCACAGGTAGGGCGAGCCCAGCTGCGTCCACTGCGACGTGGTCGTCCACGCCGCGACCATGGGGGTCTGCCCCTGCTGGGTGATGCAGAGCTCGTCGTCCCCGCTCCACGCCCCGAGGCCGTCCACGACGGCGAACGCCGCCGGGCTCCCCTCGGTCCAGTCCTTGCAGAGTGCCTGCATGCCCGCCTCGTCCTGCGGGTCGAACTGCACGATGATCGGGTTGATCTTGCGGCCGTGGATCCCGCCGGCGTTGTTGATCTGGTCCACGTAGAAGTTGATCGCCTTCTGCTGTTCGCCGTATTCGGCGTCCTCCGCGAAGCCCAGCTTTCCGGCTTCGGAGTTGAGGTTGACGATCGGGAAGACCACGTTGATGGAATTCGCCGTCACGCCGCGCGTGCTGGTGCTGGCCTGCGAGACCGGGGTCGGCTGGGAGGCGACCTCCGCCGCGCCCGCCGCACCGGCTCCCCCGTCGCTCGACGGGGCCAGGTCGATCCACAGCACGAGGCCGACGATCACGGCGAGGATCAACAGGATGGTGCGGACCTGCATGGCCACGGGCCGCCGGCGCAGCCGGCGCCACGAACGGCCCAACGGCGCCAGCGGGTTGACGTGCAGCGTCGGCGTGTCCATGTTCCCCTTTTCCCTCACTGATCCCCTGGCGCGGCACTGTCCTGGTGGACCGGCCCCGACGCCATGATCGCCTCGTCGCTCGCACCAAGGTAGGCCATGAGTGCCTTCGGGTCAGCGCGGACCTCTCCCGGGGGCCCGGCGACCGCGACGCGCCCCAACTCCATCACCACGACCGACGAGCACAACGAGAAGACGAGCGGGACGTCGTGCTCGACCAGCACGATGGTCGTGTCGGCCACCTGGTGGATGCGCTGGAGCAGCGGGATGAAGGCCTCCGCCTCCCGCTGGGCGATGCCGGCCGTGGGCTCGTCGAGCAGCAACAGCCTCGGGTTGGCCAGCACGATGGAGGCCAGGTCCACCACGCGGCGGGTGCCCGTCGAGAGCTCGGCCGTCCGGTGGTCGTGGAACCGGCCCAGCCCGAACGCGTCGATCACCTGGTCCACCGCGTCACGTTTGGCCCGCTCGGCGCGGCGGGCCCAGGGCAGCTGCAGGGTCGTGGAGAGCACCGACACCTCACGCTTCGCGTCCTCGCACAGCATCAGCACGTCGTACACGGTGAGCTCGGGGTAGAGCCGGCAGTCCTGGAACGACCGGATCATCCCGATGCCGGCCCGCTCCTCGGGCATGTACTCGGCCAGGTCGACGCCGTCGAGCTCCACCGTGCCGTGATCCGGGTTGACCAGGCCCGAGATCATGTCGAGCGTGGTCGTCTTGCCCGACCCGTTGGCCCCGATCAGGCCGACGATGGCACCGGGCTCGGCGCTGAAGCTCACGTCGTCCACGGCACGCACACCGCCGAAGGTGACCCGCAGGTCGCGCACCTCGAGCCGGGCCGGGCCCGTCGGGAATTCCGCCCGGGGCATCAGTCGACGCCCCCCGCCACGAGCTCACGCCCGCCGGCGCCCGGTTCGTCGTCCGTCGGCACGCCACCGGGCGTGGGCGGCTCGCCCGAACCCCGCTGCAGCAGCATCCGCAAGCCGAGCGCGGTCAGGTCGCCCACCCGGCTCAGGACCTCGGCGAGACCGCCGGGCAGGTAGAGGAGGAACGCGATCAGCCCGATGCCACTCGTGAGGAACTGGATCGTCGGGTTGGCCCCGAAGATGGCGGGCAGGCCCTCGAGGTAGAGGGCGCCCAGGATCGCCCCGGGGATGGAGCCCAGGCCGCCGATGACGACCATGGAGATGATGAGGAAGGAGACGGTCGGGTCGAACGTGTCGGTGCTCAGCCGCTGCGTGGCGAACGCGAAGCACACGCCGGCGTAGCCGGCCATGAACCCCGACAGGCCGAAGGCCAGGAGCTTGGTGCGCAGCACCGGGATGCCCATGGCCGCCGCGGTGATCTCGTTGTCCCGGACGGCCACCAGCCGCCGGGCCACACCGTGGTCGCGCCACATGCGGACGGCGAGCACGGACAGCACAAGGATGCCGAGGGAGAACAACGCGAAGGCGCGCTCGGACTGCAGGCTCAGCCCGAACAGCTCCGGACGGGCGATCACCTGCGAACCCGCCGGCAGCCCGGTGCAGAGCGTCTTGTGCAGCACGGGCAGGGTCCAGCACGTCGTGGGCAGCACCGACTGCTGCATGAAGTAGGCGAAGCCCAGCGTGCTCACCGCCAGGAAGAGGCCCGGCATGCGGAGCGCCGGGAGACCGATGACGATGGCGACGGCCGCGGTCACCGCGCCGCCGAAGAGCAGCAGGAGCGGCAACGGCACCGAGTTCCCGAGGTGGGCCGCCATGAGCGAGCCGACGGCCACGAGGCCGAACTGCCCCAGCGACAGCTGCCCGGCCCAACCGGTCAGGATGGTCAGGGAAAGGGCGATGACGGCATAAATGCAGATCTGGCTGAACAGGTAGGTGCGGCCGACGTTCAGGACGAACGGGAGCAGGATGGCCAGGCCCAACGCCAGCCACGCCCCCGACACCGAGACCCGCCGGCGCAGCCGGTCGGCATGGCGCGCCACCGTC
>PMPX01000096.1 GCA_003169235.1 Acidimicrobiaceae bacterium | reverse complement strand
TCCATGTCCCCCTCCATCCTAGGGGCACCCCGGACACCCGCCGGACAGGGTGTCCGACGGTGTACCGCCCGTGCCCGCAGCGGCCGTCAGGATCAGCCCGGCAAGGTCGTGGTGGTGGTCGTGGTGGTGGTGGTGGTCGCCGGGCTGAGGCCGGTGAGCGTCGCCGTCGGAGCGGTGCCTCCGCTCGGAGGGCCGGTCGCGATCACCAAGGTCGGTGTCGGCGACGTCGCCGAGACCAGCGGAGTGGATCCGCTCACGTGGGTGACGCCACCACTGGCGGCACCGTTCCCAGAGCCGGCTCCCGCAGTTCCCACGCTTCCCGCACCGCCGGTGGTCGTGGACTTCGGCGCGCTCTGTCCGTTCGGCACGCTGGAGGGGACGGACGATTGGGCGCTGATGACGGGGCGCCCGGCGCGGCCGGGACCGCCCGTGAAGCCCGTGAGGCCGGCGACGACAAGGACCACGGCGGCAACGCCTGCGAACGCGGCAACGGCGCGGTTGCTGGCGAAGACCAGCTTCGAGGGATTCGTGGCGATCGCCGCCGCCGCGGCAGCGGCCGCACCGGCACCAGGCTCGGGGAGCGGCTGGCCGAAGGTGCGCGAAGTGAAGACCTCTTCCAGCGTTGCGTAGTCGTCGGGCTCGGCCCATTCGGGCGTCGATCCCCCCATGGTTCCTCCGTAGGAATCGTGCTTCTGCGCAGGGGGATGTAGCCACCCGAAGCCTGGGGCTCCCGGGAACTACTGATCATTTACCCCCTCGGTTGCCACCATATAACTAGTCGGCCCGAATGGATACCGGGTCGACACAACCCGCTAGCAATTTTGTTCGAACCCTTGTGCGGACATGGCGAATTCAGGTATCGCGCGGCGCGGTGCGCTCCATTTCTGCAACGTCAGCGCGCTCCTCACCCTGCTGCGGGTGTCCGGCCGATTGCGCGCACCGTTGCCCCCACGTCGCCCACTGCATTGGTGACGGGTTGCAATTCGGTACCGCGTTTCCGAAGCGACCGGCCGTGGTTGTCACTGCGTTGCTCAACGTTGTGACCGCGTTGCCGATGAGTGTGGGTTCCGGTGCAATCGCGTTGCCGGTTCCCTGGGTCGCCGCGGTCGAAGGTGCCCGCCCAGCGGTGCTGCCACTGGTGCTTGTGGATGCCGCGACATTGTTGCGGCCGCGAGGACGGTCGGGGTCGCCGGTGCCGGACATCGATCCCCTCCCCTCCACCGGATCCGCCCCGTTCGGTTCACCCGCCCAGTGCGCCCGACCTCTTCCCTGCACCGCGGCGAAGGTCGACCCCTGCAGGAACCCGCGGTCAGGACGCCCATTTCCCGACAACCCGGGTACACGGGACTCGCGACTCCGGCAGGGGCGCGGCGCCCTCTTCGTCAAGCGGGTGACGTAGGGCGCCCCACTCCGGCCGGGTCGAGCGGTGTCGTGCAGAGCGATCGGCCGGGTCGTCACCGGGCGAGGTCGAGTGTCAGCTCCGCGATCGCCGGAAGTACCGGCTGAGGGTCTCCTCCTGCTGCTGATACGACGATCCGATCCCTGTCCCGTAGAGCGAGGTCGGCTCTTCGAGCATGCGCTCGAACGTCAGCTTGCACACCCCCTGCCCGTTCTCGACCATGAAGGGGACGTCGTGGGCGCGCACTTCGAGTGCGGCCCTGGAGCCCCGGAACCCACCGGTGGGATCGAAACCGAACCCGGGGTCGAAGAACCCGGCGTAGTGGGTGCGGAGCTCGCCGCTCGTGGGGTCGTATGCGGTCATCTCGGCCGCGAGGTCCGGCGGGATGCTCACCGCCTCGTGCGACATCAACAGGTAGAAGCGCTTCGGCGAGAGCACGAGGCGATCACCCTCCTCGCGGAACACGGGGTCCCAGAACGGCGCGGGGTCGGTCTCCCCTCCCGTGGTGAGATCGAGCAGCGGCGCGCTGTCTCGGGTGCTGTAGCCCACTTGACCACGCTCGTCCCCGTGGAGGTCAAGGCCGAGGAACAGTCCGTTCGAGAGCACGAGGTCATCGACGGGCACCGGCTCGCCCTGTGCGAAGAGGATTGGCTCGGCGAGGTGTGCCTCGCGCACTTCGTCGTCGGTCAGCCAGGGCCGGCCCATGGAGAGTCGCAGCTGGTTGAGCGTCAGGTCCTCCCGCACCCGTACGGCGAACGAGAGCGGCACCACCTCCAGATACAGGGGGCCCTGGTAGCCCGGCGCCACCTCGTCGAACCGGTCGCTGTGGTCGGTGATGACCCGGGTGAACACGTCGATGCGGCCGGTCGAGCTCTTGGGGTTCGCCTTCCCCCGCAGCCCGGCAGGGAGGTCGAGGCGCTCCTTGAGCTCAATCAGGTAGGGGCACCGGGCCTCGAGCATCGCCCCGTCCCCGCGGAGGTCGATCTCGTCGAGGATGTAGTCCTTCAGCTTCCGCTCGACCGAGTCGGCACCGGGAAGGAAGCTGCACCGGATACGCAGCGCCCGTTCGCCGAGGCGCAGATCGAGGCTGGCGGGCTGCACGTTGGCGTCGGGGATGTTGAAACGTCCGGCGTCGACGTACCCCGCCCGGATGGCCCGCTCCAGGAGCTGGCCCGGCAGCACCCCTTCGGCGGTCGGTTGCAGGCTCAGCACCACGGGCGCCGCCGGCTGATTCGTGGTCTCGGAGCCTGCACGGACAGAGCAAAGCACGTGTGGAGACCACGCGAAAGGCCAAGAGTGGGGACGTCGTCGGGCACAGCCTGTGGACGACTTGGGGACGGTTGAGCCGTACACGGGGGTTCCGCAGGAACGGGACGGGTTGTCCACAGGCCCTGGCGACACATCGGAGGTCGATTTGCCCCGCCCCGGGGACGCGGGGGCGAAATCGGCGTTTCCATCCCAGACGATCGACCGGCCCGTGATGCATAGTTGGCCGGACGAGGGTCGGCCGATGGAGCTCCAACCCGCCGGAGAAAGGGAATTGATCCGTGCGAGCACACGCAGCCACGAGGGGGGCGGCGGGACCAGCCTCGCCGTGAGGACGACGGCGCGGCCCATTCGGCTGGCCGACATCGACCGCTTGCTCCAGGACTCCGCTGGGGTCGGACATGCCGGGCCGGACGCTCCCATCCGGGCCTGGCGCGACGAGCTCACTCGGGCGCTCGAGTCGCTGAGCTACGCCGAGACCGTCCTCGGCGGCGACGTCGAGATCCTGCGCCATGCCCTGGTCAACCGGGCATCCGACCCGAACAGCCTGGTCCGGGACCTGCCCCGGGTGCTGGCCGCACGCCCTTGGGGTGACGGGTGGGCGGCACCGGAGCCGGACGAGCTCGGCCCCCCACTACGCGAGGACTGGGTCGACGACTGGGACGTGTTCACGCGATCGGATCTGCTGATGTCGGCCCACCAGCAAATGGCCTACACGGACCTGGCCTCCCGCCCCGATGTGCAGCGGGTGCTCCGCAGCGTCCTCGAGCAGTTGGCCAACCTGGCCCTGCGACGGGAAATCATGGAGGCCCGCCTTCAGGAGATCCGCGCCGCGATCGTCCAGCAGTACCGGGACGGCCAGGTCTCGACCCGGGACTGGCTGAGCTGAACAGGGGCGCCACGACAGGCTGCGGCGCCACACCCCCGATAAGCTGACGGGTCGTCAGATTTCTGCACCCGAGTGCCCGCCAGCGCGACGCACGTCCCGGAGGTCTCATGCTCGACTACGTCATCCGATCCGGCACGCTCATCGACGGCACCGGTGAGCCCGGTCGCCTCGCCGACGTCGGAATCCGCGACGGACGGATCGTCGCCGTGGGCACGGTCGACGAGCCGGCGACCTCGGAGTTCGACGCAACCGGGCTGATGGTGGCGCCGGGCGTGGTCGACCCGCACACCCACTACGACGCCCAGCTCTTCTGGGATCCCCTGGCCTCCCCCTCCAACGTGCACGGCGTGACCACCGTCATCGGCGGCAACTGCGGGTTCACCCTGGCCCCGATCAACGCCGAGGATGCGGACTACATCCGCCAGATGATGGCCAAGGTCGAGGGCATGCCGCTCGCCGCGTTGGAGAACGGGGTCCCGTGGAACTGGTCCAGCTTCGCCGAGTACCTCGCCGCGCTCGACGGTCGGTTGGGCGTGAACGCGGGCTTCCTGGTTGGGCACTGTGCGCTCCGGCGCAAGGTGATGGGCGCTGAGCGCGGAGAGGAGGTTGCGACCGACGACGAGATTGCCGCCATGCGGGCGCTCCTGGCCGAGTCGCTGGAGGCGGGCGGGTTGGGCTTCTCGTCTTCGCAGTCGCGCACCCACTCCGACGGGGACGGCCGGCCGATCAGCTCGCGCTACGCCGACCGGCGCGAGATGCTCGCCTTCTGCGAGGAGGTGGCCGCCCACGAGGGGACGACCCTCGAGTACATCACCAACGGCTGCCTCGACTCGTTCAGCCCCGAGGAGATCGACCTCATGACCTCCATGAGCGTCACCGCCCGCCGGCCGCTCAACTGGAACGTGCTGACGGTCGACGCCCGATCCGCCGAGCGCATTGAACACCAGCTCTCCGCGTCGTCGGTGGCGGCCGAGGCGGGTGGCCGGATCGTCGCCCTCACCATGCCCACGCTCGTCCCCATGAACATGAGCTTCCGCACCCACTGTGCCCTGTTCCTCATCCCCGGATGGGGCGACGTGATGGGGCTGCCGGAGGCCCAGCGAATGGAGCAGCTGGCGGATCCCTCGGTCCGCACCTTGCTGGACGAGCGCGCCAGGAGCAAGGAGGCGGGCGTCTTCCGCGGCCTCTCGCATTGGGGTACCTATGTCATCGGCGACACCTACGCAGCGGCGAACGACGGGTGCGCCTTCCGCACCGTGGCCGACATCGCGGCCGAACGCGGGACGGCACCCTTCGACACCCTGCTCGACATCGTGCTGGCCGACCAGCTGCGCACCGTGCTGTGGCCCAACACCGACGACGGTGACGAGGCGACGTGGGACATGCGCGCCGCCATCTGGAGTGATCCGCGCGCCATGGTGGGCGGCTCCGACGCCGGTGCCCACCTCGACCGCATGTGCGGCTCCAACTACCCGACCGCCTTCCTGGGCGACTGCCTGC
Source organism: Acidimicrobiaceae bacterium (assembly GCA_003169235.1). GTDB lineage: Bacteria > Actinomycetota > Acidimicrobiia > Acidimicrobiales > RAAP-2 > Bog-473. The sequence continues at coordinate 13,450 of PMPX01000096.1, read as the reverse complement.
GNNCGCGGCCTGGTCCGCGAGGGATTCGCCGCCGATCTCGTCGTCTTCGACCCCGCCACCGTAGGCTCCGAGCCGGCCCGCCTGGTGCACGACCTGCCCGGCGACACGCCGCGCCTCTACGCCGGCTCCCACGGGGTCGTGCGCGTCCTGGTCAACGGGGTCGAGACCATCCGCGACGGTGCTCCGACCGGCGCACTGCCGGGCGCCCTGCTGCGGTCGGGCCGCGACACCGCGTCGGTGGTGCCCACCCCCGCCTGAGCCCCCACCACCCGCGCCCGCGTCTAGCCTCTCCCCCGGTGACGCCCGATCCGAACGACCCGGCGCTCGCCGTGGAGGAGCCGCCGATGGGCGGCACCCCGGGGGCCGAGTCCTCGCCCGAACAGCCGAGCCCGCGCCCGTCGAACGCACGGTGGATCCGGGAGGCCGTCATCGTGGTGGTGGTCGCCGTGCTGGTGGCCGTGCTCCTGCGGGCCTTCGTCGTCCAGACCTTCTACATCCCGTCCGGTTCGATGGAGCCCACGCTCCAGATCGGCGACCGCATCCTGGTCAACAAGCTCAGCTACCACCTGCACGGCGTGGACCGGGGCGACATCGTGGTGTTCGCGCGACCACCGGCCGAGGACTGCGGCGGCCCCGAGGTGAACGACCTGGTCAAGAGGGTCATCGGGCTTCCGGGTGACGTCCTCTCGTTGTCTGACGGCTACGTCTACGTCAACGGGAAGAAGCTCGACGAGTCCTGGCTTCCCACGTCGGAGCAGGGCATCACGGCCGCCGGGCCGACGGGCAACAGCTCCAACCTGGCTCGCCCGTACCGAGTGCCGGCCAACGACTACTTCGTCATGGGCGACAACCGCACCGACTCCTGCGACAGCCGCTACTGGGGCCCGATCGCCAAGTCCCTCATCGTCGGCAAGGTCGACGTGCGCGTCTGGCCCATCTCGTCCGTACGCTTCTTCTGACCGCCCCGCACTGACACCGCTCCGGGCGGGCTGATCAGCCCTCGTCGACCTCCGCGGTCACGCGTGCCACGGCGGCGACGGTCTGGCCTTCGTCGAGGTTCATGACGCGAACTCCCGTCGCGTCGCGACCCTGCGAGGCGATCTCTCGGGCCTGGGTGCGGATGACGACGCCGCCCGAGGAGACCAGGAGGATCTCTTCGTCGAGAGCGACCATGAACGCCGCGACCACGTTGCCGCGGGTGCCGGTCAGCCGGATGCCGCGCACTCCCTGTCCGCCGCGCGTCTGGCGGTTGAACCGCTCGAGCTTCGTGCGCTTCCCGTAGCCGGCATCGGTCACGATCAGGATGTCGGTGTCGTCGGCCGCCACGTCACACGACACGACCGCGTCTCCGGCGCGCAGGCGGATCCCCCGCACGCCGGCGGCGTCTCGACCCATGGCCCGCACGTCCTCCTCGTTGAAGCGGATGGTCATGCCGCTGCGCGTCACTTCGAACAGGTCGTCGTGACCGGACGTCGCCACCACCCGGACCAGCTCGTCGCCCTCACGCAGGTTGATCGCGATGAACCCCTCGCGCCGGGACTTGTCGTACTCGCTCATCGCGGTCTTCTTCACCTGGCCCAGCGCGGTGGCGAACACCAGGAACTGGTCGGCCGCGAACTCGCGCGTCGCGATGATCGCCGTGATCGACTCGTTCGGCGCCAGCGGCACCAGGTTCACCGCCGCGGTGCCGCGGGCGGTGCGGTCCTTCATGGGGATCTCGTGACCGCGGAGACGGTAGACCTTGCCCTGATTCGAGAACAGCAACAGGTAGGCCAGGGCGGAGGCGTGGACCACCTGGCTGACCAGGTCCTCCTCCTTGAGCCGGGCGCCCTGCACGCCCCGGCCGCCCCGCCCCTGGGTGCGGAAGGCCGCCGCCGCCACGGACTTGATGTAGCCCGCCCTGGTCATCGTGACGACGATCTCCTCGTCGTCGATGAGGTCCTCCACTCCCATTTCGCCGGGGTCGTGGGTGACGACGCTCCGTCGCGGGTTGCTGTACTTGTCGCGCACGGCGATCATCTCGGTCTCGATCACACCGCGCAGCTTGCCGTCGTCGGACAGGATCGCCTCGAGCTCGGCGATCGTCGCGCGCAGCTCCTCCATCTCAGCCTCGAGCTCGCTGCGGCCCAGCCGGGTGAGGCGACCCAGGGTCATGTCGAGGATGTGGGTCGCCTGTACCTCGGTGAACGTGAACGGCTCGGCCATCAGCGAGGTGCGGGCCTCGGGACGGTCGGCCGACGCCCGGATGGTCGCGATGACGGCGTCGAGCATGTCGATGGCACGCAGGAGGCCCTCGACGATGTGGGCCCGGTTGCGCGCCCGGTCGAGGCGGAACTGCGAGCGACGCCGGATGACCTCGATCTGATGGTCGATGTAGTGCGAGAGCGCCTGGGCGAGGTTCAGCGTGCGGGGCACCCCGTCCACGAGCGCCAGCATGTTGACGCCGAAGCTGGTCTGCAGCGGGGTCTGCTTGAACAGGTTGTTCAGGACCACGTTCGCATTGGCATCGCGCTTGAGCTCTATGACGAGCCGCGGCTGCTGGTTCGCCGAGGCGTTGCGCATCCCGCTGATGCCGTCGAGGTCGCCCGCCCGGACCAGCTCGGTGATCTTCTGCTCAATGACCTCGACCGAGGTCTGGTACGGGAGCTCGGTGACCACGATGGTGTCGCCGGTCCGCCCCTCCTCGATCTCCGCGACGGCCCGCATCTTGATGGAACCGCGGCCGGTCCGGTAGGCGTCGAGGATCCCCTGACGGCCGAGGATGAGCGCGCCGGTGGGGAAGTCGGGACCCTTCACGAACTCCATCAGCTCGTCGGGCGTGGCCTCGGGATGGTGCAGGACGTGGATGGCCGCGTCGATCACTTCGCCCATGTTGTGCGGCGGCACGTTGGTGGCCATGCCCACCGCGATGCCCTGCGACCCGTTGACCAGCAGGTTCGGGAAGCGCGCCGGGAGCACCACCGGCTCCTGGGCAGAGCCGTCGTAGTTGGCGACCATGTCGACCGTCTCTTCGTCGATGTCCGCCATGAGCTCCAGGGCGAGCGGCGCCAGGCGACACTCCGTGTAGCGCATCGCCGCCGCGCCGTCGTCGGGCCCGCGGCCGCCGAAGCTGCCGTGGCCGTCGATCAGGGGGTAGCGGAGCGAGAACTCCTGGACCATGCGGGCCAGCGCCTCGTAAATGGCCGAATCGCCGTGGGGGTGATAGGTCCCCATGACCTCGCCCACGACCTTGGCGCACTTGCTGTGGGGCCGGTCTGGACGCTGGCCGTTGTCGAACATGGAGTAGAGGATCCGGCGGTGGACCGGCTTGAGCCCGTCGCGCACGTCGGGCAGGGCGCGGGCCACGATGACCGACATGGAGTACTCGAGGAACGAGCGCTCCATCTCCTCTTGGATCTCAATGGGCTCGATGGAGCCGCTGACGGGCTCCTCCCCACCGGCGGGAGCGTCGTTCCCCCCGCCCGATCCCGCTCCGCCGCGGCCCGAGCCGCGTGTGGACTGACGTGGCATGTGCGATCCCTACTCCCCGTCCCGTCGCTCAGATGTCGAGGAAGCGGACGTCTTTGGCATTTGTCTGAATGAAGTGGCGGCGGAGCTCGACGTCGTCGCCCATGAGGATGGAGCAGACCTCGTCGGCGGTCGCGGCCTGCTCGACGTTGATCTGGAGGAGCGACCGCTTCCCCGGGTCCATCGTCGTGTCGCGCAATTCGGCGAAGTCCATTTCGCCCAGGCCCTTCAGCCGGTTGAAGTCGTGCTTGTGGTCCGGGTGCTCGGCGAGGAACGCATCCCGGGCCGCATCGTCCTTGAGGTAGATCTTCTCCTTGCCGACCAGGGTCGAGTACAGCGGCGGCTGCGCGACGTAGATGAAGCCGCCTTCGACCAGCGGCTTCATCTGGCGGTAGAAGAACGTCAGCAGCAGGGTGCGGATGTGGCTGCCGTCGACGTCCGCGTCGGCCAGAAGGATCACCTTGTGATACCGGATCTTCTCCACGTCGAACTCCTCGGCGAGCCCGGCGCCGATGGCCGAGATGAGTGCCTGGATCTCCGCGTTCTTCAGCATCTTGTCGATCCGGGCGCGCTCGACGTTGAGGATCTTGCCCCGGATCGGGAGGATCGCCTGCGTGTGCGGGTTGCGCGCGTCCTTGGCCGATCCGCCGGCCGAATTGCCCTCCACGATGAAGAGCTCCGACTCGCGCGGGTCGCGCGACGAGCAGTCGGCCAGCTTGCCCGGCAGACCGGCGCCGTCGAGCGCCGACTTGCGCCGGGTCAGGTCACGGGCGCCCTGGGCGGCCATGCGGGCCCTGGCGGCCTGCAGCGACTTCTGCACGATCTGGCTCGCCTCGCGCGGGTTCTCCTCCAGCCATTCGGTGAGCTTCTGGTTGGTCGTGCGCTCTGCCAGCGACCGGATCGACGTATTGCCGAGCTTGGCCTTCGTCTGCCCCTCGAACTGCGGGTCGCGCAGGCGGACCGAGATGATGGCGGTGAGCCCCTCGCGGATGTCCTCGCCCTTGAGGTTCTCTTCTTTCTCCTTCAGCAGATTGCGGGCGCGGGCGTAGCGGTTGACCACGTTGGTCAAGGACTTGGAGAAGCCCTCGACGTGCATGCCGCCCTCAATCGTCGAGATGCCATTGGCGAAGGAGTGGATCGACTCGTGGTAGCCCGCGTTCCACTGCAGGGCGATCTCGACTTCCTGGCCCTCTTCGGCCTGCTCGAACGACGCCACCTTGCGGAAGAGCGACTCTTTCGACGCGTTGAGGTGCTTCACGAAGTCGACGATCCCGCCGTTGTACTTGTAGGTCATCTTGGTGACCGGGTCGGTGCGCTCGTCCGTGAAGCGGATCTCGAGCCCCTTGTTCAAGAAGGCCATGATCTGCATCCGCTCGAGGATCGTCTGGGCCCGGAACTCGGTCTCGTCGAAGATGGATCCGTCGGGCCAGAAGGTCACGGTCGTGCCGTTGCGCGGCTCACCGGTGCCGCGATCCTTGGGCGCGGGCCCCACGGCGGTCATCTTCTGCTTGACCTTGCCGCCCTTCTCGAACTCGGCCTCCCAGTGCTGGCCGTCGCGGTCGACCTCGAGGACGAGACGGGTCGACAGGGCGTTCACGACCGAGATGCCCACCCCGTGCAGGCCACCCGAGACCTGGTAGCCCTTCCCTCCGAACTTGCCGCCGGCGTGGAGGGTGGTCAGGACGATCTCGGCGGTGGACTGCTTGGGGTACTTGGGGTGGGGCCCGACGGGGATTCCCGCCCCGTCGTCGCTGACCCGCACGCCACCGTCGGCCAGCAGGGTCACGTCGATACGGGTGGCGCGGCCGGCCATGGCCTCGTCGACCGAGTTGTCGACGACCTCCCAGACCAGGTGGTGCAGGCCGGTCGGGCCCGTGGAACCGATGTACATACCGGGCCGCTTGCGCACCGCCTCGAGACCCTCGAGGACCGTGATGTCCTCCTCGGTGTACGACGCGGCCGCCTTACCCGGTATCTCGTCCACCTTCACTGCCACAGGCGCGCCCTTTCAGAACAATGGTCTTCGCGGTGCGTATCGAATCCCCGAATGATGCAAATCCGGCCTTTCGATGCGAACGCACCATTCTACCCGACCCACGTCTCGATTCGACGCCTCATGAACGGTCCGCGGCGCATCCTGGACCGCGCCGTCAGGTGCGCTCGACGACCACCTCGAGGCGATCGATCGGGGTGTCCCCGAGCTCCCGCAAACGGGCCAGGATCTGGCCCGACTCCATGCGGGCCCGCGTGGCCCAGGCCGGATGGTCCACGGCCACGACGAGGGCGCGGCCGTCCACGCGCACCGGTCGCAGGTGCTCCCCGAGCTCGGCCCCGACCAGCTCGTCCCAACGGGTGAAGACGGCCTCCAGGGTCGCCGGTGTCGCCGAGGCGCCGAGGCGCCCCAGCAGCCGGGGCATCGACTCGCCCACGCGGCGGGGCCCGTTCCCTCGGCGCTCCCTCACGAGGCCTCCAGGGACGCCACGGGCACGATGCGTGCCACGTCGATGCCCCCGGGCAGCGGTGCCGCCGTGGTGAGGATCGACTGGCCGGCCGGCAGCTCCGCCACCAGGGCTTTGCTCCTCGCCGGGTCGAGCTCGGAGAACACGTCGTCGAGGAGCAGGGTGGGCACCAGTGGGGTCCGAGTGCGGACGAGGGTGTGGACGCCGAGGCGCAGGGCGAGCGCCAGGCAGCGCTGTTCCCCCTGGGAGGCGTGGGTCCTGGCTTCGCGACCGTCAATGGCCAGGTACAGGTCGTCGCGGTGCGGTCCGACGGTGTTGACCCCCCGGCGCAGGTCGTCCGTGCGGCTGGCGGTCAGGGCGTCGAGGAGGTCGCCGACCCAGCTCCGCTCGTAGCGCTGCTGCACCAGGACCCGGCCGTCGGCGCCGGCCAGACGGCTGTAGACCTGCCCGACCAGGGGCTCGAGATCGGCCGCCAGGCGTTCACGGGCCGCCACCAGGACCTTGCCGGCGTCGGCCAGGCGCTGGTCCCACACGTCGAGGGTCACCCCCACGTCCCCACCGGTGCGCCCGCCCGACTGGCGCAACAGGGCGGCGCGCTGGCGCAGGACGCGGTCGGTCTCGTCGGCGGCGCGCGCGCCCTCGGGGTCGAGGAGCGCCAGGGCATCGTCGAGCAGGTCACGCCGGCCTTTCGGTCCACCGCTGATGATCACGAGGTCCTCGGGCGAGAAGATCGTGCAGGGAGCGGCGGCGGCCAGCTCCTTCCTCCCGTTGACGGACTTGCGGTTGACCCGGGTCCGGCTCCGGCCGGCCGGGAGGATCTCCGCCTCCACCAGGGTCGGGCTGTCGGCCCCGTCGATCTGGGCCCGGACGATGGCGCTGGTGGCGCCGGTGCGGACCAGTGCCTCGGGCGGGGCGCCGCGGAAGGAACGGCGGGTCCCGAGGTAGGCCAGCGCCTCGAGCACGCTTGTCTTGCCGGTGCCGTTTGGCCCGGTGATCACCGTGGTGCCCTCGGGCTCGGGCTCGATGTGCGCGCTGTGGAAGATGCGGAAGTCGGCCAGCTCGAGATGCCGGAGGCTCACCGCGGCCCGGGTCCGCTCAGGAGACCCGCACCGGCATCAGGAGGTAGCGGAACTCGTCGTCCTCCGCGCCCCGGACCGTGGCGGCCCGCGAGGCGTCGGCCGTCTCGACGATGACCTCGTCGCCGGCAACCGCCTCGACGCCGTCGATCAGGTACGACGGGTTGAACGCGATGACGAGGTCCTCGCCGGTGTAGTCACCGTCGACCGCCTCGGCCGCGTCCCCGACGTCCTGGCTCTGGACGCTGAGGTCCACCCCGCCCGCACGCATCGACAGCCGTACCGGTGTGGTGTTGTCACGCACGAGCAGCTGCACGCGGCGCAGCGCAGCCACGAAGCTCTCCTTCCCGAGGTGCAGCCGGTTCGGGTAGTGGTCCGGGATGAGCTGCTTGTAGTCCGGGTACCGCCCTTCCAGGAGCCGGGTGCTGATCTGCACGTTTCCCTGCCAGAAGGTGATCTCGTTGCTGCTGGCGGCCACCCCGACCCGGTTCGTCTCGGAACCCTCCGTAATCGTCCCGGTGGGCAGCCGCTGCAACTCGGCCAGGGCACGCGCCGGCACCAGGAGATCCTCCTCGCCCGGGATGCTGTTCCCCGACGGCAGGTCTCGCATCGCCATGCGGTACGAGTCCGTGGCGACCATGCGGAGCGCACCGTCCACGCGGGAGACCAGGACCCCGGTCAGCAACGGGCGGCCCTCGTCGTGTGATGCGGCCCGCACCACCTGGCGGACGGCTTCACCGAGCGCCGTCTCGGAGAGCTGGGTCGTCGGGTCGCTCGTCTTGCCCACCGGCGGGAACTCCACGACGGGGTAGGTCTGGAGCTTGAAGGTCGAGCGGGCCGCGGAAATGGTGATGTGATCCCCGTCGTCGGCGAAGGTCACCGCTCCCGGCTCCAGGCGCCGCACGATGTCGGTCGAGAGCCGGGCCGGAATGACACAACTTCCGTCGTCGATGCCGATGACCTCGTCGGTCACCTGGATCGTCAGGTCGAGGTCGGTTCCTGTGACACACAACGAATTACCCGTGCATGTGAGCAACAGGCCCAGGAGCACGGGCGAAGAGCCACCGCGCCCTCCGACGGCCCGGCCGGCGGTTGCCAGCATCTCGACGAGTACGTCGCGTTCGGATCTGAACTTCACCGACGCCAATCCTTTCCGGAAGTTCCCCAGCCCTTCATCGCGAAGGGAGAGGTATGTGTGTCTTGTAAAGGTAGTAAGGGCTGTGGATTGTGGACGACATACCGTCGTCCCTGCTGGGTGGCGGGAAAGATGTCCCCATCGCAGCGGGGAGAAGAAACGGCCGCAAGCCGGCTCCCGGCGCTTGCCGCCCCAGCCTGGGGACAAAGGGGCCATTGGTCCCCAGGGACACCTCGGCGGACCCACAGCCTTTGCCCCTTGCAAACCACAGCCTGGGAGACGTCGGTCCGGGGTGTGGAGGGTTCAGGCCGAGCCCGCACGGATCTTCTGGATGAGCTCGGTGACCTGTTCGTAGATCTGGCGCCGCTCCTGCATCTGCCCGGCGATCTTGTCCACGGCATGGATGACGGTGGTGTGGTCGCGCTTGCCGAAGACACGGCCGATGGCGGGGTAGCTGTAGTCCGTGAGCTCCCGGGTGAGGTACATGGCCACCTGGCGGGCCGTGACGAGCGGGCGGGTCCGGCTCGGGCCGCAGATGGCGTCGACCGTGAAGCCGTAGCTGGCCGCGGTGGCGTCGAGGATCATCTGAGGGGTGATCCGCCGGGGCTCGCCGGCCAGCACCAGGTCCGAGAGCACCTGCTCGGCCTGGGCCAGGGAGATCGGCTCCTTGTTCAGCTTGGCGAAGGCGCAGATGCGGATGAGCGCACCCTCGAGCTCCCGGATGTTGTCCTTCACGTGGGAGGCGATGAACTCCAACACGTCGTCGGGGACGTCCTGGTGCTCACTGAGGCATTTGGAGCGCAAGATGGCGAGGCGGGTCTCCAGGTCGGGAGGGTCGATCTCGGTGATGAGCCCGGAGAGGAACCGGCTGCGGAGCCGGTCCTCGAGGGTCTCGATGGACTTGGGCGGGCGGTCAGAGGTGAGGACGATCTGCTTGGACGCGCCCTTGAGGTCGTTGTAGGTGTGGAAGAACTCCTCCTGGAGGCCCTCTTTTCGCTCCATGAACTGGACATCGTCGATCAACAGGACGTCGCAGTCGCGGTAACGGCGCTTGAAGGCCAGCGTGGTGGAGGTGCGCAGCGAGTCGACGAAGTCGTTCATGAACGTCTCGGTGGTCACGTAGAGCACCTTGCGACGGGGGTAGTTCTCCGTGACGTAGTTCCCGATGGCGTGGAGGAGGTGGGTCTTGCCCAGTCCCGAGTCGCCGTAGATGAACAGGGGGTTGTAGGACCGGCCCGGCGTCTCGGCGACGGCTTGGGCCGCCGCGTGGGCCAGCCGGTTCGAGGAGGCCGCGACAAAGGTCTCGAAGGTGAATTTGGAGTCGAGCTGGACGGCGGGCGACTCACGCCCGACCCTGGTGTGGACGGCGGGCTCGGCCTGGGGCTGGGGTTCGGCGGGCTGCCCGAACACCTCGCCGGGACCGGTCTCGAGCGAGTCGGGCGCTGCCGCCTCCTGGACTTCGAGGCGGCCCCGCACGGGCGCACCCACCTCGTTGGCCAGGGTGTCCTCGATCATGGGGAGGTACCGGGACTCCACCCGCTCCCGGATTAGCCCGTTGGGGACGGAGAGGATGAAGACGCCGTCGGCGAACGCGACGGGCTCGATACCCGACAGCCACAGCTGCCACGTGCTCTCCGATACCTGGTCGCGCAGGGATCCGGTGCACCTTGTCCAGAGATCTCCAGCCTGATTCACCGCTTGCGCCGAACGCCCCTTCTCCCCCCTCGGTGTCCAGCCACGATGTTCGGAACGATCCTCGGTATGGGTAATTGGACGAACGTACACCGTGCCGGCCGATGCGACTAGAGCCGATCTCCAAATCGCGCCTAACATGGCAGGACTCGCCGCCGGCGGCCAGAACCCACTCGAAGGCCGAGGCATGAACCCTGCGACGGACCGGCTCCGGATGCCCTCAGGCGTCGTGAAAGGCTGAATTGACGTGAAGCGCACTTACCAACCCAACACCCGGAAGCGAGCCCGCACCCACGGGTTCCGGAAACGCATGTCCACGCGGGCCGGGCGGGCCATCTTGAAGTCACGGCGGCTCAAAGGGCGCCACCGCCTCACCGTCTGAGGGCCTCTCGTGCCTGCTCGGACGGTCGGACGTATCATGAGCCGCGCTGCCTTTGCGGACCTGCAGCGCTCCCGGGCGCGCGGGTCCAGCGGTCCCGTCCGGGCGTCGTTCGTACCCGCCACGGAGAGCGACCCCGGTATGTTTCCGCAGGTGGGATATGCAATTGGGCGCAACTGCGGTGGTGCGGTGGTGCGGAATTCCCTTCGACGTCGCGCCCGTGAGGTGGCCCGATCCGAGTCCCCGACCCTGCCCCGCGGCACCTATCTCCTCCGCCTGGAGCCCAGCGCGGCCGTCCTCGAGCCCGCCGCCCTGCGGACGGACGTGGCCGCTGCCCTGCACCGGGCCGGACGGGCCGCGGTGAGCGCATGACCAGGCCGGAGGCCCCGCTCAGTTTCCCGGTCCGGACGGCCGTGGCGCTGCTGACGGCCTATCAGGGCGCCGCCTCGGGGCGGATCTCCCCCTGTCGCTTCTATCCCAGTTGCTCGAACTATGCGGTCGAGGCCTTCACCCTCCACGGGTTCTGGCGCGGCTTGGCCCTGACCGCGCGGCGGCTGATCCGGTGCCGACCCTTCGGGCCCCACGGCGTCGACCTCGTCCCGGTCCGGGTCCACGTCCATGACGGAGGACGGCCGTGCTGAGCCACCCGCTGCTGGCAGAGAATTCCCTGTTCAAGCTGGTCGGAGAGATCTTCCACCCGCTCTTCGAGCTCTTCGGGTACATCCTGGCCGGCCTCTACGCCGTCTGGCCCAACTACGGCTTCGCCATCACGGGCCTGACCGTCATCATCATGTTGGCGCTGACACCGGTGACGGTGAAGAGCACCAAATCGATGCTGGCGATGCAGCGGCTGCAGCCCGAGATGAAGAAGCTCCAGGCCAAGTACAAGGGCCCGGAGAACCGGGAGCTGCTGAACCAGGAGATGATGCGGCTCTACAAGGAGAACGGGACGAGCCCCTTCGGGGCATGCCTCCCGAGCCTCCTGCAGATGCCGTTCCTGATCGTCCTGTATTCCTTGATCCGCGGGCTCTCGTATCTGGTGCCCAAGGGCCAGAGCTATACCAACAGCGCCGGACAGACCGTGAAATGCGTGGCGCAAGCCGGATGTGCGTCGCCTCGCTACATTCCGACCAGCTCACAAATGCACCAGGCATTGGTGGCCAGTAATGGCCAAATGCACTGGTGGTTCGGGATGGATTTGTCGTCCCTCCCATTTTCGACCCATACCTCTCCGGGAAGCGTGAGCCAGGGGCTCTTGGTCATCCCGTATTTGGTGCTCATTGCGGCTGCAATGTTCCTGCAGTACTACCAAATGAAGCAAATGAATAGCCGCAATCCTCAGGCAGCTGCGGCGAATCCACAGATGCAAACAATGCAGAAGTTCTTTCCTATTATTTTCGGTGTCATTTACCTGAGAGTGCCAGCCGGAGCAACGATTTACATGGTGGTGTCCTCCGCGATGCGGATCGGGACCCAGGAGTTCATGTTCCGCACGGGGATGGTGACGCCGGTCGTGCACGAGCGCGAGATCGGCTCCTCCAAACAGGACAAGGCGAAGGACGACAGCCCCCAGAAGCCGCCTGCGAAGCCGGTCAAGAAGCAGTCGACCGCCACCGACGGGACCGCGGCGGCGAAGGCGGTGCTGCCGCCGACCAAGAACGGGTCGGGGACCAATGGCCGCGCCGCCACCAACGGGCGGAAGTCGGCCCCGGGGAAGCGGCCGACGAACGGGAAGGCCGTACCAGAGGACGAGGCGCCGCCGGCACCCAAGCCGCACCCGCGCTCTCGCTCCAAGAGAAACAGAAAGGCCCGGTAGCGAGTGGAGTGGGTCGAAGTGGCGGGCAAATCCGTCGAAGAGGCGACCGAACGGGCTCTGGACCAGCTCGGGGTGGCCGTCGGCGATGCCGAGGTGATCGTGGTCAGCGAGCCCAAGACAGGGCTGTTCGGCCGTATGCGGGTCGAGGCCCGGGTCAGGGCCCGGGTGCGTCCCGTGGGCGCCAGGCCCCGGCGGGAGCGGCCCCGGCGGGGTGGAAAGTCGGGCCAGGGCGGCCGCCAGGGCGGTCAGCGCCAGGGGTCGGGCAGAGGGTCGGGCTCGCGCGACAGGGCGAGCGAGCCCCGGGATTCCACGGAGGGCTCGGACACGGAGAGCTCCACGGGGGAGAGTGGTCCGAGGACGGCGTCGGCGTCGGCGGGGACGGGCACCGGAACGAGCCGGTCGGCCCGTCGCCGGCGTAATCGCAGCAAGTCGGCCACGGCCGGCGCAGGCGGGCGGGAAGGCTCGAGGAACGGCTCCTCGGCGGAGACGAACACCGAGAGGGCTCCGCAGCGGAGCACGGAACCGAAGGAGACAGACGACATGGCCGAGGGAATGACGCTCGAAGAGCAGGGCGAGATCGGGCGGGCGTTCCTGGCCGGTCTCCTGGCCGAGTTCGGCATGGAGGGTTCCGTGGAGACCCGCCTGCTCGACGAGGACACCGTCGAGATCGCCGCCACGGGTGAGGACCTGGGCATCCTGGTGGGCCCGCGGGGATCCACCCTCAGCGCGCTGCAGGACGTGACGCGAGCGGTGGTGCAGCGCCAGTGCCCGTCCAGGACCGATCGCATCCTCATCGACGTGGCCGGGTACCGGGAGCGGCGGTCCGCCGCGCTCAAGCGGTTCAGCACGCAGATCGCCGAGGAAGTGGTGGCCTCCGGGCAGGAAAAGGCGCTCGAGGCCATGAGCCCCGCCGACCGCAAGTCCGTGCACGACGCCGTGAACGAGATCCCCGGTGTCGTCACCCGATCCGAGGGCGAGGACCCCAACCGCCACATCGTCATCGCACCAGCGGGCTGACCTGGCGCCGATGCCCGGCGCCGACGAGGGAGCCGACTCCCCCACCCTGCTGCACCACGTCCTGGGCGAGGCCCGTGAGGCCGGCTTCCTGGGCCCCGGGCCCATTGAGCCCCAGATCCGCCACGCCGAGGGGTTCACCGCGATCGCGCGCCGCCTGAGCACCGGTGGCCCGGCCCGGCCCCGCCTCGTCGACCTGGGCTCCGGTGGTGGCCTGCCCGGCCTCGTGGTGGCATCGGGCTGGCCCGAGGTCTCCGTCGCCCTCCTCGAGGCCGGGGCCCGGCGCGCCGCCTTCCTGGAGCAGGCCACGGACCGCCTGGGGCTCGCCGACCGGGTCAGGGTGCTCCACCATGGTCACCGGGCTGGACGCTG
>PMPX01000029.1 GCA_003169235.1 Acidimicrobiaceae bacterium | reverse complement strand
CGGTCGCCCACGGCGTGGGGGCCGTTCCTGCTGCAGGACGACATGGTGCCGGCCTGTGTTCCCCCGGCACGCGGCCGACGGAGAAATTGCGACCGCCCGGCCGGAGCCGGGCGGAGCGTCTGGTGCGCCTAGCGGCGGAGGCCGAGGCGACCGATGATCTCCCGGTAACGCTCGACGTCGTTGTTCCGCACATAGTCCAGCAGGCGACGGCGACGGCCGATCAGCATCAGGAGGCCGCGGCGGGTGTGATGGTCGCCCTTGTGCACCTTGAGATGCTCGGTCAGGTGGATGATGCGCTCGCTCAGGATGGCGATCTGCACCTCGGGCGACCCGGTATCCGTCTCGTGGAGACGGTACTCGGAAATGGTGGCCTGCTTGTCTGGCATGTGGGGGATCGACCTTTGGAATCTTGGTAGTGGCCGACGGACGGAACACGTCGGCTCCCTCATGTTAGCAGGATCGCAGGTCGCGAGGTGTCCCCCGGCCGGACCGAGGATCGGCTCCGGCCGGATCCGATCCTCGGTCGACAGGTCCCGGTGCGGGCCGCGGCGGCTACAGGTTGGGCTGGGGCGTGACCCGCAGGTAGGGCTTGAGCGCCTTCCACCCCTTGGGGAAGCGTCCCTTGGCGTCCTCGTCGCTCAGCGCGGGGACGATGATGACGTCCTCGCCGTCCGTCCAGTTGACCGGAGTGGCCACCGAGTAGTCGGCCGTCAGCTGCAGCGAGTCGAGCACGCGGATGATCTCGTCGACGTTGCGCCCGGTGGAGGCCGGGTAGGTCAGCGTCAGCTTGACCTTCTTGTCCGGGCCGATGATGAAGACGGAGCGGACGGTCAGCGTGTTGTCGGCGTTCGGGTGGATCATGTCGTAGAGGTCCGCCACCTTGCGGTCCTCGTCGCCGATCAGCGGGAACGCCAGCGCGGAGCCCTGCGTCTCCTGGATGTCGCCCGCCCAACCCTTGTGCGACTCGACCGAGTCGACGGAGAGGCCGATCAGCTTGGCGTTGCGCTTGTCGAACTCCGGCTTGGCCTTGGAGAAGGCGCCGAGCTCGGTCGTGCACACCGGGGTGAAGTCCTTGGGGTGGGAGAACAGGATCCCCCAGCTGTCGCCGAGCCACTCGTGGAAGTTGATGGTGCCCTCGGTGGTGTCGGCCGTGAAGTCGGGAGCGGTGTCCCCGAGACGTACTGCCATGTGCTCCTCCTGAAGTCGTGAGGTTCCGTAACTGAGGGACGAGACCTTACCCGGTGCCCCGCCAATTGTCGACACGATTGGTCATATTTGTCCCAGGCTGGGACGGAATGGCCGAAAGGCCCACCCACCAGGGGCTCGTCCGGGGTCCGATGAGCAGGGGGGTCGCCGGGCCGTGCGAGAATGCCCCGGTGGGCACCCCGCAGACCGCTTCCGAGGACGCCGCGTGGCCCTACGCGCCCTCCCGGACCGACACCCTCCTCGTCGAGCACGACGGCCCGGTCACCGTGGTCACCATCGACCGGCCGGAGCGTCGCAACGCCGTCGACAGCGTCTGCGCCGGCCAGCTCCGCGAGGCGTTCCTGGCCTTCGACCGCGACGATGCGCGCTCGGTGGCCGTGCTCACCGGCGCCCGGGGGATGTTCTGCGCCGGCGCTGACCTCAAGGCGGTCGCCGAGGGAGACCGCCGGCCGATCCCCGACGAGGGCCCGGGCCCGATGGGCCCGACCCGCCTGACCCTCTCCAAGCCGGTCATCGCCGCCGTGGAGGGCTACGCGGTGGCGGGGGGACTGGAGCTGGCGCTCTGGTGCGACCTCCGGGTGGCCGCGGAGGACGCCGTCTTCGGCGTGTTCTGCCGGCGCTTCGGGGTCCCCCTCTGCGACCTGGGCACCGTACGGCTGCCCCGCATCGTGGGCCACGGGCGCGCCATGGACCTCATCCTCACGGGCCGGGCGTGCACGGCTCCCGAGGCACTGACCATGGGCCTGGCCAACCGCGTCGTGCCGCGCGGCGAGGCGCTGACGGCGGCCGTCGGGCTGGCCCACCAGTTGGCCGAGCTCCCCCAGGTGTGCCTGCGATCGGACCGGATGAGCGCGCTGGAGCAGTGGGGCCTCAGCGAGGAGGACGCCGCCATCGGAGAGGCCCGGCGCGGCCGCGAGGTCGTCACCAGCGGCGAGACGATACGGGGCGCATTGCGATTCGCAGAGGGGGCGGGCCGCAGTGGCACTGCGCTCGACTGATCACGACGCGGCCGGTGGGCCGCCATCGCCGCAACGACCGACCGTCGCGGCCTTCGACTTCGACGGCACGCTGACCAATTCGGGGAGCGTGTTCCCGTTCCTGGTGAGCCTGCGCGGGGTCTGGCCCGTGCTGCGCGCGGCGGCCAGGCTCTCGCCCGAGCTGGTGCGGGCGGCCATCACGGGGGGACACGCGGCCGACCACACGAAGGAGCGGTTGTTCTCCCGTCTCCTCGGCGGCCTCCCGATCGGCGAGGTCGACCGCCAGTCCGCGGTGTTCGCCCACCGTCACCTCCAGCGCCACCTGCGCGACGACACGCGGCGACGCCTCGAATGGCATCGCCGGCAGGGGCATCACATCGTCGTGGTCTCCGCCTCGCCCGAGTGCTACGTCCTCCCCGCCGCGGAGGAGCTGGGCGTCCACGGCGTCGTCGCCACCCGGCTGGCCATCGGCGGTGGCGGGCTCCTCACCGGGGGCTACGAGGGCAAGAACTGCCGCGGGGCGGAGAAGTACGCCCGCCTGGTCGTCTACCTGCGCTCCCAGGGGCTGCTGTCCAACGGCGGCCGCGAACAGCCGATCCTGTGGGCCTACGGCAACAGCCGGGGGGACCTGCGGCTGCTCAATGCGGCCGACCACGGGGTCGACGCCGGCCGGCTCGGTCCGCTCGGCCGGCTGCGCCGGTTCCCACGGCTCGCCGCGGTCGCCGCGGCGTCAGCCCGGGGTGACGGCAATGCCGACCACATGGCCTGAGTAGCCGCTCACGGCGGTGGTGACGTCGCCGAAGTACGGCGCGTCCCCGTAGGCGAAGGCCTGGCCATTGGCGTCCACGGCGATGAACCCCTGCCCGGAGAAGTCCGGGATCAGCCCGGTCATCGGGCCTTTCATGGCGCTCAGCGCGGGCGAGCCGGTGGCAATCCCGACCTGCGGCGCGTCGCCGAAGTCGTACACGGTGCCGTTGGCGCCCAGCACCCAGTACCCGCCCCCGCCGGGTGTCGGGGCCACGCCGACGAGCGCCGTGGAAGGAGGCGCGCCGCCGAGCGATCCGAAGAACCCGGCGTCACCGAAGGCGAACACGCCGCCGTCCGACGCGATGAGCCAGTAGCCCAGCCCGTCGTGCGTCGGCACCATCCCGATGACCGGCTTGTTGAGCCGCAGGCTGCCCGTACTGCCGTAGAAGCCGGCGTCGCCGTAGGCGAAGATGCCGCCGTCGGACGCCA
>PMPX01000366.1 GCA_003169235.1 Acidimicrobiaceae bacterium | reverse complement strand
TATGAGTGAATGCCGAGATCGCCAGCGAAATCCCTCACATCGGCGATGGCCGGGTCCCCCGACACTGAGATCCCTACCAGCCATTTCCGGCAAGGCCGCTAAAGAGACGGTCATACCACGCGTTCTGACATCAGACCAGGCGGTGTGTTCCCCGACTACTCGTTGCCGGATCACACCGGCACGGTCCGCACGCTGAGCGAGCTGCAGGGACGCGATCCGTTGATCCTGTTACTCGCCCGTGGCAACTACTGCCCTAAACACCGTCGCCTTGACGAGGCCCTTGAAGCCGGTATGCGGATCGTGTCGCTGTTCTGGGGAGATCCCGCCGGCTGGACGCGGCCGAGACCGATGCGGTGTGAAGGCAGGGTCCAGACTCCGCAGCCCGCTTCCCTTACTGTGGCGACCTCCTTAGGCGGCGCTGCCCGGGTCGAGGAAGCATGGTCCCACTCCGTCAGGTCTCCACCCTCACGTGCGTTTCATCAAGGACGGCGGGGGACGGTCATCCTCACAGCACCTCCCCGCCGTTCCCCCGCTCTCAGCGAGGCGCTGCGAGACCNNTCGGATCGGTCATCGCCCGCCAGCTCGCCTCAGGCGGCGAGACCCTGCGGCTCTCGAGCGCCGACATTGAGTCGGCACGAACGCTGGCTGCCGAGATCGGTCGGGCTGCCGTCGTCGCCGTCGACAACCGCGACGCGTTGCAGGGCGCCGATGCCGTCGTCCTCGCGCTGCGGTTCGCCGTCCTGAAGGGCGTCATAGACGAGATCGCCGACCCGCTAACCGGCAAGCTCGTGGTCGTTCCGAGCAACCCGCTCGCCAGCGACGCACAAGGTAACGTCTCACGTCTCCTGCCGAAAGGGCAATCCTCTGGCGAGGTTGTAGCCGGGTGGTTGCCGGCGGGGGCGCGCTTGGCCATGGCATTTGGAACCCTGTCGGCCGATCTCTTCGAGTCCTCCAGCAACCGGTCACCGGAGCGGGCGGTGCTGTTCTACGTGACCGACGACGACCGTGCCGGCAAGCAAGTCGAGCGGTTGATTCGCACGGCCGGCTTCGAGCCGGTGAAGGTCGGCGGGATCGAACAGTCGGGTCGGCTCGAGGTCGGCGGCGACCTTCACGATCTCGTAGTCGGCCCCGTAGGGGCGCGGGCACTGGTCGGAGGAGCCTGATCGCATCGACACTCTCTCCGGGCCACCTCTTGGTTCGGGCGCCGGCCTGACGGGGTTTGGAGCAATCTGGTTGCCTGAAACGTGTCCCGGTCGCTTGGTGCGTCCTCTGGCCGCCTTACGGACGAGCTCAGCTTTCGCCGGAGGTGCCTGTCGGCGTCGTGTTCGAGGATTCGGTTTCAGAAATGGCCCAGGCCGCATTGACGAGCCCGATGTGGCTGAAGGCTTGGGGGAAATTGCCCAGGAGCTCTCCACCGACGGGATCGACCTCCTCGGCGAGCAGGCCAACGTCGTTCACGAAGGCAGCCGCCCGTTCGAAGACGGCGCGGGCCCGAGCCGCCTCTCCTGCCCCGGCCAGGGCTTGAGCCAGCCAGAAGGTGCAGAGCAGGAACGTGCCCTCCTTGCCCTCGAGCCCATCGTGGGACCGGTAGCGGTACACCAGACCCCGTTCATCGGTGAGATGTTCTTCGGTCGCGTTGATCGTGGCCAGCACTCTGGGATCGTCGGCGGGCAGGAACCCCACCAAGGGAAGCATGAGGTTGGAGGCGTCGAGCTCGTCCGAGCCGAAGGACTGGGTGAAGGCGTTGGCCTGGTCGCTCCAACCCTTGGTCAGGATCGTCTCTCGAATCCGGTCCTGGCTCTGCTTCCACGCCTCGACTCGGTCGGAGGCGTCGAGCTGTTCGGCCAAGGCCACGGCGCGGTCGAGGGCCACCCAGCACATCAGCTTGGAGTACAGGAAGTCGCGAGGCTCGCCCCGGATCTCCCAGATCCCTTGGTCCTTCTCCTCCCAGCGCCGGGCCGCGGTGTCAGCCAGTTGGACGAAGAACCGTCGGGTGGCCGGTGCCAGGTCGGGGGGCGCACCCCACTTGTCAGGGGCGGCCATTGGCCCGACCCGTCGGGAGGCATCGTCGAACAGGTGGTCGGAGAGGCGGTACACGGCGCCGAGCAATTCACCGTAGACGTCGAGCTGGCGCTGGTTCCAGGCGCCGTTGCCGACCCGAACAGGGGCAGAGTGTCGCCAGCCTTCCAAGTGCGGCAGCTCACGCTCGGTCAGGTCCCGTTCGCCGCCGATGCCGAACATGATCTGCAGGTCGCCGCCCCCGTCGAGCGAGCCGGCCGCGGAGGTGGTCACGTAGTCGAAGAACTCGTTGGCCTCGTCAGGGCAGGCCGCCACCCACAGGGCCTCTATCGTGAAGGAGGCGTCCCGGACCCATGTGTAGCGGTAGTCCCAGTTTCGGGTGCCGCCTGCCACCTCGGGCAGCGACGTGGTGGCCGCCGCGCAGATCGCACCGGTGGGCGCGAAGGACAGCGCCTGGAGGACTCGTCCGCTGTGGTGAACCAGGTCCCGCCACGGACCCACGTAGGCCTGGTGGAGCTCCGACCATGACTCCCATGCCGACACCGTGTCGCTCAACCGTGCGTCTATGTCGGATTGGCTCCACACGGTGGCCATGCCCGTGTCGGCCCGCTTGGCGTGATGGAGGGCGAAGCCCGCGGTCTCGCCTCGCCGCAGGCGGATCTGGCCCGAGACCGCCGACTGGTCGACGGTCAGGGGAATGGGAGAAGAGAGAACGAGGACGTCGGCACCCCCGAATGCGGCCACGCCACCGTCGACAGGATCGAACAGCGGATGCACCAGTCCGTACTCGGGGCGCGGGAGGTACTCCAGGGACAATTCGACGTCTCCTTCGGAGCACGCCGCACGCCGGAGCAGAAGGTGCGGCGCACCCTTGCCGAGCTCGTGCCCCCGGTTGCCGTCACCCATGGCCAGCGCATCGGTGATCGTGACCGTACCGGTCGGGGTACGGAAGGTGGTTTCCAACACCATGGTGCGGTCCAGGTAGCGACGCGTCACCTGGGTGGCGCTCGTGGCCCGGATCGACCAGTGGCCAGCGTCGTCACCGAGGAGGCGACCGAAGATCGACGGGCTGTCGAAACGGGGGAAGCACAGCCAGTCGATCGACCCGTCCCGGCTCAGCAGCGCAGCGCTGTGCCGATCCGAGAGGATCGCATAATCGGCTATCGGGGTCGTGCTCATGTGAGCTCCTTCGCCCGTACGTCCGCGGGGTCGGTATCTGGCAGATTCGGTGAATTGTCGGGCCCACCCATCGTGGTCGGAGGTCCGAGCTGTCGGCCGGGAACGTTCAGCACACGGCGGTCGCGAAGGATAATCTTGTGACGGTGAGCTCGCTCGTCGCTGGCCAGGACGGGCACGATTCCGCCGCGAAGGCTGTGCGCTGAGGCCTGGGACGCCTCTGGTCGGTACCCCCGGTGATGTCGAAACGCTCTCATTGTGGGCCGGACAGAGTGTTGCGGTCACCTGGCGGTCACAATTGGCGGCAGAGATCGTGGCCGAGATCGTCTCCGGGTTGTCACCGAAGGAGACGTGCCACCGGCGACCAGGACTCTGCACGTCGTGCGATCGCCGGATGGGTCGTGAGACGGACGTGCGCCGTTGACGCACGTCCCCTGCATGCGATTGACTCGTGGTCCGGCAGATCTGGGCGACTCTGGATGGTGCCGCGTGGGTATGGGCGCTCCGCGCTCCGCTCTACCGAAGACTTGGAGCAAGGGATGAACTTTCAGGGTGTCGTGATCAACGTGGCTGATCTCAACCGATCGATCGACTTCTATCGTGAGGTGCTCGGGTTCACGCTGCTGTCCCAAGAGGAGCAACTGGCCGCAGTGAGTGCTCCGGGGAACGAGCGAGCTCAGGTAATCGTGTTGCGAGCGTTTGGAAGCAATCGCATCATTGGAGCTGGCCACACCGGTCTGCAAGCCTTCATATTGGAGGCCGAGTCAGCTGATCGGCTCGAGCGGATCGCGAGCGATTTGGATTCTCGGGGACTCCTCGTCAGTCGGCGTGATCACAAGGACTGGACAGCAGTGGTGGGCCGCGACCCGGACAGGGTGGCCGTCGTGGTGACGTCGCACCCCGGCGGCGGACGGATTACGGAGGACGGGTGGAGAACGCTCGACGATTTTCTCTATGGAATAGGTGAGTAGGCGAACTCCGAGCATGGTCTGGTGGCGGACCAGGGGAGGGAACCGACGCCGAGGACGCGTCCGATCAGCCCATCAATTCGGACAGGACGACCATCAGGGTCTGCGGCTGTATCCTGATGAGCATCGCTTCGGAGGCGCATCACCGGCCGTGATGCCGGCGAACGATCAGGCTCCGTGCTCAGGGAAGAATCGTTAGGGCACTGCGATCGGGCGGGGGCTACTGATTGCCGGTGGCCGACCCGCTGAGCAACTGAACCGTGCTGCCGGCCAGCGCAGGGCCCGTCGTGTGCAGATGGCAACGGACCGTGCTCCCGGCTGGCGTCTTGTAGGGCGCGGGGTCGATCTGTGCACAGATCTCCATGGCGAACGGGCAGCGGGCCCGGAAACGGCATCCCTGCTCGTCGTTGACCGGCTCGCTGACCTCGCCCTGCAGGATGATTCGCTCCCGCCTCTGGCGCCGGGTCGGGTCCGGCACCGGGATCGAGGAGAGCAATGCCGCCGTGTAGGGATGCGTGGGCCGCTCGTACACCTCGTCCGCATCGCCCTCCTCGACGATCTGACCGAGATACATGACGGCGATCCGCTGGCTGATGTGACGGACGACCGACAGGTCGTGGGCAATGAAGAGATAGGCGACGCCCAGCTGCTTCTGCAGATCGGTGAAGAGGTTGATCACCTGGGACTGCGTGGAGACGTCGAGCGCGCTGACCGGCTCGTCGCACACGAGGAGCCTCGGTTGGAGGGCGAGGGCCCGCGCAATGGCGATGCGCTGGCGCTG
>PMPX01000351.1:8288-16043 GCA_003169235.1 Acidimicrobiaceae bacterium | reverse complement strand
GGACGACTGCCCCCGTCCGCCGGCCTCGGGACAGCAGTTGGCAATGACGGCTACTCAAATGCGTGTTGTCAGCCGGTCAGGGGCGGCCAGAGGAGATTATGGCCGTCACAGACTTGCGGCCTAGTCCCGACACCTCGGCGAGTTGGCGGATCGACGCGCCAGCTCGGTGAGCAACGCGGATCATGTCGTCGCGAATGGCCGCCTCTCTTTCGACTCGTTCTGCACTGAGGCCGACTACGACCAGAGCAGAGCCAGCTTCGCCATCGTCTCCACCTCGGTACTTGTCCATTGCCGTCGTCGCCGCATGTACATCGGCGCCGGAGTAGCTCATTTTTCCTCCCTGAGCCCGCGAGCGAGCTTGTCCCGGATAGTCATCAGGAGCGGCACTCGAGGCGACACATCCGCTCTCGCTTCAGCGTCGTTGAGGTGCGCCAAGGTAATCCCGAGAAGTTCGAGTGCCTCGATTCGTTCCAGCTCGATGTTGACCACTGGTTCGATTATAGCCACCTATGGTCCGTTTCGGACCACCCCTCGTGGAAAGTCGAGGAATCGCAGTGTCCATGACAACCAAACGCCCTCGATCAACCCGCGATCGACCAGCCAAGGCACCGCTGAGTGAGGAGGCGATCGTCGACGCTGCTCTCGTGATCCTCGAATCGGAGGGCCTCGGAGCTGTGTCAATGCGTCGAGTTGCCGCCGCCCTGGACACGGGAGCTGGCTCGCTCTACGTCTACGTCAATGGTCGCGACGGGCTGGTTGAAGCGCTCTTCGATCGCATCATCGCCACAATCGAGGTTGAGACCCCTGACCCATCACGCTGGCGGGCTCAACTGCACTCGCTCCTGGAACGAACCCGCGGAGTACTGGTCGCGCACCCCGGGATGGCTGCAGCGACGATGGTTGACCCACCGAGGACTCTTGTGGCGATGAGGCTGCTGGAAGGTCTCTTTGGCATTCTGCTGGCCGGCAGTATCGACCCTCAGGACGCCGCTTGGGCCGCCGACATTCTCGTGGCCAAGGTGACCTATGCAGCGATCGAGGCGGACTCGCGACGCATGGATACCACCACGCTGGTCGAAGAGGTCGGTGCGAACTTTTCTCGCCTACCCGCCGATGAATTTCCGCTCATCTCCACCCACATTGCCGAACTCGTTGCCGGAGACGTCGATCAACGATGTCGCTTCGCTATTGACGTAGTGATCGACGGCCTCGTTGGCAAAGGTTCTGCGGACTAGGTGATGCCGTGCCATCGAAGCGCCGCCTGCCCACAATCGCATTCAGGCCGGCCGTGAGACGGCCGGCCACAACCGTGATCGGGGGATGGAGCTCCCGGCGCAGCCCACAAGGGTCCACTCCGCTGGGCTCCGGCCGCCCTTGACCGCTGCTTCTGCGAAGAGAACCCTGGGCTTCGTGGCTGTGATCGGGTTACGGCATCGTCTGAGGAAGAGGACCCGCCATTAGTTACCGGCGCGCCCCTTCCATGGAGGTCAAGAACTCCTCCACGAAGGCAATCACCTCGGCGTGGCCGGTGGACATCCCGAGCATCTCCTGCTCGATCACCAAGAACTGGGAGATGGCCGTCATGAGCACCGTGCAGACCATCGGCGGATAGCGATTGGTGTCGACGTCGTACCGCTCGAACACCGAGCGCACAGCGGTCAGCTGATCAGCCCGGAACCGCTCGGCCGACGACATGATCTCTGCCCGAATGGCCTTGCGGTGGTTGCCCAGAGCGACGAACTCCATGGTGAGCGAGGTGCCTCGAGCTTCCCGGCTGAGCTCCCACAACGCCCAGAGGGGCTGGTCCGACAGCAGCGCCTGGCGGCCACGCTCCAAGCCCTGGTCGGCCCGACGACGGTACAGGGCCAGGAAGAGATCGTCCATGGTGCGGAAGTAGTAGTGCACCAGCTGTGGTTTCAGGCCGGCTTCGGCCGCGACACGTCGTGACGTCACGGCGGCATAGCCCTCACTCAGCATGACGCGTTCAGCTGCATCGAGTAACTCCGCGCGCGTCTTGGACGTCTCGGCGCCGATCCGACGAGGGCTCGTCGACCGAGGGCCTTTGGCGGCCGCTTTGGCGTCGGCAGCCGCGTTCAGATGTACATCCCCCCATTCACACCGATGATCTGGCCCGTGATGTACCCGGCTTCCTCGGTGCACAGGTATGAGCAGGCGGAGGCAATGTCCTCGGGGGTTCCCGCACGACCCAGCGGAACCATCCGTGCCATCGTCTCGACGGGTGGGACGTCGCCGTGTGCCTCTCCTTTGCGGGCCATCGGGGTATCGACGATGGTGGGCGGAATCGTGTTCGCGGTGATGCCGTTCGCCGCCAGTTCGCGGGCCAACGCCTTGGTCAGACCGATCACACCACCCTTGGATGCGACGTAATGCGCCATGTTGGGCGCACCGGACTGCGCGCTGGACGAAGAAATGGTGACGATCCTGCCCCACCCAGCCGCCACCATGTCCGCCACGGCCAGCTGCAGGCAGGTGAACGTGCCGGTCAGGTTCACCGCAATCAGCCGGTCCCACTTTTCGGGTGTGATGTCGAGCACCGGGTCGAAGGACTCGATGCCGGCGCTGGTGACGACGATGGTCACCGGCCCGAGCTCCTCGCGCACCGAGACATAGACCTGCTCGAGGGTGCCGCGGTCGGCCACATCAACTGCGTGACCGGTGACGCGCTTGCCCTGGGCTTCCAGGTCGGCCACCGCCTTTGCGATCCCTTCACGGTCCATATCGAGCAGCGCCACCGCGTGACCGTCCTCGGCCAGTCGGCGCGCGACGCCCAGGCCGATGCCGGACGCGGCTCCGGTGACCACGGCGACCCGGGCGCTCACTCCGACGCCCCGGCCGGGGTGAACTCAATGTGCAGCTTGTGGAGGCCGCGGAGCACCCACGTCGGCTCGTAGTCGAAGTGACGATCCGACGGAGGACCGTGGTGCTCCTCGGAGAGTCGGATGTCGCGCATGCGTTCGAGGATGCGCTCGACACTGACCCTGCCCTCCACCCGTGCCAACGGCCCCCCCGGGCAGGCGTGCGGCCCGCGCCCGAAGGCGAGGTGCACCTTGGCGTTCGGCCGGTCGATCCGGAACTCGTCCGGGCATTCGAACAAGCGGGGGTCGCGGTTGGCCGCCCCGTTGAGCAACATCACGGGGGTCCCGGCGGCGATGTCGACCCCGGCCACCGTCGTGTTCCGGCGGGCCAGGCGGAAGTCCGCCTTCACCGGGCTCTCGATGCGCAGGGCCTCCTCGATGAACCCGGGAATGCGCTCGTTGTGGGCCCGCAGCTCGTCCTGGAGATCGGGGTACTCGCTCAGGTACTTCAGCGCCACGGCCAAGAGGCGTGCGGTGGTTTCCTGACCGGCTGCGAACAGAAACGTCGACGTACGCACGACCGACGTCACGTCGGGCGTGGACCCGTCGGGGTACGTCGCCAGGGCCAGGTCGGTGAGGACGTCGCCGCGCGGTTCCCGTCGCCGGTCCTCGATGTAGGCGGCGAATTCGTCGTCAAGCCATCCGAGGGCATTGGCTGCCATACCCTCCCCCTCGTCCCCGATGGCTCCCGGGCTCGCACCGAGGCCGAATCCCTCACGAAACCGCCTGTGGTCCTCCTCGGGTATGCCCAGCACGTCGGCGACCACGAGCATGGCGAATGGCTGGGAGTACGCACTGATGAACTCGCACTCCCCACGAGCGACGAACTCGTCGATCTGCTGATCGGCCAGGCGCCGCATGAATGCCTCGTTGTCCCGCAGCCGTTTCGGAGTCAGGAGACGCATGACGAGAGACCGCTCACGCGTGTGCATGGGTTGGTCCATGGTCACCATGTGCTCGTACATCGGGAGCTGGTCCCGGTACGTGTCGATGATGTCCCCGACGTCGTCGCCCTCGAGCGGAACGGGGAAGGCAGCAAACGGCCCGATGACCGAGTTGCACGAGGAGAACTCGTCGGGATTGAGGTAGATCTCTGCCGCCTCCTCGTAGCCCGATACCGCCACGACCCCGTGGTAGGGCGTGGGCAGGATTGGGCACTTCGAGCGCAGATGGTCGAAGTAGGGATAGGGGTCCTCCAACAAGGAGGCGTCGGCAAAGAAATCAACCGAGTCGTAGTCCGTCATCAGGCAGCTCCCGTCCCGTTGCTGAGCGAATGCTTAGCATTTCTTGTGCAGTTGCTTAGCACCCGGCGTCGAGTTGGGTCAACCCCGGTGACCGCTCACAGACGGGGCATGACTTCGTCGGTCACGGTACGCAGATGCCGCCAGGCGATCTCGGGCGGCAAGCCACCGACGAGGGGTTGGAGAGGCAGGGGTGTGCCGGCCTTGATCATCGAGAAGGCTTCGTCGACGGTGACGATGCGATGAGTGCGGTCCTCGGTCCGAAGCTCCTCGATCGAGCTGGCCGTGGAGATGCTGGCGGTGTGGGAATTGCCCTGGTTGATGGCGACATGGCTCCGGACGTCGTGGAGGAGGTGAGGACCCAACTCAGTCCGACAACCCTGCCCCACCAACCTGCGCTGGTGCGCAGGAGGTGGCCCAATGCTCAGGGAGCTCAGCAATGCGGACCAGCGTTGTGACAGCGTGTTGGCCGTCATCTGAGAAGGGATGCGGGTCGCGGTGGAGGGACAGCTGACTTTCCGGTAGTCCGAGCCACGTGCGACCCCCCCTCGCTGCCGGGAAGGTGCGGCAGCTCGGGAATAACTCAGGCGGGACAAGGCGCGTGGTCAACGCTGTAGAGCCAGTAGTCCTCCGTCGGATCAATCGCGCCCGTGAAGGCGCGACAAAGCGTGGTGCGCGGAACCCGATTCTGTAGTGGAAAATCAAGCAGGAGATAGGTCGGGCCGGCTCTGGCGAAGCTCATCGCGTGCGTGATGGCTTGCGGTGCAAGCACGCTGTACAGGCACTGTGTGCGTATACAGATCATCTTGTTGTTCCAGACCGTATAGGTGCCGAGACGCCCTGTTTGGGCCAGGTAGAGGGGCCGATTGGCGTACACGCTGACGGGTGTCGCGCTGTAGTCGGGCGAGGCAACAACTGTGCCCCGCAGATCCCGGACCACAGCGGCCGCGTTCTCTGCCTGGGAGAACGGATGCGAAGCGGAGATCGTCACAGCGACGATTCCTCCTGGTATCTGCAACACCAGGACGACCGTCAGGATGACCATGAGGGCGCTTTGGGGTCTCGCAAGTCGAACGTCAGGATGAATCCAGAAGGCGGCGACGACGCCCACGAAGATCGTGCCCACAAATCGACTGGAGGTTTCGTTTCCGGCGTCCAGGAAGGCCACCGTCATGACGACCGTCACCAACCAGAGAACCTGGGCTGAGCGATCACTCCTCAGCGCCCAGGTAATCACTGCGACCGCAGCCAGGCTGAGGAGAATGACCAGGCCACTCGCGAGGTTGTCCACGACGAAGGTGTTCCAGAATTGCACGTCGGAGTTCGGCAATGGAAAGAACGCATTGAAAGGCTGCTCGAGGGCCCGATGGCCTTGGATGCTGGAGAGATGGAAAAGGTGCGCCAGTTGCAGCGTCGGACCCCCGTAGTTGGCAGGAGCCTTCGACAGGGCCAGCACGAGGACCTGTGCCAGGACAGTGGACACCGCTGCCCCGACCACCTGCCTGCGCTCGACCTGGTGTGCGGGACCTCGGGAAACGCGTACAAAGGACGCGGAGATCAATGCAATCGCGATGATGGTCCCGAACGCATCGTCGAAGAGGACGAGTCCGACCAGAGTAAGAGCAAACCAGCCTGAGAACCGCCGACGCCTGACGAACTCGGCCCCAATGACGCCGAGCAAGAAGTTGAGGATGTAGGGCCTCCCGATCGTCGAATACTCGAAGAGGAGGAAATAGCCGAAGAGCAAGCAGAACCTCAACGGAAGGGGAAACGGGGCGACCCAGACGACGTAGATGACCGTCACCACCACCAGCACGAACAGCAGCACCTGCACCGCCTCCGGTGAGGACGTGAACCTTGAAACCACCCACAGGAGCACGTACCAACCCGGCGAATGCTGCTCATAGCGCACTCGGCTGATCAACTGTCCGAGCGACGAGCTCGAACGAGCGAGGGACCACGGCTGCAGCTCGTCGCGCCACATCTGGTGGTGCGCGATCTTCGCCGCGGACAGTGCCAGATACCCGGCCGTGAAGACAACCATGCAGACGGTCCGGCCGTGGCGAGCACGAGGGGGGGCCGGCGCCATGTGCTGGGCCGGGACACTTGTCCGAGTGGCCTCGGCGACCAGAGGACTCGCAGTTCTCTCAGGCACGATCTGACCCGTTGCGTTCCACTGGGACGCTAAAGCACTCGCGTTGGAAATCGCGGGGCTGGGGTGGATCTGAGGGACATCACGACCAGCGAAAGTGCCTCCATCAGGTGCAACCCCTGTGCCGACCAGCCCGGACCTGTTGATGAATCATGGGGAGTATCGGGAGAGACGACCACAGACTTGATGCCGTCCCCGTTCGAGGCTGGACATGACCAGCCTCGAATTCCAGAAGAGGAGCAGGACACGCATACAGCCGGGAGGTCGGGCTATCTGACCGCAATCGGAGCAGGGGGTGCGGCGCTCATCACCCCAGATCCGATGAGAATGCAGCCAGGCTGCTCGGGAACGAGCCCCCGGTGATGAGGGAATTGACAGCTCCGCTGTTGGCGTCGAAGTAGGACTCGTAGGTGACGTCGTTTGCGCTGTTCTCCATGAAGGCCACCATCTGGTTGATGAAGTACGGATCGTCGCCCAGGCCGTGGCCATCGCTGCGGATGGCCAGGCCCCATTCGCCGAAGGCGAGCGGCTTGCCGTTCGACGAGGCGAACTGCTGCGCCGCCGTCAGAGCGGGCAGGGTGGTGGAGGCCCAGGCGTTGGCCGGTGTCTGCGGAACAGCCCAGGACTGGTCATAGGCGTCGAGGCCGATCACGTCCACGTAGGCGTTACCCGGATACGCCGCAGCGACCGAGTAGCCCGCCTGCGTGAAGGCGCCGGCGTCGGGATTCCAGACGAAGCGGAACTGCTCGCCCGACACGGACCGCATTGCCGTGACGATCTGCTGGAAATACGAGGAAAAGCTGGCCTCCGAGCTGGCCGACGTTGCGGCCCAGGGCATCCACGAGCCGTCGAACTCCCAGCCGAGGCGCAGGTAGGCATTGGGCTGACCACCGGCCACGAGCGTTTGCGCCAGGGTGACGTAGTAGGAGTTGAAAGCTCCAGTCGCACCCTGGGCCAGCGTGCCCACGGCCGCCCCGCTCGAGTTGGTCGGGATGATCGGGACCCCCAGTGAGAGGGTGTAGCCGCTCCCGCGGTACGCCGTGAGCAGATAATTGAGGCTCCCGCCCGCGCCGTCCATGCCCGCCCATCCGTTGCTGCCGGGCAGGTAGACGCCGGCCACGGTTGGCGAGGTCTGCGTCTGCTGCGCGAAGGCTGCCATGCCCGAGGGCGTGGAGGTGGAGTCGTACGCGCCCTGCTGGAGACTGCCCGCCGACCGTGCGTTCGGGCTCAGCCCCGGCCCGAACAGGTTCGCGGCGCCGTTCGCAGTCACCACGGTGTAACCCGGAGCAGCCGGGTTGATGATCATGCCGTAGGCGTACACGCCCCAGCCTGCCGTCGAACCATAGAAGCTTGCGTCTCCGAAGGTGAAGACGCCGCCGTCGAGGCCGATGAGCCAGTAGCCGTTGCCGTCAGTTGATGGGGCCATGCCGACGATCGGCAGGTTCAAGCGAATGGAACCAGTCGAACCGTAGAACGTGGCGTCGCC
>PMPX01000351.1:0-8194 GCA_003169235.1 Acidimicrobiaceae bacterium | reverse complement strand
CAGTAGCCGTTGCCGTCAGTTGTCGCCGTCATCCCGACGATCGGCTGAGCGAGCTGCAGGTTCGACAGTGCGGGCGATCCCAGTGCCGGAGCGGAGCCATGCGGCGTCACCGCGCCCGCCGATGTGGCCGTCCAGTAACCACCGGTCGGATCGGCGGCCATCATGATGCCTCCGCTGTAGTCGCTCGACCGCACCGCGCTCGACGCGCTCGCTGGACCTGAACCCGACGAGAAACCTGTGGCCACTCCAAGGGCAACAATGGGAACCACGACCAAGGACGCGATCGTTCGCGCCAACGCGAGTGGTAGCGACCGACTCCGTCGGGATTGCCGCATCGTCTTCCCCCCTTCGTCCCGTAGACGACGGGTCGCGAAGGCGATGAGCAGCGCGCTCATTGCTGATTCGGCGGCCCGGCGAACTCACACGAGTCCCGTGGCTTTGCGTCCCCCCCTCGCAGGAGGTTTGCCTTTTTCGTTCAACAAACGATGATCAATTTGTCGGCTCCGAAGCACCACACCTTGAGGAATTTGTGCCGATGGTGTGATCCGAAGCTGTACCTCTTGGGAGCCCCGTAGCACTTGAGGGCACACAGGCCGCCTCAGCCCATAGGAGCGCCTCCCGGCCTCGACGTACCGCGAACACCAAGCAGCGAGTTGCAATGACCATCCGGGCATTCGTGTGCGCCTCGAGCCCAGCGGTCAGTTCGGGTTCCGGATCCGGGTGGTCTCCGAAAGAGTGCCCGATGCGGAACGAGCCGGAAACCGATCAGTCTTGACCCCGGCGCGCGAACTGGCCAGTCCACCCTTCTCATCTCCATTCGGGGAGCGTCGGATACCCCAACTTGGTCAACGACGTGCACAGGGCGGAGCTCGCCTACGACCACCAGCCCGAACGAGTGGAGGCAGGCCGCTGATGACGACGACGACGACCCGGTGGAGTCGAGACGTGCCGCGTAGGGCTCGCGTGGTCAACAGGGGTACCTTCTGACATGAGCACTCGAGCGCTGTCACCGCACTATCACGTCGGCATCGACGTCCGGGACCTGGCGGCGGCCCAGGCCCAACTGACGGAACTTCTCGGCATCACGTGGGGGTCGGTCATGCACCTGGACGGCACCGACTACCGCGACTCCTCGGGCCGGGACCTCGTGCTGCCGACGACGATCTGTTACTCGGTGGACGAGCCGCGGCTCGAGCTCATTCAGGAGCTCCCAGGCTCGGTCTGGGTCTGCAACGAGCACTCAAATCTGCACCACATCGGGTTTTGGAGCGATGACCTCATCGTGGACAGTACCGAGCTCACCGGTGCCGGGTGCCCCATGCAGATCTGTGGACGCGCCGGAGACGCCGCTCCGACCTCCTTCGCGTACCACCGCAACGAGCTCGGCGTACGCATCGAGATCGTCGACACTGCGATGCGGGACGCGATGTCGTTCCTCTTCAGTGCCGGCGGCTGACGAGCTCCGCTCTGGGTGTGGCAAGCCGATTCGGACTTGGACCGGAAGCATCAGGGCCGAGAGGACTCCGCAGAACGAACTGCAGAACGAGCTCCTGGCTCCGCGGCGTTCTGGCCGGCTGAGCCCCGGGCGTCGCCCACCTTGGGGTCTGCACCCGTCGGAGTTCGGTGCTCGGCGTGTTCCGGCCTCGGACATCGTCCCGCTCTCCCTGCTCATTCGACCCGTCTCTGCCGCTCGGTGACGTGGTCAACCCGAGACGCTCGGTACGGTGGGAGCGGTGGCACCGAAAACCAAGGGGTCCGGAAGCGGGAAAGAGTCGGGTGCCCTCGACACGTACCGCACCAAGCGAGATCCGAAGAAGACTCCCGAACCGATGGGTCGTCGTCCGGCGTCACGCGCGGATCNNGACGGCGTCCTCGTCTCCTGGGCCCTCCCCAAAGGACTCCCCGAGTCACCGGAACAGAACCATCTCGCGGTGCACACGGAGGACCATCCCCTCGAGTACGCCTCCTTCGAGGGCGAGATTCCCCAGGGCGAGTACGGGGGCGGCCAGATGACCATCTGGGACGAGGGCCACTACGACGTCGAGAAGTGGACCGACACTGAGGTCAAGTTCGTCCTCCACGGCTCGAGGGCGTCGGGTGGATTCGTCCTTTTCCAAACCAAGGATCGCAACTGGATGATCCACCGGCACGGGCCTTCCACGCGCACCGACCCGATGCCCACGTCCCTGAGGCCGATGCTGGCGACGGCCGGTCCCCTTCCCGGGGACAGCACCCCGTGGGCCTTCGAGATCAAATGGGACGGGGTCCGGGCCGTTCTCTTCGTCGAGGGCGGGAGGGTGCGGGCACAGAGCCGCAATGACCTCGACGTCTCGAGCGCATTCCCCGAGTTGTCCGACATCGGGGCGTTCCTCGGGATGACCGCCTGCGTGCTCGACGGCGAGATCGTCGCCCTGGGCGAGGACGGTCGCCCCAGCTTCGCCAGGCTCCAGCACCGTATGCACGTGACGAATCAGCGTGAGGCTCGCCGTCGGGCAGCGTCCGACCCCGTGACCTTCGTCGCCTTCGATGTCCTCTATCTCCACGGACGGTCGCTCCTGTCCGCAAGGTACGACGAGCGTCGGGCCATGCTCGAATCACTGCGTCTCTCCGGCCAGACCTTCATCACGACGGATTCGTTCCGTGATGTGGCCGGTCAGGACATCCTGGCCGCCGCCGTGCAGAACGGCCTCGAGGGTGTCGTGGCCAAACGACGCGACTCGGCCTACCGACCCGGCCGGCGGAGCCCCGATTGGGTCAAGATCAAGTCATTCCGGACGCAAGAGGCCGTCATCGGCGGCTGGACCGAGGGTCGCGGCGAACGGACGGGGAGCCTGGGCGCGCTGCTCCTCGGGATCCCCGAGGACGACGGATTGCGGTACATCGGAAAGGTGGGCACGGGCTTCAGCGAGACCGCACGACGTGCTCTCCTCGACGACCTCGAACCCCTGGCCACGGGCTCCAGCCCCTTCGTGCCCCCGCTGCCGGCCGCCGAGGGGGCCAGGGCGCACTTCGTCAGGCCCGAAGTCGTCGGTGAGGTCGAATTCACCGAGTGGACCACCGCCGGCCGGCTCCGCCACCCGACCTGGCGAGGCCTGCGCCCGGACAAGGGACCACACGACGTCGTCATCGAGAGTCCGGGGTAGGGAGCGCCCGTGGCACCGTCCAACACCTCTGCCCGGACCACCGTCGGCGGCCGGGAGCTCGCAGTGTCCAACCTGGACAAGGTCTTGTTTCCCGAGTCCGGCTTCACGAAGGGCCAGCTGATCGACTACTACATGCGGATCGCCGACGTGATGCTGCCGCACATCGGCGAACGGCCGTTGACGATGAAGCGGTTCCCCGATGGGGTCGCCGGGAAATCGTTCTTCGAGAAGCACATCCCGTCCCACGCACCGGCGTGGGTGCCCTCGGTCAACGTCCCGTCCAACGATGGCCAGGACAGCATTCCCTATGTGATGGTGAACGACATCGCGACCCTGGCCTGGGCGGCCAATCTCGGGACCATTGAGTTTCATGTGCCGCTCTGGCACGTTGGGCGCCATCGCAAGCTTCCCTCGAAGCCGGACTTCATGGTGTTCGACCTCGACCCCGGTGAGGGCACATCGATCGTCGAGTGCTGCGTGGTCGCGGCGTTCGTGACCGACGAGCTCGCCAAGGACGGCGTGGAGTCGTTCGCCAAGACGAGCGGTTCCAAGGGCCTGCAGCTGTACACGCCCGTCAGCCCCAAGACGAGCTGGGACGCGCTACGAGATCACGCGCACGACATCGCCCGCAAGCTCGAATCGGATCATCGGGATCTCGTCGTCTCGAACATGCGCAAGTCGTTGCGGCGAGGTCGGGTCCTCATCGATTGGAGCCAGAACCACCCGGCGAAGACCACCGTCGCCGTCTACTCGGTCCGTGCTATGACGGAGCCGACCGCGTCCGCGCCGGTGAAGGATTCCGAGGTGCGCGCCTGCGCCAAGCGCAACGACCCCGCACTCCTCCGCTTCACGACGGACGACGTCGTGAGGAGAGTGCAGAAGCACGGAGACCTCTTCGCACCACTCGCGGCCCTGTGACGTGAAGGGCAGAAGCCAAGTTGTGCATGCCCCGTGCGACGTGTGATTCCCCGTCATGGGGGGGCAACCCCCCGATCAGGTTCAGCTCCCGTCGTTGTCGCGCAGGCGGGCGAGTACCTCGTCGACCACATCAGAGGTGGAGGCCTCGCCGCCCAGGTCGAAGGTACGGATCCCGTCGGCAGCCGCGCCGAGTGTGGCCCGGCGGATGGCTGCCCCGGTCGCAGCCACGGTGGGGTCTCCCTGGGCCGCGTGGTCGAGCACCGCAGCACAGGCGAGCAGCATGGCCATCGGGTTGGCGACGTTCTTTCCCATCAGCGACGGTGCCGTTCCGTGCGGGGCCTCCGCCATGGCGACCACGGGGTGCATGTCGTCATCGAGGGCCAGCAGCACCGACTCGGCGCCCGCGATGGAGCCGAACAGCGCGAGCACCAGATCCGACAGGCAGTCACCGTCGCGATTGAGCGCCGGGACGACGAGCGGGCTCGCGCTCGACTCGGTCAGAAGCCCGGCGTAGGCGGCGTCGATCAGGGTTGGCCTGTACGGGATGTCGGGGTAGCGGGCGGCGGCATCGTCCATCTCTTCCTTGAGCATGCCCTCGTAGACCGTCGAGACGGTCCACTTGGGGCCGCCGTAGACGCACGCCCCGACCTGCGATGCCGTGCGGAACGAGTACTCGGCGACGGAACGGCACACCGAGCGGTCGATGCGCTCGGTCCGCCAGGCCTGCTCGGTCATGCTGCCCGGGTCACCCGTCCGGCTCTCCTCCGCCCCGTAGGCGTCGCCGACGGCCATGCGGACCACGACGATGGGGTGCACGACCGGCGCCGGCGGTGAGACGCCCGGGATCCGGCGCCCCGTCCGGACGATGACGGATCCGCCGATGCCCTCCCGCAGGATGCGGTTCGGGCTCCCGACGTCACCCGTGGTCTCCGGGGTGACCGTGGCCGCCTTGAGCCCGAGCCCGGTGTCGCGCATCGCCGCGGCGGCCTCGCGCACCACGGCGTTCGCAGTGGCGCGGCGGTTCTCCAGGGTCAGGTCGAAGTGAACCAGCTCGAGGTCGAACCCGAGCACG
This sequence comes from Acidimicrobiaceae bacterium, assembly GCA_003169235.1. Lineage (GTDB taxonomy): Bacteria > Actinomycetota > Acidimicrobiia > Acidimicrobiales > RAAP-2 > Bog-473. Next base: position 3,061 of record PMPX01000351.1, on the reverse strand, counting down.
TCGGGGGCGAGCACCCGCAGGGCCTCCACCAGCAGTTCCTGTCCGGTCTCGTCGCCGTCGCACACGACGATCTGGCGGTCGGCGGACACGGGATCAGGGTCGCACGAATCACCGCCTCGTGCCAATATCGCCGCGGGAGCGACTGATGGGGCCGCCCGCTCAGCCCCACCCGGTGCGGCTGGACGGCATGCCACTGCCCCCTGACTCGGGCACGACGCCCAGCACCTGATGCACCGAGATACCCCCGTCGTCGAACCCGTTGGCCGACGCAGCCATGTAGAGCTCCCACACGCGGGCGCGCCGCACCCCGACCTCGGCCACGGCTGCGTCCCAATTCCTCTGGAGGTTGCGGACCCAGCAGTGGAGGGTCTTGGCATAGTGCTCGCGCAGCGACTCGACGTCACGCACCTCGAAACCGGCATCCTCCATGGCCACCACGACCTGACCGACGTCGATGAGCTCGCCGTCCGGGAAGACATACCGCCCGATGAAGGACCTCGGGCCGATGCGCGATCCGCCCACGCTCGAGATGGCATGGTTCAGGAGGCGCCCCCTGGGCCCCAACAGACGACGCATGATGCCGAAGTACTCGGCTGCCTTGGCCGAACCGACGTGCTCGAACATGCCCACGGACGCGATGGCGTCGAACGGCCCGTCTCGCACGTCGCGGTAGTCCTGCACACGGATCTCGACCTGTTCCGCCAGACCGTCCGCCGCGACCCTGTCGCGGGCGAAACCGGCCTGTGCGGGACTCAGCGTGACACCGACCACCTGTGCGCCGTAGCGCCGAGCCGCATGCAACGCGAAGGATCCCCACCCACAGCCGACGTCGAGGATCCGCGACGCCGTCGCCTCGTGGAGGCCCAGCTTGCGGCAGATGAGATCGTGCTTGGACTCCTGCGCCGCCTCGAGAGTGGCGACGCCCGGGGCGAAGCGGGCACAGGAGTACGTCATGCTGGGGCCGAGGACCATGGCATAGAAGTCGTTGCTGACGTCGTAGTGATGACGCACCGCCTGCGCGTCACGACCCTTGGAGTGCAGTCGGCCGCGTGGCGAGGCCTCCTCCGGAGGGGCAGGGAGAGGCGTGCCGAGAGCTCCCGATCGGTAGGCCGCCCGAACGGCGTGGAGCGGGAGAAGGGTGTCCGTGCGCACGTTCGCCGGGACCGCGGCGTGCAGGAACGCCAGCATCTCGAAGATGTCGCCCCTGAACGAGAGGTCCCCCTCCACGAAGGCCCGGGCGAGGCCGAGCTCACCAGGGGCCCACAGCAGGCGACGCACCGCGTCGGACGAGCGCACCTCGAGCACGTGCCCACTCGTCGGGCCCAGGGACGTTCCGTCCCAGAACTCGAACCGGACCGGAGGCGCCCCCCCGAAGAAGTGGAGCAGGAGGGGCTCGAGGGCGGTCGCCACGCCCCGGTCCTTCGGGCCCGCCGCCCTCGACGGGGCATGTCCCCCCTCCCTGCCCTGGGCCGGACGGGTCCCTGACATCAAGTCGGATCGCATGGGTGCCTCCTCTTGAACGGACCAATTGTACGGCCGAGCTCGCCCGACGTGCCCGGCCGCGGGCACGGAGGCCACCGGGGCGGGAAGGAGTCGACGGGAGGAGCTGTTGACGGGCGGGCCGGCGGACCAACCACCCCAGGCCACACCCGGTCGGCGCGCGCCACGTTCACCTACGGCCGACGAGCCTCCTCCGGCCACAACGACTCGGGCTCTCGTCCCCTGGTCTCGGGAAGGAGCCAGAAGAGTGCGGCGGCGGCAGTCGCAGGGAGGAAGGTGATGTCCGCCGCAGCAGCGAAACGGTTCCCGACGTCGGCGACGGCTCCGAAGACCACCAGCCCGCCCACGGCGCCGAGGACTCCTGCCGTGACCCACCACCCCGTCGCCGAGGCCCGCACCGACGTCGGGAACAGCTCCGTCAAGAGCGACCCCACAGCGGGCGCCAGCAGTGATCCACTCAGCACGCCGAGGATGTACCCGGCTACGAGAGCCGGGCGCGACCCGGAGTAGGCGAGAGCGCCGGAGAGGCCGATGGCGACCATGGCGACCGTGCTGGTCGGGCGGCGGCCTATTCGGTCCGCCAGCCACCGGCCACACAGCAGACCAACCAGCCCCACGGCGCCGGCCGCGGCGACCATCAGCGCGGTCACGTAGCCGGCCTGGTGCACGACGTCCTGCGCGAAGAGAAACAGGAAGCTGTTGGCCGGGCCTGTGATGATGGAGAGCGCGAACGCGATCACGGCCAGCACGAGCACCCTCTTCCTGTAGCGGGGACCGATCGCCCCCAGCACGGGCATGGGGTGGTCCGCCGCCGCCTCGGCCACCATGAACCGGCTCGGCTCCTGAATCCACCCACGCACAGAGAAGACGAGGGCCAGCGGGAGGATCGCCAGCGCGAAGATCCCACGGAATCCGAGCGCTCCCGAGGCCAGGCTGTGGACGATGGCCGAGAGCCCGGCACCCACGCCGTATCCGGCGGCGATGAACGCGACGGCGGCCGCCCTGTCGCGTGAGCTCGTCTCCTCGGCGGCCATGACCTCGGCCAGGGCGTTGGTGGCACTGAGCAGCGGGCGCCCGAAGGCGAAGATGGCGACGAACCACCAATAGCCAGGGCTGGCGGCTGCGACCACGGTCAGCGCCAATCCCACGATCGTCACCACGAGGATCACGCGCCGGCGCCCGAGCCGGTCGGCGATGCCGATGAGAGGGAGGCTGCCGAGCGAGGCCAGGCGAATGATCGCCAGTCCGATCCCCAGGCTGGTCCCGGACAGACCGACCTTGTCGGCGATGGTCCCACCCGCTGCCACGTGGCCGAGCTGCGTCGAGACGTCGCCGAGCGCGGCGACGACCCCGAACTGGCCGAAGCCGGACGCAAGCGCGGTGATCGCAATCGCCACGACCGCACGATCCGACCAACGGTGCAGCGCGAGGCTGCTGAGCGCGTCGCGCGACTCGTCGGACTGCGGCGCTGTCACCTAGGTCGCGTGCAGGCGCATCGGGAACAATTTCGCACCGCGGAAGGTTGCTCCAGGTGGATCGAAAGGATCGGTCCGGAAGGGGG
>PMPX01000293.1:16317-16887 GCA_003169235.1 Acidimicrobiaceae bacterium | reverse complement strand
CTCTCGCACGGCAACCAGCAGCGAGTGCAGCTGGCGGCAGCACTCCTGCACGACCCCGAGCTTCTCGTTCTGGACGAGCCGCTGGCGGGGCTCGATCCGACGGGCATCGACGCCATCAGTGCCGTGCTCGTCGACCAAGCGCGCGCGGGCTGCTGCGTGTTGTTCTCGAGCCATCAGCTCGACCTGGTCGAAGACCTGTGTGATGTCGTCACGATCATCGACCACGGGCGACTCGTCGTCAGCGGGACGGTCGACGAGCTCGTGACCGCCGGTTCCCAGCGCCTGGTCGTGCGGGTGGAGGGCGACCGCGACGCCTCCTGGGCCCAGCCCTTACGTGGCGTCACCGTGTCGGAGGTCGCCGCGGGAGCGGCGCGGCTCGTACTCGATGAGGGAGTGGACAGCGATCTGGTGCTGCGCGCCGCCATGGCTGCGGGGCGCGTGACCGAATTCTCGTTCGGGCGTCGCCGCCTGTCCGAGGTGTTCCGGGAGTCGCTGCAGTGACGCGGTTCGCCGTCTTCGGCGCCCTTGTCCTCCTCTTGGTCGCCTTCCGGGTCTGGCGCCACCCGCGGG
>PMPX01000293.1:0-16259 GCA_003169235.1 Acidimicrobiaceae bacterium | reverse complement strand
CATCATCCTGCTGGTCGTCGCCGGCGCGATCGTGATCCCCGTGCTCCACAAGAGCTCGACATCGGCGGAAAAGGTGGCTGTTGTCGGCGGGGATCGCGCCGCTCTCGAGCATCTCGTGCGGGCCGAAGCGATCCGCGTTGGCACCACGGTGGAATTCGTCCCGGAGGCGTCCGTGTCGGCCGCGCACGGCGACCTTCGCAGCGGGGCTCTCGATCTGGCGGTGGTCGACGGGGACCGGGTCGTCGTCGGGCTGGCGATCCAGCCGTCAGACGGCTCCGACATTTCCAACCTCGTCGAGGCGGTCGCGGTGGCGCTCGGAATCGAGCAGTCCTATACGGCGGCCGGGCTCACGACGGCTCAGGTACAGCAGCTGCGCTCGACCAAGCCGGTCCCCATCCAGAGTCTCGAGCCCGCGGCCAAGACGCACACGGTCAACGGGGCGTCCGTGATCGGGGTCATCCTCGTGTTCCTCATGTTGACGCAGTACACGACCTGGATCCTCATGGGGGTCATGCAGGAGAAGGCGAGTCGTGTGGTGGAGGTGCTCCTGGCCACCATGCGCCCTCTCGAGCTGCTCTCGGGGAAGGTGTTAGGTATCGGTCTGGTCGCGATGGGTCAGGCCGCGGCCGTCCTCGTCGTCGCGTTGATCCTGGGAGAGGCGGTCGGATCGGACGTCCTGCACGGCGCCGAACCGGTCGCGCTCGCCGCCGCGCTGCTGTGGTTGCTGCTCGGTTACGCGTTCTACTGCTGGGTCTACGCGGCGGCCGGCTCCATGGCCGAACGTCAGGACCAGGTGCAGACGCTCGCATTGCCGCTGAGTCTGCCCATGATCGTCGGGTACGTCATCGCCCTGACCGCTGCGTCGTCGGGAAGCGCCAGCCTCTTCGTCAAGGTGCTCGCCTACTTCCCTCCTACGGCGCCGTTCGCCATGCCGGTGCTGGTCGGACTGGGTCAGGTCCAGTGGTGGGGATTCACCATCTCGGTCCTCGTGACGTTGGCCGCGACGGTGTTGGTGGCCAGGATCGCCTCGGGGATCTACCTGCGCGCCGTGCTGCGGACCGGCGCCAGCGTCCGCCTACGCGAGCTCATGAGAAGCGGCATCTAGGTCGTCGCTGCTCTGCGGGGGCCACGCTTCGGGACCTCAGGCCCGCAGTGACAGCCCGAGGATCTCACCGAGCTCGGTGAGCGCCGCGTCTGGATCCGTCACCTTGATGGTGTGCATCCCGAGCGCCCGGGCCGGCTTGAGGTTCACGCCGAGGTCATCGAGGAAGACGCACTCCTCCGGCGTGACGCCGAGGGCTTCGCACGCCAGCTCGTAGAACCGGGGATCCGGCTTGCGCACACCCAGGACGCGTGATTCCAGCACCGCGTCGAAGAGCGCGTACACCGAGGCCACCTCGGTCGAGAGCACCGCTTCCGCCCGGGCGAAGTTGTTGGTGAGGCAGGCCGTCTTGTACGCGGTGCCGCAGGCGCGGATGGCCGCCACCATCTGCGGACGGATCTCTCCCGCCAGCCGTTCGAGAACCAGCCGACCGTCCAACTCGTGACCCAGGGCCCGGGCCTCGGCCGACCACAATGACCCGAACGTCTCGACGTCGACCTCACCGCGCTCGAGCTTGGCCCACGCGTTGGCGTCGGGATTGGTCGCGTTGACGGTGCGGACGAAGTCGGTCGGGAGCCCGAGTGCCGCCTCCAGATGGGCGAACGCCTCGAACGGGCTCGACGTGATGACGCCTCCGAAATCGAACATGACGGCTCGAATCACTGATGGCCTCCCAAGCAATCGAGCGTCATTCTCGCGTCCGGGCCTGGGTCTAGGTGCGCCACGTCCACCCCACGGCCACCCGGTGTCCAACCGGCCGGGACTGCAGCCGCGCCCGCGGCAGCGGCCGACGGGGCCCTGCCCCGGGGCCGGGCGTCGTCGGTTCGCTCAGCGGCGGTTCGCTCAGGCGGTCGGAATCGCCAGCACCACCACGGTGAATGTCGTGGGGTAGCTGCCGATGGCGAAGGCCAGCGTGTTGGTGTTGGCGGCGAGCGCGACGTCACCCACGTTGTCGAGCACCGTCCCGGGCATGTCGGGCGCCGTCACCGTGACGCCATAGGTGCTCGGCGGTACCACGGCCGTGGCCGTCTGGCCGTTCGAGAAGGACGGCGTGATGGCGACGGAGCCGTCTGCGTAGACGCCGACGGTCGGAGCGACGGCGAGGTGACGGACGGTGACGCGGGACATGCCGCCCGTGCCCGAGACGTCGTTGGCGAAGACCCCCAGTGTGGGCTGTCCTGCGCCTCCCGCCGGGGTGGCGGTCACGTAGGCGGCCACGGTCTTGCTCTGCCCGTAACCCAGGAAGAAGGACTTGATGAGCAGCGGCTTGAAGGGGCTGGTGCCGGTGGCGACGACGTCGACGGTGTAGAGGCCGGGCGTCACCCATCCGGGGAACGCGGTCGTCAGGTCCGCACCGGTGCCGAAGTGGACGTCCGGCAGCTCTTTGTAGGACGTGAAGTTCTTGATGACGTAGATGTCCACATCGAGTCCCGGTATCCCGTGGACCAGGCTCAGGTCGGTGGCCGGACGGGACCCCGGGGCCTGCCACGTGGGTGCAGGGCCGCCGGAGCGGGAGAAGGCGGTCGAGGCCCCGGCAACGGCGGGGACGATGGAGAGGGCCAGTCCGACGGCCAGGGTGGCCGTGGCGAGCAGGCCGGATCGCTTCTTCATGGTGCTTCCTCCAGGGTGTGCGGGGGGCGATGGCCCCGTTGGCGCAGTCGGCCAACACTCTCTCTTCGTATTTAGCACTAAAATAGTTGCGTCGAATGCAACCGCAGCGGGTTCTCTCCCGAAGGTGCGAGTGAACAGACAGGCCGCATCCGGCCGCACGCACACAAGGAGCGATCCAGATGAAGATTCGTAAGGGCCTCTCGACTGCCAGCGCCGCGCTCGCTCTCGGACTGCTCGGTGCCGCCGGCGGCGTTGCCGGCGCGTCGTCCACGGCGTCGGGTGCCGGCACCATGGGCACGTCGTCGGAGAACGTGGTCCAGATCGCCGAGCACACCCCCCAGCTCTCGACGCTGGTGGCGGCCATCAAGGCGGCGGGGCTGGTCCACACCCTCGAGGGCACCGGACCCTTCACCGTCTTCGCCCCGACCAATCGGGCCTTTGCCGCGCTCCCCAAGGGGACCCTCAAGACGCTGCTGAAGCCCGCCAACAAAGCGGAGTTGGCGAGCATCTTGACCTACCACGTCGTGTCGGGGGCCCAGACGTCGTCCCAGATCCAGCCCGGGGCGGTCAAGACGGTCAACGGTGCGTCCTTCACGGTCAGCACGACCGGCGGGAAGGTGACCATCACGGACGGTAAGGACAGGACGGCGCAGGTCGTCAAAGCCAACATCACCGCCTCCAACGGCGTGATCCACGTGATCAACGGGGCGCGGAGCAACCCCTGTCCTTCCTGATGGAGTCCGACGGGTCGTCGCAACAGTCGGCCAGCCCTGCGACAGGCGATGGGGTCGAGCGGCGAGCCAGACTCTGGGCAATGGACGTCGTCCACCGGACCATCCGCATCAACGGNNGTCGTCGTCGTCGGCGTCGTCGTCGTCGTCGGTCGGGACGCGCCTCGCCCGCGGCGACGAGTACGCCCTGGAGGAGTGTTACCGGCTCTACGGCCCGATGGTCCGTGGCTACCTGAGGCACTTCGTGCCCGACGAGGAGGCCGACGATCTCCTCCAGATCGTCTTCCTCGAGGTCTGGAGGTGCCGCGACCGCCTCGACACGAGCCGGCCCTTCGAGGCGTGGCTCTTCGGCATCGCCCGCAAACGGGCGATCGACCAGTTGCGGCGCCGGCATCACGAGGTGGTCTCCGTCGATGCGATTCGTGAGCTCTCCGGTGAGGACGGTGACGAGTTCGTAGAGCGTCTGGCCTGGGCGGCGGAGGTCCGCACGGCCCTGACGCAGCTCTCCGCCGATCAACAGGAGGCGATCGAGTTGTCCTACTTCGGGGACCTGACACAGCAGCAGATTGCGGCCAAGTTGGACGTTCCCATTGGCACGGTCAAGGCCCGAATGGCCCGAGGCATGCGGCGACTGGCCGCGCTCGTTGACGGAGGTGAGCTCACGTGAGTGCAGATGAGGCCGGACACGAGCAGGTCGACCTGATCGGGCTTCTGGCCGGCAAGACGGGCCGGGACGAGACCATCGCCATGAGCCGGCATCTCAGAGTGTGCCCGACCTGTACCGAGGAGCTGATCGACGTCGTCGTCGCCCACGCGGCACTTACCTCGGCCGTCCGCGCCGATCGGGCTCTCGCCCTGCCGCCGAGAGCCCCGAACGCAGTGCATGCGGCTGCGCTTCCGGCGAACTGGTCCGGGCCCTCCGATCCCGCGGCGTCGGCCCTGCCGCCGCGTGCGCTGCCGTCGCAATCCGGCGAGGGCTCCCAGCCGTCACGGACGTCCCGGACGGCCCTCAGGGGCCGCCGCCTGGCTGCGGTCGTGACGGTGGCGGCCGCCGTGGTCGCACTCGGCGTGTTCGGTGCATCCGTGGTGGCCGGTCACCGGTCCCCGGGGCAGCCCGTCGTGGCGCAGGGTTCGCTCCAGGCGCTCCAGACGGCGGCCTCCGCCACGGGCACCGTGACGGTGGTGGCGGAGGGATCCACGCGCCACATGATCGTGCGGACCCGGGACCTCTCGACGCCTTCGAGTCAGGAGTTCTACGAGGTCTGGTTGCTCGACCCGACCACCCGGAAGATGCTGCCGGTCGGCGTACTGTCGCCGTCGGGTGACGGCGACTATGCAGTGACGGCGGGGCTCATGGCCGGGTACTCCGCGGTGGACGTGAGCCTCCAGCGTGACGACGGGAATCCGGCCCATTCGCGGACCAGCGTGTTGCGGGCAAGCCTGTCGGTGTGACCCGACGAGGAGGACCATGACCCCACGACCCGATCCCGTGCAGCCCGGCCAGGAGTCGGTGTGGGACTACCCGCGGCCACCACGTCTCGAGGCGTTCGGGCGCCGCATCCGGATCGAGCTCGGCGGCCGCGTGATCGCCGAGACGACGGGCGCGTACCGGGTGCTCGAGACGAGCCATCCGCCGAACTACTACCTGCCGCCCGACGACATCGTGCCGGGCGCCCTCGTCCGCACCCACCGTCGCTCCTCGTGTGAGTGGAAGGGCCTGGCCCACTACTTCGACGTGCACGCCGGTGCGCTGGTCGAGCCGGACGCCGCCTGGGGCTACGACACTCCGAGCGTGGCCTTCGGGGCCATCGCCGGCTACGTCGCGTTCTATGCCGGCCGCATGGACGCCTGCTGGGTCGGCGACGAGCTGGTCGTCCCCCAGCCCGGGGGCTTCTACGGCGGCTGGGTCACGGCCGACGTCGCCGGACCCTTCAAGGGGATCCCGGGCAGCCAGGGCTGGTAGGGCTGGGCCGCCCCGGTTCAGCCGTCGGCGAGCAAGGAGCCGTCGGCGCCGACCGCCACGTGGATCGGCGTGAGGCCCCGTTGGGCCGGCGGGTTGACGACGGCGCCGGTCGTGGGGTCGAACTCCGAGCCGTGACACGGGCACACGATGAGCTTGGCGCCCGCCGAGTACCCGACCGTGCACCCGGCGTGCGGGCAGACCGCGTCGTACGCCACGAATTGGTCCTTGGTGAGCTGGAGCACGAGCCCGGGGTCGCCCGTCGCCGGGTCCGTGAAGGTGGCCGCTCCGCCGACGGGCACCTGGCTGGCCAGACCGATGCGCGTGCCCGCCACGGACGGGGCGGTGGTCGTGCTCGCCGCCGCGGGTGCCGTGGTCGTCGTCGCCCCGGCCGGCGCGGAGGTCGACGTGGTGCCCGCGCCGGCACTCGGCCCGGTGGGCGAGAGGGCGGACGTGCCGCCCCCGCCAGGGCTCGGCGCGCCGCCCACCGCACGGCCGATCCCGGCGGCCGCACCTGCGGCCACCGCCCCGATCACCGCGGACGCGGCGACGGCGGTGCCGCCGAGGACCAGGGTCCGGCGGTCCACCGCATCGGGCCCCCGCTCCACGACGCTGCCCCGCTCGTCCACCAGGAACGGGCATCGGCGGACGTCGCAGGGCTGTCCGCCCCGTGCGGCGCACGTGTCGGCCTCGTAGTTGCCGCAGACCTGTTGCACCAGCTCGAAGCGGATCGGGACGAGGACCGGTGGCCCGCTCGAGTTCTCGGCGGCCACCCGGGCGGCGATCACCGCATCGAGGGACAGCACGCCACCCGAACCGGCCAGGAGGAGCGGGATCCAGGCGAACAGGAAGACGATGTCCGCCCCGGTGTAATAGGGCGAGGAGTGGAAGCTCACCGTCAGGAAGAGGGTGAGGGACAGCACCATGCCGCCTGCCGCGGCCACCCGCGTCCAGAGCCCGAGGAGTGCTCCCAGGCCGACAGCCAGCTCCGCCAGCGCAATGACCACGCCGATGGGCACGGCGAAGCGGAGGAGGTGCCCGAGCAGCGGGTGCAGAGGGCTGATCCTGGTGGCGGCGATCAGCTGGGCCTGGATGCTCGACGGGCTGTTGGCGTCGAAGAAGTTCGGGTTGGCCAGCTTCTGCAGTCCGGCGAAGCAGAACGTGAATCCCAGGAACGCCCGCAGGGGCAGCAGCGCCCACCCCGAGAGGGCGAACGGCCGCGGCGGCGGCGCGTCGAATCGGGTGCGCCGGCGGCGCCGTGGGCCCGTCTTGCCTCTGCCCGCACCCTGTGCATGCCCGGGCACGCGGTCCGATGCGACGGGTCGAGTCCGTTGTGCCATGCCAGTGATCTCCCGATCTCCACGGTGCCCCGAGCTATCGAGGCCCCATGACTAGCACGGGCGGGACCCCCTCCCCGGTCATGCTCAGCCCGTCTGCGGGTGCGTCGGGGTCGTGCCGTTGGGGAGCAGCAGGTCGAAGCCGTCCGGGATGCTGAGCAGCCCCGGTGCGGTCCCCGAGGTGTCGGTGAGCCCGTACTGCCACACGATGCTGTCGTCACGCGGGTCGATCACGATCACGCGGTTGCGATAGTCGTCGTTCGCCATGATCAGCCCGTTGGGAAGTTGCTCCGCCAGCGACGGCTTCTTGAGCATGCCGTCCCCGGACAGCACGTCGTACTTCCAGACGACGGCGCCGGAGCGGCGGATGGTCAGGATCCGCCCTTCGGCGGGCGGGTCGTAGTCAGCGAGCAGGTAGAGGTTCGATCCGAGCTGTTGGGGGTCGGAGGGGTAGTTGACGGTGGGCAGCTGCACGGTCCAGACCAACTGACCAGCGGGCGTGTACTCCGTGATCCACGAGCCATTGATCTCCGAGACCAATACGTTCCCGTTGGCGAGCGGGGTGTCGCCGTTGGGGTATCCCACGCTCGTGGGCGGGTTGTGCACCGCCACCCCGTTGGTGCCGATCTGGCTCAAGGGCGTCCCGTTCGGGGAGATGAAGAGGATCCGGTCGTTCATGGCGTCGGCCACCGTGATCTCGCCGTTCTTCAGCAGGTAAGCGTCGTCCGGCTGGTTGAGGAAGCCGGCCGCGGTGCCGGGCTCCCCGGGATGCCCGTATTGCCAGAGGATCTTCCCCGACGGGTAGCCGATCTCCACGATGGTGTGGTTGTCCTCTTGGTTGGAGATGATCCCGGTCCCCTGATGGAAGAAGAAGGCGTCGTCGGGGAAGTAGAACCCTCCCGGTGGGGGCGGCATGGTGGCCGAGGGGTACTGCCATTGCAGGTTGCGGGCCGCGTCGATCACAAGCAGACGGTCGTTGCCTCGGTCGGCGATCAGGAGATGGCCCTGGTAGGGCGCTCCCGCGTCGGCCCCGCCGACCGGTCCGCCGTAGCGGCTGGGCCGGAGCGAGATCACGCTCGCCAGCGATCCCGAGGCGAGGCCGGCCTGGTCGGTTCCCGACTGCTGGGCCACCTCGCCTCCCACGAGGTACCCGATGGCGGACTTCCCCGTGCCGACCGTGGCGTACCCGCCGAAGGCGACGGCCTGGGGGAGCAGGCCGGCGTCGGCGACCCGGTGGGTCTGCTGGTCGAATTCGTAGAGCTGGGTCAGCGTTTGGCCCCCGCCGGTCTGGCCGCCGGCGAGGTAGATGTGGCCGTCGATCACGAAGGCGGCCGCGCCGTACAGGGCCTGGGGCAGGCTGCCGACGACGTGGGCGGTGTGGGTTGCTGGGTCGATCTCCTGGATCGCCGCCGTGGCGTTGACCGCGCTGCCGGCGCCGCTGCCCGTCTGGCCGCCGAACGAGAACACGTTGCCGCCGAGTGCGACGACGGCGGGGTAGCGCACGGGCACCGGAAGGGTCGCCACGCTCGCGAAGTGGGTGCCGTCCGTGGTGGCCAGGACCGAGGGCTCGTAGGTGGTGCCGTCGTAGCCCCCCACGATGTACACGGTGCCGCCGATGGTGGCGGTGGCGAGGTCCGAGCGGGGCTGTGGCAGTTGGCCGGCCACCGCGCCGGCTTCGGTCGCCGCGGCGGACCCCAGCGTCTGCACGGTGGCGAATGTGTCGGGCGAGCCGCCACCGAAGACGTACGACGTCGCGCCGATCTGCGCGCCCGCGCCGTCGTGAACCACATCGGCGAGCGAGCCCGAGGCCGTGACCGTCCCGCTCGCCGGGTCGAGCCAGGAGGCGCCACTGAGGGAGCTCCCGGACGACGAGAGGCCACCGAGGATGCGGAGCCGGTTCCCGACGGTCACCAGCGCCTCGCGGGAGAGCGGGGCGGCCAGCTGCCATGCCTCCATGCCGGCCTCGAGTGACGGCGGCCCCGAGGCGGTCGTCCTCCCCCGGTGCGTGCCGGCGCCCTCGGGACCCGACGCGGAGGAGGAGCCCGATGCTGCCGGTGCCGTCGTCGGCACGGCGGACGTCGATGTGGAGGCGGACGATGACGTCGAGCGGCCTGTCGGGGGCGGGGTGCTCCCCGACGAGAGCGTGATCACGAGTGCGGCCACGACGAGGATCAGGGCGAGCAGTACCACCGCACGCCGTCGGCGGATCTGGGTCTGGCGGTGCCGCCGGTTGGTGCGCCCGGCGCGGGACGCGGGGTCGCTCACGGCGCCGAGGCCAGCTCCACGGCCAGGATCTGCCATTCGCCGGGCACGCCCTTGAGGTCGTGGCGGCCGCGGTCGTCGAAGGCGATCCCGGACCCGACCACGAGGTCGCGCACCGTGCCGGTGACGAGGACCTCGTCGCCGCCGGCCAGGGCGCTGACCCTCGAGGCGATGTGGACCGCCAGGCCGCCGATGTCGTCACCGCGCAGCTCCACCTCACCGGTGTGCAGCCCGGCCCGCAGCTGCAGGCCGCCGCGCCGCGCCGCCTCGACCAGGGCCGCCGCGCAGCGCACTCCCTGCGCCGGCGAGGCGAAGCGGGCCAGGATCCCGTCGCCGGTCGTCTTGACGAGGACGCCGTCGTGGCGGGAGAGGAGGCGGCCGACGTTGACGTCGGACTCGTCGAGCACGGCGCGCCACTGGCGGTCGCCCACCGCGGCGGCGCGCACCGTGGAGTCCACGATGTCGGTGAACAGCACCGTGGCCAGCGTGCGGGTGGGCGCGTGCGCGCCACGCCCTCCGGTCACGAACTCCTCGATCTCGTCGACGATGGAGTCGAACTCGCCGGCCCAGGGGAGCAGGTCGGGTCCCGGGAAGGTGACGAAGCGCGCGCCCGCGATGTGCTCGGCCAGGTAGCGCCCGTGCTGGCTGAGGTTGGCGTAGCTCGCCGTGCGCGCGATGACCAGCGTCGGGCGCGTGATGTCGGGCAGGCAGCCGCGCATGTCGGCGGAGAAGGTCACCAGGTTGAAGGCGATCGCGGTGGCGGGGCTCGCGCCCCGCCGGGCCGCCCGCTCCCACCACTCACGGAATCCGACGCGGTGCGCCAGGCTGGGCGCGAACACCGCGATGTCCTGCGGGACGTCGCCCTCCACCAGCGGCACGTCGATGTTGGCCGCCTCGGCCACCTCCTCGTCGGACACGCCGAAGCCGTAGTCCTCCGCCCGGCCGACACGCGCCGTCCCGTTCACGATGACCAGCGAGGTGACCCGCTCGGGGTGGGTGGCCGCCAGCCACAGGGCCGCCAGGGCACCCCCGGTGGATGCCAGCAGGACCGCGGCGGGACACCCGGCCGCGTCCATGACGGCCAGGGCGTCGCGGGCCCAGCCCTCGATGGAGGGGTCCGATCCCGCCGGTAGCGGGTCGGAGAGTCCGAGCCCAACGGTGTCGAAGCGGATCAGACGCGAGAACCCCGTCAGGCGCTCGGTGTACCGGAGCCAGTTCGGCTCGTCGACGGCCTCGTCGATGGAGATCATCAGCCCGCTGCTGAACTCGACCACGTCCACCGCGTCGCCCGGTCCCACCGCGGGATCGGCCTCCCACACCTGGTAGCCGACGTGGACCCCGTCCCGCAGCGCGTACTGGGTCAGCGGCGCGTCCATACGAGGTGCAGTCTGCCGTGCCGGACGGCCCGGTGGCGCGACCGGGGAGCGGCGGCGAGGGCGGACGAGGGCTGGCGAGGCGGGGCGGCGGGGCGGCGGGGCGGCCGGGCTCAGCGCGCGCCGCGCACCAGGCGGCCGGGCAGCTCGCCGGTCGCGGCGCCCTGCTCGAAGGTCACGGTGCCGGCCTTGATGGTGGCCACGTACCCCGACGCCTTCTGGAGCAGCCGGCGACCGCCCGCCGGCAGGTCGGCCGTCACGTAGGGGGTGCCGAGAGTGAGCCCCTCGTAGTCGATGAGGTTGAAGTCGGCGAGCGCGCCCGGCTCCACCGTGCCCCGGTCCGACATGCCGTAGAGGCGGGCCGTGTCGTGCGTCTGCTTCTTCACGACGTACTCGAGCGGCAGCGTCTCGCCCCGGCTGCGGTCGCGGGTCCAGTGGGTGAGCATGAAGGTCGGCATGGACGCGTCGCAGATGGTCCCGGTGTGGGCACCGCCGTCGGCCAGGCCGAGCAGGCCCTGGGGGTGCAGCATCATCTCCCGCACGTGGTCGAGGTCGCCCGTGGCGTAGTTGAGGATGGGGATGTAGAGGAGCCCCTGGCCGCCGTCGCGGGCCATCTCGTCGTAGGCGACCTCGAGCGGCGAGACCCCGCGGGCCGCCGCCAGCCCCGCCAGCGAGCGCTCGGGCCCGGGCTCGTAGTCGGGCGGGTCCCCGAGCACGAACGTGCGGTGGAACGCCTTCTCCATGGCCTCGGCCTCGGCCTCGGCCGGTGACGACGGCGCCCACTCCACGATGGCGCGCCGCACCTCGGGATCGGCGAGCGCGGTGCCCAGCTCGGCCGTCGAGAGCCCGCGGGAGCGCAGCTCGCGGTACGCCGGGAACTCGGAGAACAGGCACAGGGTGGTGTGGTGGCCCGAGAGGATGCCGGTCGGGCGCCCCGCGATCTGGGGGTAGAGCTGGGCCCCCTCGGCGCAGGCGTCGAGCGAGGCGGCCAGCTGCTTGCGCCAGAGCTCGGGCTCGTCGTCGGCCTGCAGCAGGACGTAGGAGACGGGGCGGCCGATGGCGGCCGAGAGCCGGCGCATCCAGTCGACCTCGAGCCAGGCGTCCTGGAGCATCTCGCCGGCCGAGCCCAGCGGGGCGAGCTCGAAGACGCCCGTGCCCGCCTCGCCCAGCGCGGCCCCGATGCCGAACAGCTCGTCCTCGGCGGCGAAGGTCCCCGGGACCAGCTCGCCGTCGATGGCCCGGTGGCCCAAGGTGCGCGACGTGGAGAACCCCAGCGCACCGGCGCGCAGCGCCTGGAGCACGATGGCCCGCATGGCCTCGATGTCCTCTGCGGTCGCGGCCTCGTTGCGGGCGCCGCGCTCGCCCATGACGTAGGCCCGCACCGCACCGTGGGGCACCTGGGCGCCCACGTCGACGGTCCAGCGCCGGCGCTCGAGCGCGTCGAGGTACTCGGGGAAGGTCTCCCATTCCCAGGCGATCCCCTCGGCCAGCGCCGTGCCGGGGATGTCCTCCACGCCCTCCATGAGCCCGATCAGCCAGTCGTGGCGGTCGGGCGCGGCGGGAGCGAACCCCACGCCGCAGTTGCCCATGACGAGCGTCGTCACCCCGTGCCACGACGTCGGGGCGAGCTCGGTGTCCCACGTGACCTGTCCGTCGTAGTGCGTGTGCACGTCGACCCAGCCCGGGGTGACCAGGAGTCCGTCGGCGTCGATGGTCCGGGTGGCACCGCCCTGGGGCCGCCCCACCTCGGTGATGCGGCCGGCGTCCACCGCGACGTCGGCGGTGCGCGCTGGCGCGCCCGTGCCGTCGACGAGCGTCCCTCCCTCGATGATCAGCTCGTGCATACCGAGCATCGTCTCACGCCGGCGGGGTGCTCGCCCGCCGGCGTGACGGCCGGATCAGACCTTGGCTTTGCCCAGGATCCGGTTCATCTTCGTGCCGCAGACCGGGCAGGTCCCCTGGGCGGCACGGCGCCCGTTGGCCAGCTCGACTTCCTGGCCGTCGAACTCACGCTTCTCCCGGCACTTCACGCAGTACCCCTCGTAGTTAGCCATGGCAACTCCTCTGGTCGGTGATGGCCCTGGACGGCTGTCGAACGTAGCGGTGGGTTCGCGCTGATTGGGGGATGGTCGGGCGGGCGACCCGCCCCGATGGGGGTACTGTCGGCCTGGTGAGCGGCATCGACGCAGGTCAGGACGGTGGTTGGCGACGACGAGGGCTGAGGGCGACGGCGGCGCTGGCCGAGACCTGGGGGTCGCTGGCGGAGGTCTGCGCCGATCTGTCGGCCACCGAGTGGGCCCGGCCGACCGAGTGCCCCGGCTGGGACGTCAAGGACCAGATCTCTCACGTGATCGGGATCGAGCGCACCATCATGGGCGAGCCCCTCCCGGAGTGGGACGCCCCACCCGCGGCGCACATGCGCAACGACGTGGCCACCATGAACGAGCGGTGGGTCGGCGTGCGACGGGCCCGGTCCGGCCCGGAGGTCCGCGCCGAGTTCGTCGAGGTGGCCGCCACCCGCCTGGCCCGACTGGAGGCGTGCACCGAGGACGAGTGGGCGGCTCCCGGGTGGAGCCCCGTCGGCGACGTGCCCCACGCGGTGTTCATGGAGGTGCGGGTCTTCGACTGCTGGGTCCACGAGCAGGACGTCCGGCGTGCCCTCGACCGCCCGGGCGGGTGCGGGAACGGGGCGTCGGCCCTCTCGCTCGATCGCGTGCAGGGCGCCATGCCCTTCGTCGTGGGCAAGCAGGCCGGCTGCCCCGAGGGCACGGCGGTCCGCTTCGAGGTCTCGGGCCCCGGGCGCGACGCGCGGGCCTTCACCATCGCCGTCGAGGGCGGGCGGGCCCGGCCCGTCGGCGACGAGGTGGACCCGGCGGTCACCCTCTCGCTGTCGGGCGTCGACTTCACGCGCCTCGGCTGTGGCCGGGCCACGGCGGCACAGGTGGAGGCCGCCGGTGGGGTGGCGGTGACGGGGGACGCGGCGGCCGGCCGTCGCGTCCTCGGTGCGATGAACTTCATGTTCTAGGCGCGGACGGGCCCGGGCGGCTCGGGAGGCACGCGGTGGCCGGTAGAGTGATCGGCTCGTGATGCGTGCCACTGCAGAGCCATTGGAGGGGAACCTCGTCCGCCTGAGCGTGGAGATCGACGAGCCCGAGTTCGACCGAGCCCTGGGCGACGTCGTGCGCACGCTCGCCCAGCAGGTGCGTGTGCCGGGCTTCCGTCCCGGCAAGGTGCCGCGCAAGGTGCTCGAGGCGCGCATGGGCGGGGCCGGCGCGCTGCGCGCCGAGGCGCTGCGCGAGTCGCTGCCGGACTTCTACGCCCGCGCCGTCGTCGACACCGAGCTCGACCCGATCGCGCAGCCCGAGATCGACATCACCGGCGGTGAGGACGGCGGCGCCGTCTCGTTCGACGCCGTCGTGCAGGTGCGCCCGCTCGTGGCCATCCCCGGCTACGACGGCCTCCAGGTCACGCTGCCGGGGCTCGCCGTCGGCGAGGAGGACGTGCAGCGCCAGCTCGACCGCCTGCGCGAGAACGATGCCGAGCTCGAGGTCGTCGAGCGGCCCGCCATCGACGGCGACCTGGTGACCATCGACCTCCACGGCAACGACGCGTCGGGCGCCGAGGTGGTGGGCGTCGACGACTACCTCTACGAGGTCGGCACCGGGTCGATCGTCCCCGAGCTCGACGCCGAGCTGCACGGTGCCAAGGCCGGGGCCATCCTCGCCTTCGACGCGCCGAACCCGAACACCCCCGAGGAGAACGTCGCCTTCCGGGTGCTCGTCAAGGAGGTCAAGGTCAAGCGGCTGCCCGAGGCGACCGACGAGTGGGCCGCCGAGAGCTCCGAGTTCGCCACCGTGGCCGAGCTGCGGGCCGACATCGAGGACCGGATCGGGCGCGTCAAGCTCATGCAGAGCCAGATGGCGCTGCGCCAGAAGACCATCGAGGCCGTGGCGGGGCTCGTCTCCGACGAGGACGTGCCCGAGGTCCTCGTCGACGCCGAGGTCAACGAGCGGCTCCACGACCTGCAGCACCGGCTGGAGGCCCAGAAGCTCGGCCTGGCCGAGTACTTCCAGGCCACGGGCACGTCGCCCGACGAACTGCTGGCCGCCGTGCGGGTGGACGCGCAGGCGGCCGTCAAGGCGGACCTGGCGCTCCGCGCCCTGGTGGAGGCCGAGGAGCTGTCGCTCGCTGACGACGAGCTGAATGCCGAGATAGCCAGGATGGCCGAGAGCATGGGGACCACGCCCACGGAGCTGCGCCGCCAACTCGACACGGCCGGCCGGACCGGCGCGGTACGCTCTGAGCTGCGCAAGGGCAAGGCGTTGGAGTGGCTGATCGACCACGTGGAACTCTTCGACGAAGAGGGCAACCCGATGTCACGGGACGACCTCCGGGTGGATGCGTCGAAGGACGACGAGGCCGAGCAGAGCGACGAGGCCGACCAGAGCGAGGAGAGCGAGTGACGATGCAGAGTCCGGGGGAACGAATGAAGGCCTACAACTACCTGGTCCCCACGGTGATCGAGTCGTCCAACCGTGGCGAGCGTGCCTACGACCTCTACTCCCGGCTGCTGCGTGAGCGGATCATCTTCCTGGGTACGCCGGTGGACGACGCCGTGGCCAACCTCATCTGCGCCCAATTGCTCTTCCTCGAGTCCGAGGAGCCCGACAAGGACATCCACCTCTACATCAACTCGCCCGGCGGCGAGATCACGGCGCTCTTCGCCATTTACGACACGCTCAAGTTCATCAAGGCCGACGTGTCGACCTTCTGCTTCGGCCAGGCCGCGTCGGCGGCGGCCGTGCTGCTGGCGGCCGGCGCCAAGGGCAAGCGCTTCGCCCTGCCGCACGCCCGGGTCCTGCTGCACCAGCCTTGGGGTGGCGTCGAGGGGCAGGCCAGCGACATCGAGCTGCAGGCCAGGGAGATCCTCCGCATGCGCGACCTGTTGTCGGGCATGCTCGCCGAGGACACGGGGCAGACGCAGGAGAAGGTCGCGCAGGATACGGACCGTGACTTCATCATGACGGCGGAGGAGGCTGTGACCTACGGCGTGATCGACGAGGTCATCACGGCCCGCAACATCGCCTCCCTCGAAGCCATCGGCGCCGCGTAGGACCATCGGACAAGGGACGGGAGAAGCGATCGGGTGGCCAAGTTCGGTGAGGGTGGGGATCTCGTCAAGTGCAGTTTCTGCGGCAAGACGCAGAAGCAGGTCAAGAAGCTCATCGCCGGTCCGGGTGTCTACATCTGCGACGAGTGCATCGACCTGTGCAACGACATCATCGCCGAGGAGCGTGACGAGTCCGCCGAGCTGAGCTTCGAGGACCTGCCCAAGCCACGCGAGATCTTCGACTTCCTCAACGACTACGTCGTCGGCCAGGAGTACGCCAAGAAGATCCTGTCGGTGGCCGTCTACAACCACTACAAGCGCGTGCAGGCGGGGCCGCCCGCCGGCGAGGACGGCGTCGAGCTGGCCAAGTCGAACATCCTGCTGCTCGGCCCGACGGGGTGCGGCAAGACGCTGCTGGCCCAGACGCTGGCCCGCATGCTGAATGTGCCCTTCGCCATCGCCGACGCCACGGCGCTGACCGAGGCCGGGTACGTCGGCGAGGACGTCGAGAACATCCTGCTGAAGCTGATTCAGGCGGCGGACTACGACGTGAAGCGGGCCGAGACCGGGATCATCTACATCGACGAGATCGACAAGATCGCCCGCAAGAGCGAGAACCCCTCCATCACCCGTGACGTGTCGGGGGAGGGGGTGCAGCAGGCGCTGCTCAAGATCCTGGAGGGCACCACCGCCTCGGTCCCGCCCCAGGGCGGGCGCAAGCACCCGCACCAGGAGTTCATCCAGATCGACACCACCAACATCCTGTTCATCTG
>PMPX01000179.1 GCA_003169235.1 Acidimicrobiaceae bacterium | reverse complement strand
CGCCTTCGGCGTCTACGTCCACGTCCCGTTCTGCCGGGAGCGCTGCGACTACTGCGCGTTCGCCACCTACACCGACCGCGACCACCTGATGGAGCGCTACGCCGCGGCCTGCGTCACCGAGTTGCAGCGCGCCGAGAGGGCCGGTGACCTCGCGCCCGCCACCTCCGTCTTCTTCGGCGGGGGGACCCCGTCCCGCCTCCACCCCGACACCCTGTGCCGCATCCTCGACGCCGTCCCGCGGGCGCCCGGTGCCGAGGTGACCGTCGAGTGCAATCCCGAGGACGCCGACGAGGCGCACCTCGGCGCGTATCGACGCGCCGGCGTGACCCGCGTTTCCTTCGGCCTGCAGTCGACGCACGACCACGTGCTGGCCGGCCTGGGCCGGCGCCGGGTGCCCCGGGCGGCCGAGACCGTGTCCGCCGCGGTCACCTCGGCCGGGTTCGCCACCTGGAACCTCGACCTCATCTTCGGGGCCGCCACCGAGAGCGACGCCGACTGGGCCGCCACGCTCGACCACGTGCTCTCCCTGGCGCACCCGCCGCCGCACCTCTCCGCCTACGGGCTGACCGTCGAGCCCGGCACGCCGCTGGCCCGGGACCCGGCCCGCCGGCCCGACGACGACGCCCAGGCCCGCCGCTACGAGCTGGCCGACGAGGTGCTCGCCGCGGCCGGCTACGCCTGGGAGGAGATCTCGAACTGGGCCCGGCCCGGGCACGAGTGCCGGCACAACCACCTCTACTGGGAGCAGGGCGACTACCTCGGCATCGGGTCGGCGGCGCATTCGCACCGCGACGGCGAGCGCTGGTGGAACGTGCGGACGCCCGATCGCTACGTCGACGCCGTCGAGGGCGACCGCTCGCCCGAGGGCGGGCGCGAGGTGCTGACCCCCGCCCAGCGCGAGTTCGAGGCGCTCTCCCTCTCGCTCCGCACGCCGCGCGGCGTGCCGTGGGACGCCCTCGAGAACCCCGGGGAGCTCGAGGGACTCGTGACCCGCGTGGACGGGCGGGCCGTGCTGAGCGTGCGGGGGCGGCTGATGGCCAACGAGGTCGGGGCCAGAATCCGCTCCGGTATCCTGCTCCGATGACCGAGACCGCCGCCGTCCCCGCTGACGACCTGATGGAGAAGGTCGTGCGCCTGTGCCGGACGCGCGGCTTCATCTTCCCGTCGGCCGAGATCTACGGCGGTTTCCGCTCCACCTACGACTACGGCCCGCTCGGCGTCAACATGCTGCGCAACGTCAAGAACGCCTGGTGGCGCGCCATGGTGCAGCAGCGCGTCGACGTGGTCGGGCTCGACGCCGCCATCCTGGGCCCGCCCGCCGTCTGGGAGGCCTCGGGCCACTTGGCCACCTTCACCGACCCCCTGGTCGACTGCAAGAACTGCCACGAGCGCTGGCGGGCCGACAAGATCGAGGGCGTCTGCCCGAATTGCGGCTCGCGGGACCTGACCGAGGCGCGGGCCTTCAACCTCATGTTCAAGACCCACGCCGGCCCGGTGGAGGACGAGGGCCACGTGGCCTACCTGCGGCCCGAGACCGCCCAGGGCATGTTCACCAACTTCGCCAACGTCCTCGGCACCACGCGCAAGAAGCCGCCCTTCGGCATCGCACAGGTGGGCAAGTCCTTCCGCAACGAGATCACGCCGCAGAACTTCGTCTTTCGCACCCGCGAGTTCGAGCAGATGGAGATGGAGTACTTCGTCCCGCCCGACGAGGCGCCGAAGTGGTTCGACTACTGGCTGGCCGAGCGCATGCAGTGGTACCTCGACCTCGGCATGCCGGCCGAGAAGCTGCGCCTGCGCCACCACGAGCCGAGCGAGCTCTCGCACTACTCGCGGGGCACGGCCGACGTGGAGTTCGAGTTCCCCTGGGGCTGGGACGAGCTCGAGGGCATCGCCAACCGGGGCGACTACGACCTGAGCGCGCACGCGGCGGCGTCGGGGGTGGCGCAGGACTACTTCGACCCCCAGACCAACGAGCGCTATACGCCGTACGTGATCGAGCCGGCCGCCGGCGCCACCCGGACGATGATGGCCTTCCTGCTGGCGGCCTACACCGAGGACGAGGTGGGCGGCGAGGCCCGCACGGTGCTGCGCCTGCACTGGCGGCTCGCCCCCTACCAGGTGGCCGTGCTGCCGCTCTCGAAGAAGGACACGCTCGAGCCCGTGGCCCGCCAGGTGCTGGCCTCCCTCCAGCCGCACTTCATGTGCGACTACGACGTCACCCAGAGCATCGGCCGGCGCTACCGGCGCCAGGACGAGGTCGGGACGCCGTGGTGCGTGACCGTCGACTTCGACTCCCTGGAGGACGACGCCGTCACCGTGCGCGACCGCGACACCACCGAGCAGGTGCGCGTCCCGATCGCCGACCTGGTCTCCGAGCTGCGCCGGCGCACCGGCGAGGGGTAGGGGAGCGCGGCCCCAGGGGGGTCCGGCTCAGGCGGTCCGGCTCAGGCGACCTTGCGGTACTTGCGCACCGCGGCGGGCGCCAGGACCACCAGCAGGCCGGCGCACCACAGCAGCGCCGCGTCCACGGCGCCCGCGTCGTGCAGGACGCCGCCCACCATGAGCGAGCGCGCCGCGTTGACCACCTGCGTCACGGGTTGGTGATAGGCGAAGGCCTGCAGCCAGCCCGGCATGTAGCGGATGGGGACGAAGGCCGACGAGGCGAAGAGCAAGGGGAAGATCAGCGGGAAGACCATGACCTGGGCCGTCTCCGCGTTGGGCGCGGACAGACCGATGTAGGCGAACCCCCAACTCAGCGAGTAGGCGAAGAACAGGATCAGCAGCACCCCGCACAAGAAGTACGCGACGTTGGTCCCGATGCGGAAGCCCACTGCGTAGCCGACGGCGGTGATCAGGATGACCACGAAGACGTTGCGGACCACGTCCGAGGTCGTGCGCCCGGCCAGCACCGCGGCGCGGCTCATCGGCAGGGCGCGGAACCGCTCGATCAGGCCCTTGTGGAGGTCCTCGGAGAGACCGGCCGCTGTGCTCATGGCGCCGAAGATCACCGTCTGCACGAAGATGCCCGGCATGAGGAACTGGATGTAGTGGCCGCCCGGAACGTGGATGGCCCCGCCGAACACGTAGGTGAAGAGCAGCACGAACATGATGGGCTGCAGGGTGGTGAAGAAGAGCGCCTCGGGCGTCCGGGTGAGTGCCAGGAGGTTGCGCCACGTGATCGTCATGACGTCGGACACCGCCCACGACAGGCGGTTGCCCTGGCTCGGCTGGCTGACGCTCCGTACCGGTGCGGCGATGGTGGTGGTCGTCATGCGGCGTCCTTCCCGTCGGCGACGTCGCTCTTGCGGGACCGGCCCAGGCCCCTCTTGGGCTTCGCCGACTCCTCCGTCTCGTCGTCGATCGTCGTCTTGTGGCCGGTCAGGCTGAGGAACACGTCGTCCAGGCTGGGTTCGCGCAGGGCGAGGCCGGCGATGGCGACCTGCGCGCCGTCGAGCGCGCGCAGCACCTCGGCCCCCGCCTTGGGGCCGTCGGTCACCGTGAGCTCGATGACGGAGTCCTCGACCAACGGTGGCTTCTCCGAGAACGGTGTGAGGAGCTCGACCGCCTCCGCCACGGCGCTCCGGTCGCCCAGCGTCACGGAGACCACCGACGTCCCCAGGTCGGCCTTGAGCTGGGCCGGCGTCCCCTCGGCGATGAC
Organism: Acidimicrobiaceae bacterium; assembly: GCA_003169235.1. GTDB lineage: Bacteria > Actinomycetota > Acidimicrobiia > Acidimicrobiales > RAAP-2 > Bog-473. The sequence goes on along the minus strand of PMPX01000179.1, from coordinate 899 downwards.
GCGCCCGTGGTCGATCACCACGATGTCGCGGGCCAGCCGGTCGGCCTCTTCGAGGTACTGGGTGGTCAGCAGGACGGTGGTGCCCTCGCGGACGAGGTCCTCGATGGCGACCCAGAGGGCCTGCCGGCTCTGGGGGTCCAGGCCCGTGGTCGGCTCGTCGAGGAAGAGGACCGGCGGGTTGGCCACCAGCGCGGCGGCCAGGTCCAGGCGCCGGCGCATGCCGCCGGAGTAGGTCTTGAGCACGCGGTCACCGGCACCGGCCAGCCCGAAGTCCTCCAGCAGCTCGTCGGCCCGGCGCGCCGACACCTTACGGCTGAGGTGGGACAGGCGCCCCACCATGTGGATGTTCTCCCGGCCGGTCAGGTTCTCGTCCACCGCGGCGTACTGGCCGGCCAGGCCTATGACGCGCCGGACCGTGTCGGCCTCCTTGACCACGTCGTGACCGAGGATGGTGGCATGGCCCGAGTCGGGGCCGAGGATGGTGGAGAGGATGCGGACGGCCGTCGTCTTGCCGGCGCCGTTNNGCCGTTCGGCCCGAGCAGGCCGAGGACCGTGCCCTCCTCCACCTCGAGCGAGACGCCGTCGAGGGCCCGCACCTGGCCGCGGGGGAAGACCTTCACGAGGTCGTGCGCCTCGACGGCGAGGGAGCGGGTGGAAGAATTGGTCATCGAGAAAGAAACTTAGTGATAAAGTTACTTATGTGTCAAGACAATGGTCACGCACGGAGCTCGCCCAGCAACTGCGCAGCGAGATCATGGGGTACCTCGGCGCGGCGAGCGACTTCAACGAGGGGCTGGCCAAGCAGCTGAAGTTGAGCAGGACCGACATGCGCTGCCTGGACCTTATTGGCCGCCTCGGCCCGATGACCGCGGGCCGGCTGGCCGAGGAGAGCGGGCTGA
>PMPX01000347.1 GCA_003169235.1 Acidimicrobiaceae bacterium | reverse complement strand
CCTCCTGCGCGGCGATCTCCTTGATCCCGTTCTTGAACACGAGGTGGTGGTCCGCCGTCACCAGCGCCTCGTCGTAGGTCACGTTCACCTCGTGCTGGCCCCGCCCGGCCTCGCCCTTGGAGAACTCGACGGGGATGCCGGCGGCGCACATCTCGTTGCGGATGCGACGCAGGATGTACTCCTCCCGCGCCGTCTGCAGCAGCTGGTAGTCCTCAATGGTGGCCGTGTGCGGCGTCAGGCCCTTCCATCCCTTGGCGCTGGCCTCCTCGTAGGAGTCCTTGAAGAGGAAGAACTCGAGCTCGGTGGCGCTGCAGATCCGCAGGCCGCGCTCGGCCGCCCGCTCCAGCTGGCGGCGCAGGATCTGCCGGGGCGACACCTCGACCGGCGTGCCCTCCTCGTCGGTGAGGTCGCAGATGACGAGGGCCGTCCCCTCCAGCCACGGGATGCGGCGGGCCGTTGCGTAGTCGGGCCGGCAGACGAAGTCGCCGTAGCCGGTGTCCCAGTTGGTGAAGTGGTATCCAGGGAGCGGGTTCATGTCGACGTCGACCGCCAACAGGTAGTCGCAGGCCTCGATCCCGTGCTCGGCCACGTGGGCCGCGAAGAAGTCCGCCGTCACCCGCTTCCCGACGGGCCGCCCGTGCATGTCGGGGAAGGCCACGACGACGGTGTCGATGGAGCCGTCGGCGATCCCTGCGTCAATCAACTCTCGTCCTGGCATGCGCCATGTTGACCCCGCTGCCGGTGGGCGTCCAACCCGCATACGCTGGGCTGGTGATCCCTCTCATCGGCCTCTCCACCTACGTGGTCGACGCCCGCTGGGCCACCTGGGAGCGGCGCGCCGCCGCGCTGCCCGCCTCCTACTTCGAGCTGGTCGCCGCGGCGGGCGGGCGCCCCCTGCTCCTGCCCCCGCCGAGCGCCGGCCTCTTCGGCCCCGAGGCCGGCGCCGACGAGGTCATAGACGTCCTCGACGGCCTGGTGCTCACCGGCGGGGGCGACGTGGACCCGCTCGCCTACGGCGAGGAGCCCGGGCCCGAGGTGGGCGGCGTCGACGCCAACCGGGACGCCAGCGAGCGCGCCCTGCTGGCCGCCGCGCTGCGGGCCGACTTGCCGGTGCTGGCCATCTGCCGCGGCTGCCAGGTCCTCAACGTGGAGCTGGGCGGGACGCTGCACCAGCACGTGCCCGACGTGGTCGGCACCCTGGCGCACCGCACCGCCCCCTTCGAGTTCAACGACGTCGAGGTCGAGACGGTGCCGGGCTCGGTCGCCGCCGAGGTCTTCGGCCCCACGACGACGGTGCTGTGCTCGCACCACCAGTCCATACGCGGCGTCGGCCGGGGGCTGGTGACCACGGGGACGAGCGCCGACGGGGTGGTCGAGGCCGTCGAGCTGCCGTCGGCCCGTTTCGTCCTGGGCGTGCAGTGGCACCCCGAGGAGGGGATGGACCAGCGCCCCTTCGACGCGCTGGTGGCGGCGGCGTCCCGCTACCGCAGCGAGCACCACCCGGTCCGCACCAGCGCATGACCGCCGCCGGACGCGGCACCGGACCCGGCCCCGGCCCCGATCACGACCGCGTCGCCGGCCGGGTCGCCGTGGTCACCGGGGCCAGCCGGGGGCTGGGCGCCGGCCTGGCCCTGCACTTCGCCGGCGAAGGCATGCGTCTCGGCCTGTGCGCCCGCCACCGTCCCGTCCTGGCCGCCCGCACCCGGCCCACGGCGCGCGACGGGCACGTCGACCCCTCCGAGGTGCCGGTCCTCTCCGCCGTCGACGTCACCGACCGCGGCGTGCTCGCCCGCTTCGCCGCCACCGTCGTCGCTCGATTCGGCCGCATCGACCTCTGGGTCAACAACGCCGGCCTGCTCGGGCCCATCGGCCCCCTGGCCGGCCCCGCCGCGGCCGACCCGGCCGAGATCGCCCGCACCATCGACGTCAACGTCACCGGCGTGCTCAACGGGACCGCCGTCTTCGCCGAGCACGTGCGCACCCGGGAGGGGACCGGCACGCTGGTCAACATCTCGTCGGGCGCCGCCACCAACCCCTACGAGGGCTGGGCCGCCTACTGCGCCTCCAAGGCGGCGGTGGACCAGCTCACCCGCGTCGTGGCGCTCGAGGAGGCGCGCCACGGGCTCGCCGCCTACGCGGTGTCACCCGGGCTCGTGGACACCGAGATGCAGGCTGCGATCCGCGCCACCGACCGGGCCTCGTTCCCGCAGGTGGACCGGTTCCGCCGGGCCGCCACCGAGCACCGGTTCAACTCGCCGGCGTGGGTGGCCGAGCACGTCTTGGCCCTGGCCTTCGGCCTCGAGCGCCCCGGGACGGTCGTCGTGCGCGTCCCCGACCAGGCCGTACCGTCCGGCCTCGCCGGGTAAGGTCTTCGCCCATGGCCAAGAGCGGTGCCCGAAAGGTCGTGAAGCCGGTGGCCGCAGCCGCCGTGACGCTGGGGACGATCGCCAGCATCTGGTGGTTCGCGCTGAAGCCCCGACGGAAGGCGAAGCACGCCTTGACCAGTCCGGCGGCGCCGACGTCGGCCGCGCAGACTGCCGAGACCGACGAGGTCCCCGAGACCGACTAGCGGCCCAGCGGGGTCAAGCCCTCCACCAGCGCGGGGAGGCACTCACCGATCAGGCCGTGCACCACCACGTCGGCCAGTTGGTCCATCTCCGTCGGGTCACCGTTCACGATGATCACCACCGCGCCGTGGCGCACGGCGACCGGCACCAGGCCGGCGGCGGGGAAGACGGCGAGCGTGGAGCCCACGGCGAGCAGCAGGTCGCACGTCGCGGCCGCCGCATCCGCCCGGAACAGGTCCTCGGCGACCAGGTTCTGGCCGAAGCTGATGGTGGCCGACTTGAGGATGCCGCCGCACGCCGCGCCGCCGGGGAGCGTCACCGTGCAGGCCGGGTCGTCCTCGCCGGCCCGGACGCGCTCGTGCACGGGCTCGGAGGGCTGGCGGTGGCCGCAGGTCAGGCAGATCACGTCGAGTGCGGTGCCATGGATCTCAATCACCCGGTCCGGGTCGGTCCCGGCCTTCTGGTGCAGCCCGTCGATGTTCTGCGTCACGAGGGTGTCGAGCCGGCCGCTGCGCTCCAGGTCCACCAGCGCCCGGTGCCCCGCGTTGGGCTCCGAGGACCACATGGGTGAGGTGAGCCGGTTCCGCCACGCCCGCCGGCGCAGGTCGGGGTCCGAGACATAGGCCTGCAGCGTGGCCATCCTCTCGGCCCCGGGATTCTTGGTCCAGACCCCGTGGGGACCCCGGAAGTCGGGGATGCCCGAGTCCGTCGAGATGCCCGCTCCCGTCAGCACGACGACCCGGCGCGCCCGCTCGACCAGGGCCCGGGCGCGTATGACCTCGTCCACGGCGGTCATGGTGCCATACGCCATACGCTGCCCCGGTGCCGACCGTCGAGCTGCTCCACGCGGCCGACGCCGAGGACCGCCAGCGCCGGGCCGCCGGGGCGCTCCTGGCCCGTGGCCTGGTCAGGGGCGACCGGGTCGCCTTCGCCCTCGGCTCGTCCGCCGACCTCATATGTGCGGTCCTCGGGGCGGCCCGCGTCGGCCTGCTCCCGGTCCTGCTCAACGCGACCCTCACGCCGGCCGAGCGGGACCTCCTGGCCGAGGACGCGCGGCCCACGGTGCGCATCTTCGACCCGGCGGCCCTGGCCGAGCTCTCCGACGGCCCGCCCACCGACCTCGCCCCGTACCCGCTGACCCGCCCGATGCACTACACGTCGGGCACGACGGGCCGGCCCAAGGGCGTGACCACGGGGATCTGGGACGAGGCCACGGCCCGCACGGTCTTCGAGGACGAGGCGTCGGTGTGGCACTTCGACCGCGACGACCTGCACATGGTGTGCTCGCCGATGTACCACACGGTGTCCATCCGCTTCTCGGCCGGCACGCTCCTCTCGGGCGGATCGCTCGCCATCCTCAGCCGCTTCGACGCCCCCACGGCGCTCGACGTCATACGAAGGCAGCACCCGACGACGGCGTTCCTGGTGCCGACCCACCTCCAGCGCATCCTCCAGTGCCCCGATCTCGTCGCCGGCGAGACCTTCGACTCGCTTCGCCTCCTGGCCCACGCCGGCGCCCCCTGCCCCGAGTCGGTGAAGCGGGCCATCATGGAGCGGGTCCGTCCGGGCGGCGTCTGGGAGTTCTACGGCTCGACGGAGGCCCAGTTCACGGTCTGCCCGCCGGAGGACTGGCTCGAGCACCCCGGCACGGTCGGCCGGGCCCGGACCGGGCGCCGGCTCTTCGTCGAGCCCGTCGACACCCCCGGCGGGGACCTCGTAGACGACCCGACCGGGAACGGGACCATCTGGTGCGACCTGCCCGACTTCGCCCGCTTCAGCTACTGGGGCGACGAGGAGGCCACGCGCCGGGCCTGGCGTGGCCCGGCGTGCTCCATCGGCGACCTGGGCCGCCTCAGTCCGGACGGCTACCTCTACCTGACCGGCCGGCGCCACGACCTCATCATCAGCGGCGGCGTGAACGTGTACCCCGCCGAGATCGAGAACGTCCTGGCCGCGGTCGACGGCGTGACCGAGGTGGCCGTCTTCGGGCTGCCCGACGAGCAGTGGGGGCAACGCGTCTGCGTGGCCTTCGTCGCCACCGATGCCGCCGCCGAGGATGCCCTCCGGACCGCCGCCTCGGACCGCCTGGCCCCGTACAAGCGGCCCAAGACCTACATCCGGGTCGGCGACCTGCCCCACACGGCCACCGGCAAGCTCATGCGGCGCGCCGTGCCCGAGCATCTGGGGCTGGGGTAGCGGGTAAGACTGAGGCATGGCCTTCGCGACGATCAACCCAGCCACCGGCAAGACGGAGAAGGAGTTCCCGTCCCACACGCCCGAGGAGGTGGAGGCGCTGCTCCAGCGGGCCGTGGCCGCGTTCGCCGAGTACCGCACGACCACGTACGCCGAGCGGGCCCGCCACCTGCTGACGGCCGCCGAGCTGCTCGAGGGCGAGGTGCCCGACGTGGCGGGGATCCTGACCACCGAGATGGGCAAGACGTTCGCCGCGGCCAAGGCGGAGGTGTCGAAGTGCGCGGTCGGTTTGCGCTGGTTCGCCGACAACGCCGAGGAGCTGCTGGCCGACGAGCCGATCACCACGTCGGCCACCCGCTCCTACGTGCACTACCAGCCCCTCGGCCCGGTGCTCGCGGTGATGCCGTGGAATTTTCCCATGTGGCAGGTCATCCGGTTCGCCGCCCCCGCCTTGATGCTGGGCAACGTCGGCCTGCTCAAGCACGCGTCCAACGTGCCGCAGACGGCGCTGGCCATCGAGGACCTGTTCCGCCGGGCGGGCCTCCCCGACGGTGCGTTCACCAACCTCTTCGTCGAGTCCAAGGACATCGCCGACCTCATCGCCGACCCGCGGATCGCCGCGGTCACGCTCACGGGCAGCGAGCGGGCCGGCATGTCGGTCGGCGCCGCCGCCGGCGGAGCGCTCAAGAAGAGCGTGCTCGAGCTCGGTGGCTCGGACCCCTTCATCGTGTGCCCCTCGGCCGACATCAGGGCGTGCGTGCGCACCGCGGTGACCGCCCGCGTGCAGAACAACGGGCAGTCGTGCATCGCCGCCAAGCGGTTCATCGTCGTCGGCGACGTTGCCGAGGAGTTCCTGGAGCGCTTCACCTCGGCCATGGACGAGCTGGTCGTGGGCGACCCCTTCGACCCGGCCACCAACGTGGGGCCGATCGTGAGCGAGGCCCAGCGCGACGAGCTGGTCGGACAGGTGGCGGAGGCGCGCCGCCAGGGCGCCACCGTCCACGCCGGCGCCAAGATTCCCGCCGGCGACGGCTGGTGGTTCGCGCCGACCGTCCTCTCGGGCGTCACCACGGACATGCCCATCGCCCGCGAGGAGATGTTCGGTCCCGTCGCCATGGTGCTGGCCGTGCCCGACCTCAGCGCGGCCATAGAGGCCGCCAACGCCACACCCTTCGGCCTCGGCTCGAGCGTGTGGACCGACGACGACGACGAGATCGCCCGCTGCGTCGATGAGGTCGAGGCCGGTGCCGTGTTCGTCAACGCCATGGTGGCCTCGACGCCCGAGCTGCCCTTCGGCGGGATCAAGAAGTCGGGCTACGGGCGCGAGCTGTCCGAGCTCGGCCTCAAGGAGTTCGCCAACGCCAAGACCGTCTTCGTGGCCTGACGTGCCGCTCAACGACGCGGCGTGACCACCACCTACCTGGACCACGCCGCCACCACGCCGTTGCGGGCCGAGGTGGCCGCCGCCATGGCCGAGGTCCACGCCGGACCGCTCGGCAACCCGACCGGGAGCCACCCGCCGGCGCAGCGGGCCCGCAGACTGCTGGAGGAGGCCCGCGACGAGGTGGCCGCCTTCCTCGGCCGAGACCCGGGCGACGTCGTCTTCACGTCCGGCGGCACCGAGTCGGCCAACCTGGCCGTCCTCGGGACCGCCGAGGCGGCGTTGCGGGACGCGGTGGTGCTGTACTCGGCCGTCGAGCATCCGGCGGTGCGCGAGTCGGCGCTCGCCGCCGTGGCGGCCGGCATGGACATGCGGGAGCTGCCGGTCGACGGCCACGGCGTCGTGGACCTCAGTGCACTGGAGCGGGCGCTCTCCTCGCGCGCCGTCCTGGTGGCGGTGATGACGGCCAACAACGAGACCGGTGTCGTGCAGCCGCTGGCGGACGTGGTCGAGGCGGTGCGGCGTCGCGCCCCGCGGGCGTACGTCTTCACCGACGCCGTGCAGGCCGCACCCTGGCTCGACCTCGCGGACGCCACGGCCGGCGCCGACCTGGTGTCGCTGAGCGCGCACAAGGTCGGGGGGCCGGTGGGCACCGGAGCGCTGGCCGTGAGCCCGCAGGTGGTGCTCGCGCCGCGCCAGCACGGTGGCGGGCAGGAGCGCGAGCGGCGCAGCGGGACCCAGGACGTGGTGGGCGCGGTGGGTTTGGCGGCCGCGCTCCGCCTCGTGGCGGCCGAGCGCCCGGCCGCGGTGCCTCGCGTCGCGGCCCTCCGTGACCGGCTCTCCGAGGGGCTCCTGGCGGCGATCGAGGGCGCACACCGCACGGTGCCGGCCGGGGTCGCCGTCCTGCCGGGACATCTGCACCTGTGCCTGCCCGGAGTGGAGCGCGAGGAACTGCTGGTCGCGCTCGGCGCCGAGGGCGTGTGCGTGTCGGGTGGCTCCTCGTGCGCCAGCGGGGCCCTCGAGCCCAGCCCCGTGCTCGCCGCCATGGGCGTCGCCCCCGGGCTGGCCGCCGGCGCCGTCCGTCTGACGCTGGGATACGACACGACCGACGAGGACGTGGACCGCGCACTCGCCGTGGTGCCCTCCGTGGTGGCCGCGTTGCGTCGTCCGGCCTGAGCGCCGGTGGCACACTGGTCCCATGCGGGTGCTCGTTGCCATGTCGGGAGGCGTCGACTCCTCGGTGGCGGCCGCCCTGCTGGTGGAGCGGGGGCATGAGGTGGTCGGCGCGACGCTGAAGCTGTGGGGCGGTCCCTCGGACTCCGGCTGCTGCTCGGTGGCGGACGTCGACGACGCCCGTCGCGTGGCCCAGCAACTGGGTATCGACCACCATGTGTTCAACCTCACCGAGGAGTTCGACCGCCATGTGGTCGCGCCCTATGTCGGAGAGCACGCACGGGGGCGGACCCCGAACCCGTGCATCGAGTGCAACCGCTCCATGAAGTTCGACCGCCTGCTCGGCCGGTCCGACCGCCTGGGCTTCGACCGCCTGGCCACGGGCCACCATGCCCGTGTCACCAGGAACGACCCTCGCGGCGGCGACTCCGTTTGGCACCTGCGCCGCGGCGCCGATGCGGCCAAGGACCAGTCCTACGTCCTCTCCATGCTGGGCCAGGACGCGCTGTCCCGGGTGGAGTTCCCCGTCGGGGACATGACCAAGGACGAGGTGCGGGCCCATGCCCACCGGCTCGGGCTGCGCACGGCCGCCAAGCCGGACAGCCAGGACGTCTGCTTCATACGAGATGCGGAGGGGCGCCAGGGATTCCTCTCCGGGCGGATGGAGCTGCACGCGGCGGATGTCGTGGACAGCGCCGGCCGGCCGGCCGGGTCGGTCGAGGCGGTCGAGTTGGTCACGGTCGGTCAGCGGCGTGGCATGGGGCACGGGACCGACGGCACGCGGCGTTACGTGACCCACGTCGACGTGTCGGCGCGCCGGGTCACCGTCGGCAGCGCCGCGGACGCCATGTGCTCCGCGGTCGTGCTCGCCGCACCCTCCATGACCTGGGTCGACCGTCCGCTCCCCGCCGGG
>PMPX01000232.1 GCA_003169235.1 Acidimicrobiaceae bacterium | reverse complement strand
TGACCCACAACATGCAACAGGCTCAGCGGGTCTCCGACAACTGTGCGCTGTTCCTGGTCGACAGCGAAGGAGCTCCGGGGCACATCGTCGAGGCCGGTCCTACGGAACAGGTGTTCAGCCATCCTCTCGATCCGAGGACCGAGGACTACGTGAACGGGCGCTTCGGATGAGCGCCCGGCTACGTCGTCGCGACGAGGGGCCGGAGCACCCCAGGCGAGGGACTTCCCCATGACCGAAGCGCTCTCCGTCCCGTCCCCATCCCCATCCAATCGATGGTCCGCCATCAGGGCGTGGCAGNNCCGGCGTCGCTGGACCGATGCATCCCAGACCACTCGGACATGGATCCAGGTCGGGGTGCTGATCGGCGCGGTCTTGATCGCCTACAACTACTCGTTGAGCACGCTCCTCGAGACCGCGGATCAGCAGACTCCGCTCGCCTATATCAGCCTGGTGCCGGTCATCGCGCTCGCGCTGGCCGCCGTTCGCTCCCGGCCTCTCAAGCCTGAGCCGCCGATCTACGACCGGCAGGTGGACTACACGATCGGGATCCCGTTGATTCTTGCCGCCCTGGCCATCAACGAACTGCTTCCGGCGCGCATGTCGGCACTCTTCTGGTACTACCGAGTCGACCTCTTCTCGTTGCCCATCTTCGTCGCCGGTGCCGTCGCCATCATCTTTGGATGTCGTGTCCTGTGGCGTCAGAAGCTGGCGATTGCCTTCCTGTTCCTGGCCTGGCCCTATCCCTACCAGAAGTACCTGCTGGGAGTGCTGAACGCGTTTACGAACCTGACCCTGCTCGCCATGGACAAGATCGCCGTGTGGACGCACCTGGCCGTCCCCGCCCCATCATCGGACAACGCTGTGTTCTCGGTCACTCACCACGGCACGCCCTTTTCCCTGAGCATCGTGTCCGCCTGCTCCGGAGTCAACGGCGTCGTCGGCTTCCTGCTGGTCGGCTCGGCCTTCGCCGCGATCGTCCGCGGTCCTCTTGTGCGCAAGGTCCTGTGGCTGACCGGCGGCATTGTTCTCCTCTGGGTCCTCAACCTGGGTCGCATCACCTTCATCTTCTTCGCCGGAAAGGAGTGGGGAGAGTCCATCGCCATCAACGTGTTCCACCCGTTCGTGGGACTTGTCCTGTTCTGCGTGGGTGTGATCGTCATGCTCCTGTTGATCCGCCCCCTGGGCATGGAGATCCCGCTTGGCTCGAACGGCCCTCCGGCGATGACCGACCGCATGAGCCCCGACTCTGCCCCGGGCTCTCCCGCTGAGTCCCAGAAGCGCAAGGTGACCCTCGCGGTTCCCAAGGTATACCTGGCCGTGGCGGCCGTGGTGATCGCAAGCCTTGTTGTCGGAATCAGCAACGTCGGGCTCACCACCTACAACTTGGTGGCGGGGGTCTCCGGCACAGCGAAGCTGACCGCGTTCATCCAGGGCCCGGTGGCGCCGCAGGGTTGGAGCGCCGATTATGAGACCACCTACGGGTGGGCGAAACCGCTGTTCGGTGACAACTCCATCTGGAATCGCTACATCATGCGGTCCGAAGCGGGTGGCACTCTTCACACCAACGCCCCCGTGGTCGCCGACGTCATCAACACCCCGGATCTCTCGAGCTTCTCGGCCTTCGGTGTTCAGCAGTGCTATGCGTTCCACGGGTACGCGCTCGCCGACGTGACACAAGTGACTCTTGCCGGAGGGATCACCGGCCAGGCGATGTCCTACACCTCGCAGCAATTCGGCAGCTGGTCGATCGTCTATTGGATCGTGCCGGTGAAGATGGACACCGGGAGCACCAGCTTCGAGCGGACCGTGCTCTACGTCCAGAATTCAGGTCCGGGTGTCTTGGTCAAGGGAGTGACGACCGCGGCCTCCGTGCACAACCTCGGCGGCTCGCTGAGCCCTTCGAATGAAGCGGACCGTGCGCTCATCAACAATCGGACCTTCCTGGTTGCCTTTGCCGATCAACTCATCTACGCGCAGTCAGCCCGATCGGCGGTCGTCAATGCGGGCTCGAACGGGATCTCGACCTGAGCGGTGACAATGCCCCCTGACAGTCCGAACGCGCTGGCGTCCTCCCAAGACCTGCCTGGGCCGGGGGATCTCAAGATCAAAGAGCGACGATCCTGGAGGACGTGGCAGCTGCTCATTGTCGCTGTGATCGCGGCCGTCTTCGGGATGTGGGTGAACGGCGATACGGGGGGAGGCGGCGCGTCGAGCGCGTCGAGTGGGGGGAGCGGCAAGCTGCCTGCTGAGAGCTCCGGTACCGCCGGCTCGTCTGCCGGCAGCACGACCACCACCGCGGCCGGCGGGGCCACCACGACGACGACCGCCGCCGCCGGGGCCACGACGACGACGACCGCAGCCGGCGGGGCCACCACGACCACGGCCGCGGGCGGGGTCACCACGACGACCGCCGCCTCGTCGACCCCGTCGTCGGCCGCCGCGGGTCCCGCACGCGTCCTCTTGGAGTCGCCGCAGCAGAAGGGCAATTGGACCAGCACATCGTTCACGACCACGGCAGCCCCTTGGAACATCGGGTGGGCCTTCGCGTGCGCCCCTGCCCCGGCCGCCGGTCCGTCGTTCCAGGTATTTGCGGTTCCGGCCGGCTCGGCGGCCTCGGGAACGCCGGCGATCAGCGAGACCGGAGCGTCCGGACAGTCGGTGACGGCGGCCTCCAGCCTCGGGGCGCAGACGCTCATCGTGCAGGCTCCGGCGTCCTGTACCTGGATCGTCAAGGTGACCGGTTCCTAGCCCCGGGCCTCCCGGGGAGAATCGGCCACGCAGTAGATTGACTCCGTGCGCCTCGCCGTCCTGGTCTCGGGTTCCGGGACGATCCTCCGGGCGATGTTCGAGGCGGGACTCCCGGTCTGTGTCGTCCTGTCGGACCGCCCCTGTGCCGGCCTCGCCCTGGCGGAAGAGCACGGTGTCGACGCAGAGCTGGTCGACCGGGCCGGGTACGGCGGCTTCGGGCCGGAGTTCGACCGCGACGGGTTCACGGCGACCGTGGCCGCCACCCTGGTCGCCCACCAGGTGGACCTCGTGGCCATGGCCGGCTTCGGGACCGTCATGACCGGAGCGGTCCACCGCGCCTTCCCGGACCGCATCCTCAACACGCACCCCGCCCTGCTGCCCGCGTTCCCGGGCTGGCACGGGGTGCGTGACGCCCTGGCGGCCGGCGCGTACGAGACCGGGTGCACCGTGCATCTGGCCACTCTCGAGATGGACGCCGGCCCGGTCCTCGCCCAGGAGGTGGTCCCGGTGCTGCCGGGCGACACCGAGGAGACCTTGCACGAGCGGATCAAGGTGGCCGAGCGCACCTTGTACCCGGCCACCGTGGCTTGGGCGCTGGCCGAGCTGGAGGCGGGCCGGGAGATTCAGCCGAACCGGGACATCGCGGAAGGAGCAGTGGAGGAGATGACGTCGTGAGGGCTCTGTTATCTGTGTACGACAAGGAGGGCCTGGTCGAGCTGGCCCAGGGCCTCTCGGACCTGGGGTGGGAGCTGGTGGCCAGCGGCAACACCGCCGCCAAGCTGAGTGAGGCCGGGATCGCCCATGTAGAGGTGGCCGAGGTGACCGGGTCGCCCGAAATGCTGGGCGGGCGGGTCAAGACCCTCCACCCCAAGATTCACGGTGGGATCCTCGCCGACCGGGCCAAGCCCGAGCACCTGGCCGACCTGGAGGCCAACGGCATCGACGCCATCGACCTGGTGGTGTCGAACCTCTACCCGTTCTCGTCGGACCCCTCCATCGAGCTGATCGACATCGGCGGGCCGACCATGGTGCGTGCCGCCGCCAAGAACCACGAGCACGTCGGCATCGTCACCTCGCCGGCCGACTACCCCGTGGTGCTCGCCGAGCTCCGGGAGTCGGGCTCGCTGTCGGCCGCCACCCGCCGTCGGCTCGCCCGCGCCGCCTTCGCCCACACCGCGGCCTACGACGCGGCGATCGTCGCCTGGCTCGATTCGGGCGGCCCCGCTCCGGTCACCGAGCTCGGGGGTGCCACGGAGGCCGACGCCGAGGAGTCGGCGCTGGCGGCCGTCCTGCCGCCGACGCTGCACCTCACGCTCGAGCGCACCGAGGTGCTCCGCTACGGGGAGAACCCGCACCAGCGCGGCTCTCGCTACCGGATCGCCGGCACGGCGAGCTGGTGGGACGCCATGGTCCAGCACGGCGGCAACCCGCTGTCGTACCTCAACCTCTTCGACGGTGACGCGGCCTGGCGGCTGGTGCACGAGCTGGCCGCGGACGCCGGCGTCGGGCAGGCGGCCGTGGCCATCATCAAGCACGCCAACCCGTGCGGGGCCGCGGTGGCGGGCAACCTGGTCACCGCCTACGAGCGCGCCCTCGAGTGCGACGTGCAGAGCGCCTTCGGCGGGGTGGTCGCCATCGGCGGCGACGTCGACGAGACGGTGGCCGAGGCCATCGCCGCCGGACCCCAGGCCGACGTCATCATCGCGGCCTCCTACACGCCCGAGGCACTGGACAAGCTGAAGGGGCGGCGCAAGGCCACCCGCCTCCTCTCGGGGCCCGCTCCCGAGCAGGCCGTGCGCCAGCTGCGCAGCCTGGGGGCCAGCGTGCTGGTGCAGGACATCGACGCCTTTCTCTCACCCCGCTCCGAGTGGCGGGCCGTCACCGAGCGCCAGCCCACCGAGGACGAGTGGCGTGACCTGGTGCTGGCGTGGCGGGTGTGCGGCCGCACGACCTCCAACGCCATCGCCGTCGTCACCAACGGACAGGCCGTCGGTGTCGGGGCCGGGCAGCAGTCCCGGGTCGTGGCCGCCGAGATCGCCGTGCAGAAGGCGGGCGAGCGGGCCAAGGGCGGCGCGGGCGCCAGCGACGCCTTCTTCCCGTTCCCCGACGGGTTGCTCGTGCTGGCCGAGGCCGGCGTGACGGCGGTGGTCCAGCCCGGCGGCTCGGTCAAGGACGCCGAGGTCGTCGCCGCGGCGGACGAGGCGGGCCTGGCCATGGTCATGACTGGCGAGCGCCACTTCCGCCACTGATGGGCGCCATCCTTCTCGACGGCGAATCGGTCGCCGCCCGCCTCAACGCCGAGGTCGCCGATCGCGTCCAGCGGCTGCGCGCGGAGGGCTTCACCGTCGGCCTCGGCACCGTGCTCGTGGGCGATGACGCGCCGAGCGCCCGCTACGTGGCCATGAAGCACGAGGATTGCGCCGCCCTCGGCATGGAGTCGGTGGGCGAGCACCTGCCCGCCACCGCGACGCAGCAGGAGGTGTTGGACGTCATCGCCCGCTTCAACGCGGACCCGCGGGTGAGCGCGTTCCTGGTGCAGCTGCCGCTCCCCGCCGGCCTCGACGAGGAGCAGGCCCTCCTGGCCGTCGACCCGGCCAAGGACGTCGACGGGCTGCACCCGGTGAACCT
>PMPX01000380.1 GCA_003169235.1 Acidimicrobiaceae bacterium | reverse complement strand
GCGATCGCCGGTCCGTACGTCTACATCCACTTCATCGAGGGGCCGGCCCCCGCCAAGCTGGAGCTCCCCAAGGCGCAGTCGACCTCGTCCACCTCTGTGGCGACCCAAGGATCGGCGACACCCTCGTCGTCGGGGGTCAGTGGCACCTGGAACGTCGGATCGGGCTCGCAGGCCGGCTACCGGGTGCAGGAGGTCCTCGTGGGGCAGAACGCCACTGCGGTGGGCCGCACGAGCAAGGTGTGGGGCTCGCTGACGATCGCAGGCACGACGGTCACGAAAGGGTCCTTCACCGTCAACATGGCGAGTGTCGTCAGCGACCAGAGCGAGCGCAACGCGCATTTCGACGGTTCGATTATGGACGTCGCCCAGTACCCCACGGCCACACTGACGCTCACCTCGCCGATCGACCTCGGCACGATCCCGGCCGACGGCGTCGTGGAGCACTACAGCGCGACGGGCTCCCTCGACATGCACGGCGTGACCAAGGCGGTGACCTTCACCGTCTCCGCCGAAAGGCTGAACGGGGAGATCGACGTACTGGCGGACATAGCGATTCCCTTCGCGAGCTGGAACATCTCGAACCCGAGCATCGGCGGGTTCGTGACCACCGCCCAGACCGGGACGCTCGAGGTCCTGCTCCACCTNNAGGGACCGGGAACGCGGCCTCGACCTCCTCGGGCTCGAGTGGCGCCACCGGAAGCGGTGGACCCATCACGGTGCCCAGCACCACTGTTCCGCCTCTCACCGTCCCGTCCGGCTGACCCGGACGATCCAACGAGCAGACTCGGAGTCACCACCCGGTCGACCTGAAATGAGGTTGGCATCAGGGCCTGCGAAATAGCATGAGCCAGTGCCGAGATCGCCCATCGGACCAACTCGGATCGTCACCACCGTCACGGCGCGGCCGCGACCGTTGGACACACCCCCATTGTCCCCACAGGCGCTCCGCTCTCGTCCTGGACCGTGGAGGAATTGCCACGCAGCATCCGAGGGGCCCGCACCTCGAAGGGCGGTCGGGTGACCGGTGCCGATCCGCCGGTCTCGTCCGGACGTCACCAACCCGAGATCACCGGGTGGCTCGGCCGGCTGACCGGCTGGGGACCCGCCCTGGTGTCGTTCGCGGCGGCCCTTTCCTACGGCTTGTACATCGCACTTCGCACTTATGAGGTCGACCTCGGGGTCTACGTCCGATTGGGCGGCCGCTACATCTTCACGTCGCACCTCTACTCATTCGGGCTGCCGAACACCAGCCTCCTGTTCACGTACCCACCCTTTGCCGCGTTGCTCTTCGCCCCCTGGCACCGGCTCTCCAACTCCGTGGACTCCGTCCAGGCAGCCTGGACCCTGTGCAACCTGGCCGCATTGATCGGCGTGCTCGTCATTTCCGTACGGACGGTCAGGCCTGACCTCGGCCGCACGGCCTCTTGGCGACTGGCCCTGGCCCTGAGCCTCCCCGCTGTCCTCCTCAACCCGGTGCTCGTCACCATCGGTTTCGGTCAGGTCAACCTGGTCGTGACACTCCTCGTCATGTGGGACCTTCTCGGTGAGCGAAGGATCGGCCCCTGGAAGGCACCGCTCGGACTTGCGACCGGCATCGCAGCCGCCGTCAAGCTCACGCCGATTCTCTTCGTTCCTTACCTGATCCTCACCCGTCGCAGCCGGGGAGCGCTCACCTGTGTCGCGACCTTCGTCGGCTGCGAGCTGGTCACCTTCTTGCTGTCGCCCACTTCGTCGATCGCATTTTGGACGAAGGATCTCTTCAAGCCGGATCGGGCCGGAAGTCTGTCCTTTGTCGGAAACCAGAACCTCACCGCCGTGATCGAGCGGTTCAACCACGGCCTGCTTCCCGATCTCAGCCTCGTCCCGGTTCTGATCGTGGCGGCTGCGACTGGACTCTGGCTGGCGGCACAGGCCCATCGCCGCTCGTCGCCCATGCTGGGCGTGCTCATCTGTGCGGCCACCGGCCTCCTTGTGTCACCCATCTCCTGGGTGCATCACATGGTGTGGGTCGTTCCGGTGATTCTGTGGCTCGCCCTTGCCGACGACAGACCCCGGTGGGGGGTGCCCCTCGCGGCCGGCACGGCGGTTCTGTTCTGGAGCGCACCCATCTGGTGGGTCCCGTACAAGCACACTTCGGACCTCCATCTCAACGCCTGGCAGCTCTTGGCGGGGAACTCCTTCTTCCTCGCCATGCTGGTCTTCGTCCTGGGCGCGGCGGTCCTCGTCACGCGGCGTACGTCGACCCGGCTCATGATCGACCAGGGGTTCCCGTTGGGTCAGACTGACCTCGGCTGATCCGGACCCCTCATCCTTGCGTGTCGTCATCGAATTGCAATGAGATGCCCAGCCCCCTGCCAGGGCCCTCAAAGTCCAGGTCCAGTGGTCTCGGGCATGGTGGACCAGTGGACACCGTCATCCTGGAGTCTTGCCACAGCACATGGGTCTTCGACTCCGCCCGGATGCGATTCTGCCGGATACTCAAGGGCATCGAGTTCGCAAAGCGATCGGTGTCAACGGAATGGCGGCCGTACTGGGACCTGGAGATCAACCCGGGCGATGAGACATTCACCGTCTACCTCAACGCGACCCGCACCCGTGTGATCCGGTCCTGGCGACACACGAAGGACTGCGTGCAGTGCGGTGGACACGAGACGACCGAACTGTCCTTGGAGGACATTCGCCACGCCGTCCACGTGTGAGGCCCACCACTTCGACCAGGTCCGCCGGCCAGACTGACGAGATGCGGCTCGAGATCTATGTACGCCCGAACGCGTCGAAGGCGGCCGTCGGCGGCGAGTACGACGGGCTGCTCGTGGTCCATGTGGTCGAGCCCGCCGACGCAGGCCGGGCGACGGCAGCCGCACTGCGTTCCGTCGCGGCGGCCTTGGGCGTGCCCCGCCGAAGCGTAGGGCTCCTGAGGGGCGCAACATCTCGACGGAAGCTCCTCGGGATCGAAGCGACGCCGGCGGAAGCCGAGCGATTGCAGGCGGCAGCCGATGCTCTGCGCCACGGCCACGATGCGTGACCCGTGCCCGGTCAACCGGCGCTGAGGGGCAGTTCCGTGGGCAACGGCTCGCTCCCCGCGAAGACCGAGTCGAACCACCTCGCAGTGGAGGAACGATCCGTGACCAGCCTCCCAGTTTCCGTGAGGGCGGCCGCCACCGTCTGGTGACGATTCGCCGGGGCTCCATTCAGGAGCTCGTTCCAGAAGACGGACCAACCACCCGAGATCGGCTCGAGTCGCCCGGCCGTCATCAGGAGACGCGCCACCGCGGCAATGGCCCACGGCCGGCCGACCAGCCAGGACTGCAGGGCCACCGCGATCCGGTGGTACGGCAGATGGGCCGAGGCGAGCGCGGCCCGATAGTGGGCCGCCGCGTCCCCGGGCTCCTCGAGGATCGCCGCGGCCGCAGCGCGGCCACTGGTCATGGCCTGGGAGATGCCCTCACCCTGCAGTGGGTTGACGAGTCCCGCTGCGTCGCCGACGAGCAACACGCGGCCGGCGGCGGGAGTGGTCCCGATCATGCCCATCTTGAGCCAGCCACCCAGCCGCCGCCCCGGGGTCTCCGGCGTGGTAACGGCCAGGATCCCGACGTCGCGCACATGCTCGAGGAACCGCGGGAGCGCGNNTTGCTCGAGGAACCGCGGGAGAACCCGCTGGACCCGCGCTGCCGCCTTGCGGTCAGCGAACGTCCCCAACCCCAGGCCGACGTTCGTGCCCTCACCCGCCCCCGGAAAGACCCACCCGTAGCCGGGGAACGCATGCCACGCCTTCGGCTCCCAGAAGAGGATGGAAGGCAACTCCACCTCATGGTCCAGGTATGTGCGCACCGCGAAGCCCCACAGGACCCTGTCGGCATCGACGAGACCGGCCGCCCCCCCGACGCGACTGGTGGCACCATCCGCCCCGACGACGAAGTCGGCACGCAGTTCGGCACCGGTGCTCAGCCGATAGCCGTCAATCCGTCCGTCCGTTTCGAGTGGCTCATCGGCCCGCGCTCGCACCGGTACGGCTCCCGACTCGACCGCGGCGGCGTGCAGGCTGGCATCGAACACCGTTCGGGTCACTGCCGTGCCGTGCCCCGGGTACGTCAGGCCCTCGCCGCACGGCAGCCGCACGCGACGCCCGGTCGGCCCGACCACATCGATCTCGCCGATTGAGCGCCCGGTTGGCGCAGGCAGCCCGAGATCGGCCAACACCTGGAGACCCCGGGGCCCGACGATGTCACCACATGCCTTGTCCCGGGGAAATGCCGCCTTGTCGACCAGTGCAACCGCGGCTCCGCCGCGGGCCAGGACGAGGGCGGCAGTGCTGCCGGCCGGACCACCGCCCACAACGATGACGTCATAGCGCGCCGAGACCACACCGTCCTTCTCTCACCGCACGGATCTACAGTGAGATCTTCTCACCCGAGGAGGAGCCATGCTGCCGTACATCACCGGCGATCGGAACCGATTCGCACAACAGCTCTTCACGCCCCTCCCCCGGCGCTACGACCGTTTGGCCGAGGTCCTCTCCATGGGTCAGAACGGCCGATGGCGTCGGGCCATGACCGATCACATCGTGCCGGCGTCGCCACAAAGGATGCTCGACGTCGCCTCCGGCACGGCGGGCGTGGCCATACAGCTCGCCGAGCGGACGTCAGCGGATGTGGTCGGGATCGACCTGACCATGCAGATGCTGGCCCAGGGCCGTGAGAACGTCTCGCAAGCCGGTCTCAGCCCTCGGATTCAACTGGTCGTGGGCCGAGGCGAGCAGTTGCCGTTTCCCGACCACACCTTCGACGCACTGACGTTCACCTACCTTCTGCGCTACGTGGACGACCCCCAGGCGACCCTTCGCGAACTGGCGCGGGTCGTCAAGCCCGGAGCCACGGTGGCCAGCCTCGAGTTCTTCCTTCCGCCGAACCGCTTTTGGCGGGTGATGTGGTGGCTCTACACACGGCTCGTCCTTCCGGTGGGCGGACTGCTGACCGGCGGCAGAGAGTGGTTCCGGGTGGGTCGATTCCTTGGTCCCAACATCTCTGGTCACTACCGGAAGTACCCCCTCTGGTGGACCGAGGACGCATGGCGTGAAGCTGGCTTCGAGAATGTCGGAGTCCGTGTGATGAGTCTCGGAGGCGGTCTGGTCATGTGGGGAACCCGGAGCAATGGTTGACGGGCCCACCTCGCCGGCCGATCGCACGGGCCCTGAGGTCATGAGGTCCGCGACGCCACCCCGACCGGCGGCTGGGCGCGATCGGCCCGCCTTCTACGCCGCCCGGCCGGGAGGATGGCGCGACTGGTGGACTCTCCTCCATCCGCCCTACACGGCATGGCACCTGTCCTATGTGGTCATCGGTGCCTGTCTGGCGCCAGTCATCAGCGTGTCCCGCCTGGTGGGCACCCTGCTCGCCTTCCTGCTCGCCGTGGGGTTCGCCGCGCACGCGCTCGATGAGCTCCACGGACGACCCCTCGGCACCCGTATCCCCACACCGGTGCTGGTGGCGGTCACCGTCGTGGGGCTGGCCGGCGCGGTTGCCCTCGGGATCCTCGGACTGTCGCGGGTCGGATGGGCCCTGGTCCCGTTCCTCGTGATCGGCCCGCTCCTGGTCCTCGCGTACAACTTGGAGCTGTTCGGAGGGTTCGTCCACACCGACCTCGGGTTCGCCGTCGCGTGGGGTTCTTTCCCGGTGCTGGTGGCCTACGTCGCGCAGACCGGGAGATTGGCTGCCGGCCCAGTGGTGGTCGCGGCCGCGGCGTGTGCCTTGTCACTCGCGCAACGCCGGCTCAGTACCCCGGCTCGGCTCATCCGTCGTCGTGTCAGTCACGTCGAAGGTCGCGCCATCCTTCGCGATGGGGAGGCCGTCGTCATCGACTCGGGCGTGCTCCTCGCGCCGCTCGAGGGCGCCCTGCAGGCGATGTCATGGGCCATCGTGCTGTTGGCGGCGGGGCTGGCCGTAACCCGCTTGACCTGATTCACGCCGGACCCAACCGCTTTCGGAAACCTGCAACGGTGATCTCTACGACGCGATCATGGCCCCACTGCAGGAGCGGGTGGGCCATCCGATCAGCGAGGCGCATGGGTCCCTGCATCATCTCGACCGTCCACGTCACTTCGACGTTCGAGCCGACGCCTGCAGGGTGAATGTCCAGGCTGGCCTCCCCTTCGAGGTCGCCGTGGATCAGTGCTTCCATCCGTCGCGGCGGGAAGCATCCGGTCAGCTCGACCTCTATGCGCATCCGGTACGGCAGTGGCGGTGCCACCACGCCACGCAGCACGGATCCCTTCTTCAGCATGTCCCCTTCGAGCCGCAACTCGGTGAGCCATGGCCACCAATCCTCGAAGTGGTCGACCTCTCCTATCGCTTCCCACAGGTCCGAGGGGGAATTGGGGAATTCGTAGTCACGTCGGTACGTGATGACCGGCCTGCGCGACATGCCGGGAGACTATGGCGGTCGAACCTCTCGATGCCGCGTCCACGGATCTCGACACACCAAAGCCCGTCCGATTGGGCTAGAAGAAGAGCGGGGGTCGGGCGGAGGGGTCAGAGGGGATCTCAGCGTCCCGGCCCCCCCTTTGACCTCCGGCGCTTTCACGGGGGTTGGGTCCCGTGACCGTCGGCTTCCTGGCCAGACCATCCGGGGTTGGCGCCTGCGATCGAACGCGCTCGCCGAGGCGGCTTCGCTCTGGCAGGGACTGTCTCAACCGGTGCCGGACAGCCCAGATCGCTCGTTGACAAGCGGGGGGTGGGGGCCGGGCGGNNCCCCCCACCCCCTGGCTTCCGTGGTTCACAAGTTATCAGAGAACACCCTCGGAATGAAGATATTGCACAGGAAACCGGGGATTCGGGTCGGTCTGGCGCCGTGCGTTGTCGGAGTGTTGTCCCGGGTCGGGTCCGGTCGGCTCTATTTCGGCGAAGGGCTCTCTGTCAGCATCCTGTTTGAGGGGCACGAGTTGGGGAGGACACGAGTTGTCGGAGTGGCACCTACGTGCTGCGTGTCGGGGTCAGGGGCCGGACGACTTCATCCGGGGGCCGAGATCCGATTACGGGAAGACAAGGCAGTTGTGCGAAGCCTGTCCCGTGCGTCAGCACTGTCTCGACTACGCATTGAAGGACGATTCGCTGACCGGACTGTGGGGTGGCACGACGGACGTCGAGCGGCGGGAGATCCGCCGCCGGCGCCGGGTCGCCTAGGGCTTCGTCGAGACGGAGCGGATCGTGCAGCACGAGTGGTCGGCGAAGGTGTGGCGCGCCCTCGACGCGGAGCTTTCCGAAGGAGACCACCAGTTCGTGCGGGGTGTGCATGTCGTGGAGGGCCTCGGTGGCACCCACTTCGTGACCGTCTGCTCCGGTGTCCGCCGGGACGAGATGGCCGCCCCGGTGGAGGAAGCGATCCACACCATCGTCGGGAACGCCCTACCGGGCCGTCGGCGGATCGTCCGGATCGTGTGGGCCGAGCCCACCTGATGCAGGGGGGGGTGATGCCTCCCTTGCGGTGGCGTGTGCGACACTCTGCGCTGCCCAAAGGGGGATTCAGGGGGTGCGGGCAACGACTCAACCTCGCTTCCGGCGGGGTTGAGTCGCGCCTTGGCCCGGACGAAGTCGATCGGGCCGCGGCCTTGGGTCACCCGTCGTAGAAGCTCAGCGGATGGACTCCGACCAGGGACTTCTCCCGAGGCGTTCGTGCCCGCGTCATCGCCTCTTCCGACAGGTGGTTCGCCACGGATGTCGGCCGGAGTCGTTGGGCGACGTCGCGCCGTCCGTAGTGGCACTGAACGAACATCCGTCCGGGGTCGCCGGGCAGGAGCGGCATGCGTCGGTGCCAGATGTCCGAGACGAAGAGGGCGACGTCACCGGCCTCGGCCACGATGGCAACGGTTCCGCGACCCTCCCACTCCAGATCGTCGTCGGCGAGCCTGCTTCTGGGGGGAGCTTGGCCCGATGTGTGGCTCCCGGGGATCACCCCGGTCGGGCCGGATTCAATGGGGCAGTCCCAGAGATAGAGGTGCGTCGCGACCGCAAAGACCGGATACGGGATCCTGGGATCCCACGGCACCCCGGGATCACGCGGCACGTGGGGCCCGCTGTCGATGTGCCAGAAGCGTCCGAGGTGCTCGTTGTCACCCGGCTGCTGCCACCAGGCCGTGTTGGCGATCACATGGCAGTCCTCCCCCAGCAGGGGTTCAATGACCTCGAGGACTCGCGGGTGGCCAACGGCTCGCTGGACGACACTGCTGCGATTGAGCATCTCGTAACGGAACGGGGTGGACTGCTCGGGCAGGTCGCCCCGGTCGTCCGGCGGGTACTCCGCGAAGACCCGCTCGACGTCGGCACGGAGGGTCGCGAGCTCCTCCCCCGTGAAGACGGCCTTGAGCAGGACATAGCCGTCGCTCTGAAGGCTTGCCACGGCGGCCGGAGCCGAACCGGGGCGGAGTGCCAGGTATCCGGAGGATCGAGTCAGCATGCCCAGATTCTGCCGCCATTTGGCGGTTCGGGCACAAGGCCCGTCGCTCAGGGCCGGCCGGCGGCAGCGCGACAGGCCGTCCTCGGGATGCTCAGCCCCACTCGAAGAGCTTGCGGAGGCGGGACTTCCCGGATGAGAAGCGGGGCGCCGGCTCCTGCACGGCTTCGGCGCGATTGGCTCTCAGCCACGTCAAGAGACCGTCCGCATCGTCGAACTCGATCTCCTGGTCGGTCTCCATCACATAGAGGCGGATTGAGCCGGCATCAGCGGTCACCGAGAACTCGATCTTGCCGCTGAGGACGAAGCACCAGACAGGTGTCGCGCCGGGCGTCGACCGAGGTTCGAGCCGCCAACCCGGCCGACCTCCGATCAGGTCGAGCAGCTCATTGCCGGAGTGGCCGGCGCGATCGCTCATGCCCTTCTCCGCGTCCTCGTGCGGCGGGGTTCGGGGCAACGCCGTGCCAGCCGGGAGCTCGTGATGAATCCCTGCAACCCGGGACCCGCGCCGCTCAGCCGACCGTGGGCATGGTGGCCAGGCCCGCGGCCAGGCGTTCCTCGGTGACGTCCTCGTCCACCATCCGGCCGTTCAAGTAGTCGTCATACGCCGCCAGGTCGAAGTGGCCGTGCCCGCACAGGGCGGTCAGGATGACGGTCTCCTCCCCCGACTCCTTGGCCCGGATGGCCTCGCGGACGGCGGCGGCGATGGCATGCGTCGGTTCCGGTGCCGGCACGATGCCCTCGTTGCGGGCGAACTCGATCCCAGCGGCGAAACACTCCATTTGAGGCACGGCGATCGCCTCAATCAGCCCGAGCTCGTAGATGTGGCTCAACAGAGGCGACATCCCGTGATAGCGCAATCCCCCGGCATGTATCGGGTCAGGCACGAAGTCGTGACCGAGGGTGTGCATCTTCATCAGGGGGGTCATGCCCGCCGAGTCTCCGAAGTCGTAGGCATAGACACCCCGGGTCAGTGAGGGGCACGATGCCGGCTCGACGGCCCGGATGGTCGGTGACATCCTTCCGGCCAGCTTCTCGCGCAGGAAGGGGAAGGACAGGCCGCCGAAGTTCGACCCGCCACCGGTGCATCCCACGATGACGTCGGGCGCGGACTCCCCGGCCTTGGCCAACTGGAGGAGGGTCTCCTCCCCGATGATCGTCTGATGCAGCAGGACGTGGTTGAGCACGCTGCCCAGTGCGTAGCGGATCTCGGGGTCCTGGGCCGCCACCTCGACCGCCTCCGAGATGGCGATGCCGAGGGAGCCCGTGTGCTGTGGGTTCTCGGCCAGGTACCGGCGGCCCGCCTGGGTGAGGTTCGAAGGGGAACGGTGGACCGTCGCGCCGAACGTCTCCATCATCAGCCGCCGGTAGGGCTTCTGGTCGTAGCTCGCTCCTACCTGCCATACCTCGCACTCCAGGCCGAACAGTGCGCACGCGAAGGCGAGCGCCGATCCCCACTGGCCGGCCCCGGTCTCGGTCGTCAGCTTCCGGACCCCGGCCTTGGCGTTGTAGTAGGCCTGGGGCACCGCGGTGTTGGGCTTGTGGCTGCCGGCCGGACTGACGCCCTCGTACTTGTAGTAGATCCGCGCCGGCGTATCGAGCGCCCGCTCCAGGCGGTGGGCCCGGAAGAGGGGGCTCGGCCGCCATTGGCGGTAGACGTCGAGGACCGCTCCGGGGATATCGATGAACCGGTCCGTGGAGACCTCCTGGAGGATGAGGTCCATCGGGAACAGCGGCGCGAAGTCGTCCGGGCCCGCGGGCTCGAGGGTGCCGGGATGCAGGGCGGGCGGCGGTGGGCTCGGCAGGTCGGGCACGATGTTGTACCAGGTCGTCGGCATTTCGGACTCGTCGAGCACGTACTTGTGTTGCCGAACCGATTCATCCATGGCACTGCCCTCCCCACACATTGGCTCACACCGCGCTGACGCAGCCCACGCTACCCAGCAGGCACTGGTGCCGCACATGGGCATCGCCCCGGGATCTCGGCCTCGTGGACCAGGCCACACCGAGGCGCTGCAACCCGGGAGCGACGGGTTTGTCACACGGGGCAGGTATAAGTAGGGAGACACCTGCGTCAGTCACGAGACACGGGTGCAGCGGCGGCCCCTCTCAACGCATTCGAGGGGCCGCTCCGCGCCCGGAGTGGCATCTGAGGGACACGCCCCGGGCCGTCTGCTCTCCCTCAGGTGATCGTCGCGAAGTAATCGGGGACGTAGTGGTACCGGTCACGGGGTGGTCGCAGATAGTCCCCGGCAGGCGGCCGGGGAGGAAGCTTGACCTTCGGAGCGTTGCGGGTGTCGTAGGGCACGACCGACAGGAGGTGGGCAATGCAGTTGAGCCGGGCCGCCTTCTTGTCGTCGGCCTCGACCTCGTACCAAGGGGAGTCCGGCAGGTCGCAGTGCGCGAACATCTCGTCCTTGGCCCTGGAATAGGCGACCCAGCGGTTGCGGCCCTCGAGGTCCATCTCGCTCAGCTTCCAGCGCTTCAGGGGCGCGTTGACGCGCTCCTTGAACCGCCGCTCCTGTTCCGCGTCGCTCACGGAGAACCAGTACTTGAGGAGAATGATGCCGTCGTCGATCAGCATTCGCTCGAAGGCGGGACACTGCCGGAGGAAGCGGTGGTACTCCTCGTCAGTGCAGAAGCCCATCACCCGTTCGACCCCCGCCCGGTTGTACCAGCTGCGGTC
>PMPX01000323.1 GCA_003169235.1 Acidimicrobiaceae bacterium | reverse complement strand
ACGTCGAACAACACCCGCGAGCTCTCCGAGGCGCTGAAGCGACGGTGCCTGTACCTGCACGTCGACTACCCCGACCTCGACCGCGAGCGCGAGATCGTCCGGGCCAAGGTGCCCGGCATCAGCGAGGAGCTGGCCGACCAGGTGGCCCGGATCGTGCGCTCGCTGCGCACGCTGGAGCTGCGCAAGGCGCCGTCGGTCTCCGAGACCCTGGACTGGGCCCGCACCCTGGTGCTGCTCGGCGTCGAGACGATCGACGCCGCGGGCGCCAAGGACACGCTGCACATCCTCCTGAAGTACCAAGCCGACATTGAGCGGGCCACCAAGGAGCTGCTGTCGGCCTCCTCGAGCTGAGGGCCACGTGCTCGACCTCCTCTCCGGGTTCGTCACCGAGCTGCGCCGGGCCGGTCTGCCCGTCTCGCTCACCGAGCACCTCGATGCCGCCGAGGCGGTCAAACACATCCCGCTGGAGGACCGCGAGGCGCTGAAGTACGCCCTGGCCGCCACGCTCGTGAAGTCCTCGGCGCACTGGCGGGCCTTCGAGACGGCCTTCGAGGTGTACTTCGCCGTGCGGACCGGCGGCCCCGGCGCCGAGGGTGAGGGTGAGGGGGGCGGCGAGGAGGGCGCCGAGAGCGAAGGAGAGCAGGCGGGCCAGGGGGGCATGCAGGGCCAGGGCCGCTCGTGGAAGGGGGGTGGGTCGGGCGAGGGCATGACGCCCGAGGAGCTGGCCGAGCTGCTCTTCAAGTCGTTGCTCTCCGCCGACGCCGCCCTCATGAACGCCGTGGCCCGCAACGCGGTCGACCGCTACGCCGGCATGGAGCCCGGGCGCCCGGTGGGCGGCACCTACTACCTGTACCGCACGCTCCGGAACCTGGACCTCGACGCCGTCCTGGAGAAGCTGATGGGCCAGGCGCAGGCGGGTGCCGCCGGCGGGGGGCTGACCGAGCTCGAGGAGCGCCTGGCGGCGGACGAGTTCAAGGCGCGCATTGAGAAGTTCCGCCGCGCCGTCGAGACCGAGATCCGCCGCCGACTGGTCGAGGACCGGGGCGCCGAGGCCCTGGCCCGCTCGGTGCGCAAGCCACTGCCCGAGGACATCGACGTCATGCACGCCACCCGCGAGGAGCTGGCCATGCTGCACCGCACCCTGCAACCGCTCTCCCGCAAGCTCGCCGTGCGCCTCGCCCGCAAGCGCCGCCACGGGCGCAAGGGCCCCCTGGACTTCAGGGCCACCATGCGGCGGTCGCTGTCGACGGGCGGTGTGCCGATTGAGCCGCGTTTCCGGCACCCTCGCCCGGCCAAGCCCGAGATCTTCGTGATCGCGGACATCTCCGGCTCGGTGGCCAGCTTCGCCCGCTTCACCCTGCACCTGGTCTACGCCATTTCGTCGCAGTTCTCCAAGGTCCGCAGCTTCGTGTTCGTGGACGGGATCGACGAGGTGACCCGGTTCTTCGAGGGGGTGGTCGACCCCGCCGAGGCCGTGGCCCGCATCAACCTCGAGGCGGACGTCATCTGGGTGGACGGCCACTCCGACTACGGTCACGCGCTCGGCGAGTTCCACCGGCGGTGGGCCGACCAGGTCAACTCACGCTCGAGCGTCATGGTGCTCGGCGACGCCCGCAACAACTACCACGCGTCGGGATCGTGGGTGCTCGAGGACCTCCAGGCCCGGGCGCGCCACGTCTACTGGCTGAACCCGGAGCCGCGCGACTACTGGGGATCCGGCGACTCCATCGTGGGCGAGTACGCCGCGCATTGCGACGACGTGGTGGAGTGCCGCACGCTCCGGCAGCTCGAGCACTTCGTCGGAAACCTGGCGTGAGCACGGGCGACACGGAGGCCGTCGAGCGCGCCGAAGCGGGCGTGCTGCGGATCTTCCCGCCCGCGGAGGACGCGGCGCGCATCGTGCTGGTGCGCCACGGCGAGGCGGAGTGCAACGTGAACCGCGTCGTGGGCGGCCTGAAGGGCTGCACCGGGCTGACCGACCTGGGGCGCCGCCAGGTGGCGGCCCTGGCCGACCGGCTCTACGAGAGTGGCGAGCTGCGCGAGGCGACGGCGCTCTACTCCTCGGTCCTGCCCCGCGCGGTGGAGACGGCGGAGCGCCTGCGGCCCGTGGTGGGGTCCGGGCCCAGGGCCCTCGGCCCGGTCATTCAGCGGGACGATCTGTCCGAGCTGCACCCGGGCCAGTGCGACGGCATGCCGTGGGGGGAGGTGGTCGAGGTCTTCGGGGTGCCGGACTGGGATCGCGACCCGGGCATCCGCATCGCGCCGGGGGGCGAGAGCTGGTCCGAGTTCGTCGTGCGCGCCTCCGACGCCGTGCGCGACGTGGTGGCCCGCCATCCGGGGGAGCTGGTGGTGGCCGCCGTGCACGCGGGCGTGGTCGAGGCGTGCATGATCAGCTACCTCGGCGTGCCGCCCGAGACCTACCGGCGAGGTTGGGTGCGCATCGTGCACGCGTCCATGACCGAGTGGGAGTGGCTGCCGTCGGAAGACCGCTGGGTGCTGCTGCGCTTCAACGACTCGTGCGGGGTGCCCAGGACCTGAGGGCTACCGCCCGGCGAGATAGGCGCTCGACAGGCGCTCGGGCGCCGCAGCCAGCCAGGCGTCCTCGATCGCCTCGCGCAGGGGCTTCATGGTGACGGCACGCAGGGCGACCAGGATCGCCGCGTAGCCGTCGAAGTGGGGGATGGTGAAGAACCCCTTGGTCGCGCCGGCCAGGACGGCCTCCTTGTCGGCGAGGTCGGCGGTGCGCAGCGCCAGGATCGGGCCCGGCGGCGGGTCGGCCTCCCCGAAGCGTGCGAGGTCGGCCTTGGAGAACGGCCGTTCCCAGGCGAACGCGGTGCCGCCGACGAACCAGGTCCGGTTGCCGTGTCGCTGCCCGTCGGTCACCTCGGGGAGCGCCGAGACGATCCGCTCGACGTCGCTGAACGCCGCCATGCCCGCACCCTAGCGTTGACGTCGGTGCCCACCGGCTCCCGGGGCTGGTCGAGCGGACAGGCGAGTGCGCTCCAGCTACGCTGAGCGCTCCGGCGAGAAGGGGACGAACCTATGTACAAGATTGTCGTGGTCGGAACGGACGGCTCTCCCACCGCCGACAAGGCGGTCCAGGCCGCCGCTGACATCGCGCGCTCGTGGGGTGCGGAGCTGCACATCGTGACCGCGGTGCGATCACCCGGTTCCGGCATGGCGTCGGCGTCGGGCGCCGCCCTGGTCGACTCCGGTGCGGGCCAGGCCATGGTCGAGGAGGCGGCCAAGGCCGTGGGGGAGAGCGCCATCGAGAAGTTCGGCGAAGGGCTGAAGGTCGAGGCGCACGCCGCGCAGGGCACCGCCGACGACGTGATCCTGGCCGCGGCCGTCGATGTCGGCGCCGACCTGATCGTCGTCGGGAGCAAGGGCATGCGGGGGGCCCGCCGCTATCTCGGCAGCGTGCCCAACTCCGTGGCCCACGCGGCGCGCTGCGCCGTGCTCGTCGTCAAGACCGACTAGGGGTCGCCGACGTCCGGACCAGCCGTGACCGGTCCTCTCTACGCCGTGGTGTCGGGCCCACCGGGAAGCGGCAAGTCGACCCTGGCCCCCGCCCTGGCCGCCGAGCTCGGGCTTCCCCTGCTGACGAAGGACGTGATCAAGGAGGCCCTGTTGGGGACCTTCCCCGCCGGGGGCGGTCCTGGAGGCCAACTTCCACCGCTCGCTGGCACTCCCGTCCCTGCTCGGCCTCCCGGGGCGCACCGTCGAGGTGGACACGAACGTCCCCGTGGACGAGGCCGGACTGCCCGCCCGGCTGCATGCCGTGCTGCTCGAGGGGGACGCAGCACCCCCGCGCCGGGCAACGGGCCCCGGCGGGCTGGCACACTGAGCCGGTGGGAACGAACCACTTCGGGGAGCGCATTGCGGGGATGTACGACGACGACTCGTCGGTGATGTTCGCTCCCGCGGTCGTGGGACCGACCGTGGACTTCCTGGCCGATCTGGCCCGGGGCGGTCCGGCCCTGGAGCTCGGCATCGGCACCGGCCGCATCGCGCTGCCTCTGAGCGCGCGGGGAGTCGCGGTCCAGGGGATCGACCTGTCGCCGGACATGGTGGCCCGCCTGAGGTCGAAGCCGGGTGCCGACGCGATCGCGGTGAGCATCGGTGACTTCGCCGCAACCGAAGTGGAGGGTTCCTTCGCACTGGTCTATCTCGTCTTCAACACGATCGGGAACCTGACCACGCAAGAAGAGCAGGTGGCCTGCTTCTGCAACGCAGCGCGGCACCTCGACGCGGGAGGGTGCTTCGTGGTGGAGGTCGGGGTGCCCCCGATCCGGCGCCTGCCCCCGGGCGAGACCGTGCGCGCCTTCACCGTCTCGCCGACCCGGCTCGGCTTCGACGAGTTCGACGTCGCCGAGCAGCGGGGCATTTCGCACCACTACCGGGTCACGGGAGACCGGGTCGAGACCTTCTCCGTGCCGTACCGCTACGTCTGGCCCGCCGAGCTCGACCTCATGGCACGGATCGCCGGCCTGCGCCTGCGTGAGCGGTGGGGCGGCTGGCGCCGGGAGCCGTTCACGGGCGAGAGCGCCATGCACGTGTCGGTGTGGGAGAAGCCAGAGTCGTAGGCGCGTCCGCCGTCCCGGCGGTCAGGGGAGCCGGTGCACGAGCAGGTCGGACGGCTCGAAGAGGGAGTGCCGCCAGAACGGCCCGGATTGCTCGTTGGGGTGCACGACGACGTGCTCGAGTCCCCGGTCGGCGGCGGCGGCCAGGAGCGCCTCGACCAGCCGCGTCGCCACACCCGCCCGGCGGTGGCCGGCGACGACGAAGAGGTTCCCGAGGTACCCCCAGCGACTGTCCGGCCGGCCGGGCCTCGGCATCCGCTCGACGACGAACATGTTCACCATGCCCACGGGTCGCCCGCCGTCACGGGCGATCCAGAAGGTGCGATCACCACGCGGCGCAGCCACCCAGCGGCTGAACCGTTCGCCGAACGTCACGTCGTCGGTCATGTCCCAAGTCTCCGCTGTCCACAGGTGACGGAGTTCCGCCAGTGCGGTCGTGTCATCTCGGCCTGCGACCTGCACCGTTGTCGTCATGGGTGTCCTCCCGTCCGGGCCGTCGATCATTCCAGACGTCGTCCCGCCGCGGTGTGGCGCGCCCGCGTTCCACTCGATCGGTAGTCTCCATGGCCGACGCCGGCCCGTTCCCGATCCGGGCATGGAGGAGGTGGACGATGCTCCTCGTACTGGTCACCGGCCTGCAGGCAACGGGGAAGTCCACGATGGCCGAGGTCGCCGCCCGGGAGCTGGGCGCTCCCGTCATCGGCCACGACTGGACGATGAGCGGGCTCCGTCCGTACCCGCAGATCCAGGAAGCCCTCGACGCCATGCGTCCTCCGGGGCATCGCAGGGTCGGGTGGTCGATCATGTGGGCCCTGGCCCGGGCCCAGCTGAGGTTGGGGTCGTCGGTCGTGCTCGACGGCGTGGCACGCCAACCCGAGGTCGAGGGGACCAGGCTCGTGGCCGACGAGGAGGCCGCGGCCAGTCTGGTGGTGATGACCTCGTGCGCAGATCCGGTGATCCACCGCTCCCGAATCGAGGGTCGTCAGCGTCAGATCCCGAACTGGTACGAGCTCGACTGGGACCACGTCGCACGCTCCCGGGCGTCCTGGCTGCCTCCCGACGACGTGGATCTGGTCCTCCAGGCCACGGACACCGTGGGGGAGAACGCCGAGAGGCTGCGCCTGGTGATCGCCGGCATCTGCTGATCGGTCCGCAGTGAGCCGTCCGTCTCGAACGAAGTGCGCGAGAGTCTCGAGGGTGAGCTGGCGCCGGGTGGCGACACGATGGGCCCGCCTGGTCCCGCCGACGCTCGTCGTGGCCGCTCTGTCGCCCTTGATGGCGGTGTCTCCCGCCGGAGCGGCGACCGGGACGTACCCGCCGATCATCGGCTCGGGCCGGGAGGCCCCACAGACCTGTCCCTCGACCACGCCGTCGTCATCGCTCCCTCCGAGCCGGGTTGCCATTCTGGAGCATGCCGTCACCACGTTCGTGGGGAAGCGTCTCGACGGCGTCGGTGAGTGCGGCAACGGGCTGTTGGTCATGCTGAGCCCCGGGAGCGAGGCCCTGGCGCGACGAGTGCGCGTCAGGTTCGGCTCGTCGGTGGCGCAGATCTCCGTGGGGTTGACGTCCTGGGACGGGCGACCCGGTCGGAGCCCGCTCTGCGGTTCCCTTCCCACGAGCTCGCCGCAGCCGCTGGGGTACTCGGTCACACTGGACCTCAGGCCGCCGATGGTGAGGAGCGGGGAGAATCTCCAGGGTACCGTCGTCTTCCACAACCCGGGCACGGGCCGAGTCCGGGTCGATTCGGTCGAACCGGTCGAGATCGTGATCACGAGACCCGGCACCCGCAGGGTCGTCGGCGTGTACAGCGGTGGGATCGCCGGCACGGGCTACGCACCTCTGCTCGGACCCGGGCAGTCCAAGGCGGTGCGCATCGTGGGCGGCACGGCGCGCTGTGACGGAGGGCTCGGGTCGGCGCTTCCGCCCGGCCGCTACGACGCCACGGGCGAGTTCAGCGGTCCCGGCGTGACCGGCGTGGGCGACATCCCGAGCTACTTCACTCCGATGGTGCCGATCAAGGTTCTTCCGAGTGAGGAGACTCGCGCCAGAGCTGGATCTCACGACGTGGCGAGACCGTCGAGCCATTCGTCGAGGCCACCGTACGCGTCCATGGACACCAGTGGGTTCCAGTACTCCCGGTACCGCCAGAGCAGACCGTCGCGCAGCTCGAAGAGGCAGACGTAGCGCTGGTCGTAGCGCGCGCCTGATCCGACGAGGTGTCCTCTGCTGGCGAGCTCGACGATGAGAACGCGTGGATCGGCGGTCTCGTGGACGCGCAATTCGTCGATGCCGTCAGTGGCGATACGGCCCGAAGCGGCCGTCATGTAGGCGAGAATGGCCTCCTTGCCGTGGTACGAGCCGGCGCGCCCGGCGGGTGCGTACGGGAACTCCAGGATCGCCTCGTCGTGCCACAGCGATATCCACTCGTCGAGGCGGCCCTCGCCGAGGAACGCCTGGTACCTCTGTGCCAGTTCCAGGGTCTGCCGGCGGAGTGCGTCGTCCGAGTCCTCCACCCCGTCCGTCACTGCCCGACGTCCGGCGCAGCCTCCCGCGCGGCCGAGAAGTCCTGGGTCCGCCAGTGCTCCGGCGTCAGCCGGACGACGACCGTGGAGGGCGTCGAGGGATTCTGTTCCGCATACCAGGCACCGAGCTCCGGGCCGAGATAGCGGCTGGCGACGCCGAGCACGTCCCGCTCCTCGGAGATGACCTGCACGGGCCCTTCGATGCTGACATAGCGGTAGGGCGGCGCCTCGTCTTGCACCGTCACCGTCGCCCGGCCCGCGGCACGCAGCAACTCGGCCTTCCGTGACCCACCGTCCATCCCCAGCTCGACGATGCCGTCCTTGTACTGGTACCAGACCGGAAGCGCCAGGGGTCCACGACCCGGCTCGTCGACGGCCAGGACCGCCACGTGGACCCCGGCCAGGAATGCGTCCCTCTCCTCGGCGGGGATCTTGTTCTCGTAGGGCATCGCGGACTCCGATCGCTCTCAGCCCGTAGGGCCGTGCTGCGCGCCCCGATCCTCGAGGCGCCATCGGCCAGGGTACCGGTGTGCCGCCGGGATGAGCCCGGGCCCCCACGAGGGCGGTCCGGGCCGGGGGGGGGGGCGTGTTCGGCCGTGACGCGTCTACCCCTGTGGCGACTGGAGCGCGCGCGCGAGATCCATCGCCTCGGCCCTGTCGAGGCCGCCCGAGATCTCACCCCGCCCGTCGAAGCTGGTGAAGGAGGTCTGGGTGGGCTGGATGATCGGCGCCGAGACGACGACCCCATTGAGGTCGATCCCGAGCAGCGCGTGGAAATTCTCCTCTGCGACCCTGTCCCAGAGCACGGTGCCGCGTGCCGTCGTGGTGTAGTTCACCACCCACGCGCCCGTCTGGTTCCGGGTGGCGGAGGCATGGGCGATGGCTGCGCTCGTCATCTCGGCCGGGCCGAGCAGGTAGCGCTGGGCGGTGGAGTCCGCCGGCCTGGAGAGCGCCGGCAGGAGCACGGTCGCCGAGGCCGTCTCCCGCCCGGGAGTCGTCGACGGCACGCCGGCCAAGGCCCCGTCCGGAGGGACGGTGTGTGACGTGTACCCGTTCGAAGACTCACCGGGCGCCACGCTCAGGTTGGAGCCGTCCAGGCGACTGGACGCGCTGCACGACGAGGGCGTGAGCGTGACGGGAGTCCGCGCCGCGGCGTCATAGGCGGGGACGAGGCAGAGGACGGGACGGAAGTAGACGACGCCCTGCGTCCTCCCGGTGTGGCCGCCGGCGGCGGCTGACACATGGCCCAACGCGAACAGGAGCGCGAGGAACACGCCGAACGCCACGTGCCGCGGCACCACCGTCACGGGTCGAAGCCTATGTCGAGGTGCGGGCCGACCGGGCTCCGGCCTGGGGATCGTAGGCGGCCGCCACTCCCCACGCGTTCTCGGGACATCGCCGAGGTGCGCCTCAGTTCACCTCGTCACGTTGAAGCCGGCCTACGCCGTCTCGGTATGGCCGTGCTGGACGAATCGGGACACGATCCCGGCAAGTGAAGGGCTCCGATCGTTCCCGTGAGTTGGAGCGCTCGGCCGTTGAAGTTCGACGAAGATTCGCCGAAATGGGGCGATGCGCCGGCCCGACATGGGGTAAAAGTGTGACACCGGTGCCCGGACCATTCCGGGATCCGCCTCGCTGCACCTCGACGTCGACCGGAGGCCACATGTACTTGGAGCTCACGCCGGCTCAACGGGAGCTCCAGCGCAGTCTCCGTGCGTACTTCCGGGAGTTGGTCGCAGAGGTGGAGGGTTCCGACTCGGACGAGCCCACCTACACCCGGTACATCCGCCGCATGGGAGGGGACGGCTGGTTGGGTCTCGGGTGGCCCGTCGAGTACGGAGGTCAGGCCCGGGGGCCGATCGACCAGATGATCTTCGTCGAGGAGTCCCATTGGGCCGGGGTGCCGCTACCGCTCCTCACGCTCAACAGCGTCGGTCCGACCCTGATGGCCCTCGGCACCAGCCAGCAGAAGCAGCGGATCCTGCCGGGCATCCTCCGCGGGGAGGTCCACTTCTCCATCGGCTACACGGAACCGTCCGCGGGCACCGACCTGGCGTCGCTGCGGACGCGAGCCGTGCGCGACGGCGACGAGTACGTCATCAACGG
>PMPX01000301.1 GCA_003169235.1 Acidimicrobiaceae bacterium | reverse complement strand
GCGAGCTCGCCCACCGTGGGAGGTACCTACACGGTGACGACCACCGGTGGAGGCTCGGGCAACCCCGTCGTCCTCACCATCGACGGCTCCACGGCGGGCAACTGCTCGGTGACCGGCTCCACCGTCACCTTCGACACGGTGGGCAACTGCACCATCGACGCCAACCAGGCCGGCAACGGCAACTGGAACACGGCCACCCAGGTCCAACAGACGGTGACCGGGGTGGCCAAGGGCACCCAGGCCATCGTCTTCACCTCGACACCACCGGCCTCGGCGACGGCGGGAACCACCTACCAGGTGACGGCCACCGGCGGGGGCTCGGGCAACCCGGTGGTCTTATCCATCGACGCCGCTACCTCGGGTAACTGCACCATCTCGGGCTCCACGGTGACCTTCCTCACCGACGGCGCCTGCAGCATCGACGCCTCCCAGGCCGGCAACACCAACTACAACGCCGGCTCTGGCCAACAGACCGTGGCAGCGACGCCAGTCAACGGCTACCGACTGGTGGCCAACGAGGGCGGGATCTTCGACTTCGGGCTGCTCTTCAACGGGTCGCTGGCCAACAACCACCTCAACGCCCCCATCGTGGGCCTGGCCAACTCACCGGGCCCCTCCGGCTACGTCATGGTGGGCTCAGACGGCGGGGTCTACGCCCTGGGCGGGGCCAACTTCTACGGCTCCCTCGGGGGCCAGAGCCTGCCCTCGCCCATCGCGGCCATCGCCGCCCCGCCCACCGAGACCGGCTACTGGCTGGCCGCCCAGAACGGCAAGATCTACAACTTCGGCTCGGTGCCCGCCCTCCCCGCCGTCCAGTTGCCCGCCGGGGCCAAGATCGTCGGCATGGCGGCGGACACCACCGGCTTGGGGGCCTGGCTCACCGACCAGTACGGCAACGTCTTCGCCGAGGGCGACGCCCAGTACGAAGGCGGCGTCACCGTGCACCTCAACGCCCCGATCGTCGGCATCGCCGCCGCGGCCTCTGGTCAGGGTTACATCCTGGTCGCCTCCGACGGCGGGGTCTTCACCTACGACATCGGCTTCTACGGCTCGGTGCCCGGCTCACTCAAGGCCGGCCAGCACCTCGTGGCCCCCATCGTCGGCATCGCGGTCACCCACTCGGGCAACGGCTACTGGGAGGTCGGAGCGGACGGCGGGGTCTTCAACTACGGCGACGCCCCGTTCTTGGGCTCCGTCTACACCGCCATCCCGGGCAAGAAGCTCAACGGGCCGATCGTGGGGATCCAGCACCTCGGATCCGCGCCACCGGCCTGAGGCAAAGGTCGGCACACCCGGGTCCGGCCCCCGACCCGGGTCGATGAGGAGTGGCGGGGCGGGCTGACCGGTGGCGCCGCGCACGCGCCGACCAGAGTGCATCGGCGCGTCGCTTGCACGCTGTAACGTGCCACGTCGTGGCGCGCACACCGACGGACACGCACGAGTGGCTCAGCTTCGAGGACGAGGACGAGGAGCGGACGTGGGTGTTCGACAGCACGTTCTTGACGAGCAATTGGACCTGCATCTTCGGCAACGGGTGCCAGGGAGTGCTCACGGGGCCCGCACCGGAGTTGGTGCAGGGGTGCTGCAGCTACGGCGCGCATCTCGTCGACAAGAAGGACGCCCGGCACGTCGAGAAGGTGGCCGCCACGCTCACCCCGGAGGACTGGCAGAACCACGGGGTCAAGAAGTCCGTCATCCACACCAACAAGGCGGGCGAGACGGTGACGCGGCTGCACAGGGACGCCTGCATCTTCCTCAACCGCCCTGGCTTCCCGGCCGGGGCGGGCTGCGCCTTCCACATCGCGGCGGTGCGGCGCGGGGTCAACCCGATGACGCTCAAGCCCGAGGTGTGCTGGCAGCTCCCCCTTCGCCGTGAGGACCAGGTCGACGACGACGAGGGCCACGTCACCTCGGTCGTCCGCCAATGGGACCGGCGCCACTGGGGCAAGGGCGGCCGTGAGTTCCACTGGTGGTGCACCGAGGAGCCCGACGCGTTCGTCGGGAGCAAGCCCGTCTACGAGGAGATGCAGGCCGAGCTCACCAAGATGGTGGGGCCGAAGGTGTACGACCGCTTCGTGGCGCTGGTGCGCGAGCGCGAGGTCCTGCGCACCAAGGGGGTGGCTCTCCCCCATCCGGCGGTGCGGAGCCGGCACAACGGAGCGGAGGCCGGCGGTGCGGAACCGGACGCCTCGGGGACTGCGGCGGTCGCGGTGACGACTGGGGCGGCGGCGGCGGCTGCTGCGGCGTCCACGGAGGGCAGCGACAGCTAGTCCTTCAGCGGGTCGTCGTCCGAGTACGAGGGCGCCGGAATGGAGCCCAGGATGCGGTCGTACTTGTCCTCCTCGGCGAGGCACCACGACGCGTGGACGTCGTCAGGCTCAGCCCCGCACTCGGGACACCGTCCCGTTGACTCGGTCGATGACCGCTTGAGGCTGCGCGCTTCCTCGAAGCGCCGATGGCGTCCCTTTTTCACGAGAACTCCTTGTCACACCCGGTCCGCACCGTCGCGTCCCGCCCCCACGGCCAGACCGTACGGGCCATCTCGCCGCCGGACCAGTGTAGTGGCTTCGGGCGACCGGCCTGCCCTGGCCCAGGTCACGGGAGCAATTGTCCCATGCAGCCGGGGCCGGTCCCCGGAACCCGGCAGGCGGTGGCCCCGGCCGGGGGTCCGACGTGGGTCCGACGTGGGTCCGACGGAGTGTGCAGCCTCTACGCTGACCGCCGTGCCCGCTTTCGATCCCCAGGCGATGATCACACGCTTCCGCGAGCGAGCCGAGGCCGTACGGACCCGCGGCATGCCGCCGATCGAAGGGGCCGAGCGCCAGCGCTTCCGAGAGCAGGCCCAGCGGGACTACACCGACTACGCCATGATCGGCGATGCGGAGGCGGAGCTCGTGGACGGGGTCCTCACCCTGCGCATCGACCTGCGGCCACCCGAGGCCCGGGAGGACGGCGCCGCGGGCTGACGCCTGCTCTGCTCCGGCGGCCGGACCGGGCCCGCCGGCGATT
The DNA here is from genome assembly GCA_003169235.1 of Acidimicrobiaceae bacterium. Taxonomy (GTDB): domain Bacteria; phylum Actinomycetota; class Acidimicrobiia; order Acidimicrobiales; family RAAP-2; genus Bog-473. The sequence continues at coordinate 5,744 of PMPX01000301.1, read as the reverse complement.
CCGCCCCGGCCCCCTGCTCCTGCTCCTGCTCCTGGGTCAGCCTCCGTAGTGCATGCGGGTGTCCTCCATGCGGAGGATCTCGGCCTCTGCCGGCTCGCCGCCGATGTCGACGACCTCCCCGATGACGAGCGTGTGACTCCCGAGCTCCTCGGCGCGGCTGAGGGCACAGACCAGGTAGCCCGCGGCGGCAGTGAGCACGGGGGCCCGACCAGGCCCAGCCTCGGTGACGGGGTGGCCCGACATGGAGAGGATGGCGCCGTCAGGCGCCCGCTCGACCTCGGTCACCGGCTTCACGAAGCGCCGCACCACGTCGCGGTCCGCCCGGTGCAGCAGCGAGATCGTGAACGATCCGCCCTGGTTCACCAGGCGGGCGGTCACGGAGTCACGCTCGAGCGCCACGCCCACCAGCTTGGGCTCCATGCACACCTGGACCACGAGGTTGGCCGTCATCAGGTTGACCTCTTCCCCATGGCGACTCCCGATCAGGTAGAGCCCCGTCGGGAGCGCCCACAGCACGCGCCGGCGATGGCGGTCGAGCTCGTCGTCCTCTGAGGTCTTCTCGGGAGTGCCGGCGCCGGGCACGTCTCGCGTCGGGCTCACCCGAGGATGCCCCCCGCCGAATTGTCGGTGGTGGTCGTGGTGGAGACCGCCTTGCCGTCGATCTGGCGTATCCGCTGGAGCGCCTCGTTGAACAGCGCCTCGGCCTTGATGCCGTCGCGCAGGGACTCGGTCAGGAGTTTCGTGTGGGGTCCGGCGGCGTCGTAGCAGTCGTTGGCCGACGTCTGCTCCAGCGTGTAGGCGCTGTCGAGCCATTGGTTCACGTCGGGGTCGGGCGACGGCAGCTCGGCGTAGGCCATCTGGGCGTCGTTGAGCGTCGTGCTGCAGGCGGCATGCAGGGCGCCCGATCCGTTGGCCGCGACCTTGGGCACCCGTGCGTTGTCGGCAATGAGCGTGCCGATGTCCGCCCCGAAGCTGGTCCCGCCGACCCAGGCCGACATCCGGTGCGCGGCGTCGCCCTGCTGGTCGGCTCCGGCACACGACGTCAGGGTGAAGGCGGAGCCGAGCATGAGCAGGACGAAGGGAGCCAGGACGCGGCGCCTCATGTGGCGCGGACGATGTGCACCTCGCGCCTCCCCTTGCGCACCACGACATAGCGGTCGTGCAGGAGGTCAGCCGGGCTCAGCGTGCGGGCGGCGTCGGTCTGACGGACGTTGTTGACGTAGGCGCCCCCCTGGTCGATGGTGCGCCTGGCCTCCCCCTTCGACTTGGCCAGACCGGTGCGCTCGAGGAGGTCGACGAGGGTCAGGCCGTTGCCGATCTCGCCTCGGGGGATCTCGGTGGTTGGCGCGTCCCCGGTGACGGCCAGGAGCATCTCCTCGCTCAGCCTAGCGATCTCCTCGCCGAAGAGCGCCTCCGACGCCTCCTCGCACTTCGCCACCTCCGCCTGGCCATGCACGAGAGCGACGACGGAGCGGGCCAGGGCCTTCTGGGCGGCACGGCGTTGCGGCGCGTCCGCCGTCTCGGCGTCCAGAGCCTCGATCTCGTCGTGACTCAGGAAGGTAAGGAACCGGAGCAGCTGGCCGACCTGTTCGTCCGAGGAGTTGACGAAGAACTGGTACATGGCGAAGGGGCTGGTCCGAGCGGGATCGAGCCAGACCGTCCCGGATTCGGTCTTGCCGTACTTGGTGCCGTCGGGCTTCACGATCAGCGGCGTGGTGAGGCCCCAGACCTCGTCACCACAGACCTTGCGGATGAGCTCGACGCCCACGGTGATGTTGCCCCACTGGTCGCTGCCCCCGATCTGGACCTCGCACCCGTGGTCGACGTGGAGGCGGAGGAAGTCGTAGGCCTGCAGCAGCATGTAGCTGAACTCGGTGTACGAGATCCCCTGATCCGGCCGCTCGAACCGCGTCTTGACCGACTCCTTGCCGACCATCTGGTTGACCGTGAAGTGCTTGCCGACGTCCCGGAGGAATTCGAGGACCGAGATGCCGCCCAGCCAGTCGACGTTGTTGAGGAGGAGCGCACGGTCGTTCTCGAGGTCCAGGAACTGGCCGAGCTGGGGACGGATGCTCGCCAGGTGGCCCTCGATCGTCTGGAGGTCGAGAAGCTGCCGCTCGTCTTCCTTCCCGCCGGGATCGCCGATCATGCCCGTGCCGCCACCGGCGAGCGAGATCGGCCTGTGTCCCGCCTCCTGGAACCGGCGAAGCGTGCACAGCTGGAGGAGATTGCCCACGTGGAGGCTGTCGGCCGAGGGGTCGAAGCCGGCGTAGACCGTGAGTCCGGGCTGGTCGAGCCGCTTGGGGAGCTCGGAATCAGTCATCTGGTGGATGAGGCCGCGGAACGCGAGGTCCTCGGAAAACGTCGGCATGCCGCGACTTTGCCATACGCAGGTAGGTTGATCGGCCGCATGGTGATCAGCGTGAGCGGGGCGGTCGGGTGATCGGGTCCGGGTGGGGCCCCGCCCTGCCGATGGAGGGCTCGTTGCCGCCGGACCTGCAGGGGACCCTCTTCCGGGTCGGCCCGGCGACGGTGCCGGGAGGACGGGGTGGCGTGGGTGATGGTGGTGGCGGTGCTGCGGGTGGTGATGGCCGTGCTGATGGCCACGGAGTCGCCGCCGAAGGCAAGGTGCGTCAACCCGGGGGCGCTCTCCATGCGGTGGAGCTACGCGACGGCAAGGCGGTGACCTTCCTGAGCCGGGAATCCGATGCCGATGCCGGGGTGTTCTGGCACGCCGGGTCGGTCCTGGCGCTTCCCGAGACCGGGCTCCCGTCGCAGTACTCACGGCTCCTGGAGCCCGAGGGGTTCTCCGGCGGCCTGACGGTGCCCATCGCCTCGCACGTGCACCGAGTGGCGGCCGACGGCAGTCGCGTGCTGTTCGCCGTCGACGACGGGGTCGACCGTCGACGGGATGGCGCGGGAGGCGCGGGCAACGGTGCCAGCGCGGATGCGGCGGTGGGCCTGGACGAGTCGGACGGCATCTGGCTCCGCCTCGGGGAATGGGAAGCCGGCGGCGGTCTGCGCAGTGCCCAGTCGGTGGCGCTCGAACGGGCCACGTGGCAGCACGACATTGCCGTGACGACTGATCATGTCGTCTTCATCGAGTCGCCGACGGCCCGTCTCCCCGACGCCTCGGGGAGCGCGGTGCCCTTCGGTTGGGTGCCAGGTGCGGAGGGCTGGGTCGGCGTCGTGCGGCGCGGCGGCGACGGGTCGGGGGTGCGGTGGATCCGACTCGACCCCTGCCTGGTGACCCATGTGCTTGGGGCGAGGGAGATCGGCAGGGGCGGCGAGGACGGCATCATCGAGCTGTACGTCTGTCGTTACGAGGCTCCCGAGACCGGGCAGCCGGTCGACCTCTCGGCATCGGTGGTCGGCCCCGAGGGGATCGGTCTGACGGCCATCGGTGGGAGCCTCGGCCTGCTGGAACGGTGGCGGATCGAGGGCGATCGGCTGGAACGGGTACAGGTCGACGAGCGCCACGTGGAGTATCCACGCATGGATGCCTTGTGCGAGGGCTCCGCCTTCCGGTATGGGTACTGCGTCGAGATGATGTGGGGCGACGGCCCAGTGAACGCGGGGCCGCGGCGCGGACCGGGCCGGTGGGAAACGCCCGCTTCCCCCGAGGGCCTCTTGAAGTTCGACCTGGACCGGAGCGAGGTCGCGGCCTGGAACCCGGGTCCGTGGCGCAGGGCCAGCGAGCCGATCTTCGTCCGAGCCGACGACGGGCGCAGCGACGACGAGGGCTGGCTGCTCACCGTGGTCGATGACGCGAACACGGGCACGAGTCACCTCTACGTGCTCGACGCATCCACCATGGGTCGCGGTCGCGCCGAGGCGATCATCCATCTACCCGAACGGCTGCCTCTCCGCAGCCACGGAGAGTGGGTGCCGGCCGCCCGCTATCGCTGAGGCCGACGAACGCCGAGCCCAGCGTCGCCTGTTTCCAGGTGACGCACTTCGTCCCTCGACCGGGGACCGTTCATGCTTCGCATGGCAACCACCACCCTCCGAGACGGACCCCGTCCCGACACCGTGTCACGTCGGACCGAGACCCTGGTGGCCAGCGTGGCGCAGCATCACCGCGCCATCTCCGCACATCAGAGCCAGCTGCTCGACGCGGTGGTCGAGCTCGACCGGCGCAAGGCCTGGAGAGTCGACGGCGCCACGTCGATGGTGGCCTGGCTCGTCCAGCGCTGTGGCGTCACGGCGACCACCGCCCGCGAGTGGGTCACCGCGGCCGCCAAGCTCCATCAGCTCCCAAAGATCTCGGACGCCCTCTCGCAGGGAAAGCTGTCGTTCGACCAGGTCAAGCCCCTCGTCGAGGTGGCCAAACCCGACACCGATGCCACGCTGGCCGAACAGGCGACCCATTGGTCGGCCAAGCAGGTCCGTGAGCTCGCCATCGCAGCACGAAGTCAGTCCGAGGGGCAGGCGACCGGCTCCTACGTCAGGCGCTTCCTCCGCTTCGACGATCGGCGTCGCAGCCTGACGGGTGTCTTGCCCCAGGACCAGTACGCGGTCGTGAAGAGCTCGCTGATCGCCCGGGCCAACCGGGGCCGACGCGAGCGGACGCCGTTCGACCAGCGGTTGGCCGACGCACTGGTCGCCGTGTGCAAGAGCGACGCCACGGGAGAATCCGGCCGCGCCCCGCAAGTGGCCCGGGCCGGCGGCATGCGTCGAAACCGACCGACTGTGGTCGTCCACGCCGACATGAGCTTCCTGGCCGGAGGTGCAGGCGGCGCCGAGCTCGACGTCCTAGGTCCGGTCTCGCGAGAGGTCGCCCGGCGGATCGCCTGTGACGCCAAGGTGCTCGTCTCCGCCGACGGTCCGACGGGGCAGAGCCTCAATCTCGGGAGGACGCGTCGCGATCCGAGTGATGCCCAACGGATTGAGATCCGGCGCCGCGACAAGGGGTGCCGCTTCCCGGGTTGCACGTACACCGAATTCACCGACGTCCATCACGTCCGGCATTGGATCGACGATGGTCCGACGGATCTGTGCAACCTGGTGGAGCTCTGCGATCAGCATCACCGGAGTGTCCACGAGATGGGCTGGAAGATGTCCGGGGACGCCAACGTCGAGCTCACCTTCAAGAGCCCCTCAGGGCGGGTCTCGAGGTCCACGCCCTCGCCGGCCTTCACGTCAGCGCGAGACGGACCGCCTCGTTGATCTCTTCGTGAAGGGCGACGTTCTCGGCTCGACCCGGCACCCGCACCCGCACCAGCGCGGGGCCAGGCGCGGACAATCTCAAAGCCGGTCCGAGTTCTGACGACGACGTCACGTCGCGGACGGGAATCCCGAACCCGCGCGCGACCGCGCCCAGGTCGCTGCTCGGAGGTGTGCCGAAGAGGCGCTCGAACGTCGCCGCTTCGACTATCTCCTGCATCGACTCGACGTCGATGTCCAGCACCAAGGACCGTTTCATAGCACTGAAAACTACCGGTGCAGCACATAGATCGCTCCTGGCTTGCCGGCAGCCGCCAGTCTGAATGCGAACCGCCGCGTCCGGATCGGCAGCGTCGCTGGGAGATCGGCTACCGGCAGGCACGCGAGGTCGGCTCGAGGCCGAACATCGCGAGCATCGCCGTCCTGATCCCGGTTCGCTGCGCCCACTCCAGGAACGCGCGCTCCTCGGCCGGGTCCTCGCCGAGGAACTCGTCGAACAGCAGCGAGCTGCCCGGCTGCAGCAGCGGAGTCAGCCAGGCCAGCGCGCATGCGGTGGAGCAGTGCAGGTCCGGGTCGAA